>CAXBRM010000001.1:0-49830 GCA_963978305.1 uncultured Rhodospirillales bacterium
ATACAACCTGTTCCGCAATTGACGTTACATGATCACCCATTCGCTCGATATTTTTTGCGATAAAGTGAAGGTGCATGCAGGCCGTAATGTTTCTAGGATCCTCCATCATATAAGTCAAAAATTCTCGAAAAAGGCCACTATATAACTCATCAACCTCTGTATCTCTAGCAATAACGTCTAAAGCTAAATCTGCATCTCTATTAATATACGCATCCAAAGCATCCTTTAACATCAGTTGGACATCTTTGGAGAGTCTTCGCAGCGCAGCTTGAGAGTTTTCAATATCCTTTAAATGCAAGAGTACATGCGTCCGTTTAGCCGTGTTCTTGGCATGATCGCCAATTCGCTCAAGATTGTTTGAAACTTTAAGTATTGAAAGCAAAACTCTAAGATCCGTTGCAACGGGTGACTCTTGAGCTATAAAACGAGAAATCCCGTCGTTGATAAGCTCTTCCAAATTATCAATTTGCCTATCGCGCTCTCGAACTTTTTCAGCAAGTTCTACGTCGCGTTCTTCTAACGCTTTTGCTGCACTGATAATATTAGCCTCTACCAGTCCACCCATTTTCAGCATATTAGCTTGAATGCCTTCAAGCGCTTTATCAAATGCCGATCTTATATGTTGGCCATTTTGCATTGATAACTCCTATCCAATCCGACCGGTTATGTAGCTTTCTGTGCGCGGATCCTCTGGGTTTGTAAAAATTTTATCAGTTTGCCCAAATTCCACTAAACTTCCCAAATGAAAAAAAGCAGTGCGTTGACTTACTCTGGCTGCTTGCTGCATCGAATGCGTCACAATCACGACACAAAAGTTTTGTCGAAGTTCATCTATTAACTCTTCTACCTGAGCCGTGGCAATGGGATCCAATGCGGAACAAGGTTCATCCATTAGAAGAACGTCTGGCGAAGTGGCAATTGCGCGGGCAATACAAATTCTTTGCTGCTGACCACCAGACAAGCCTGTACCGGGCGCATCTAAGCGGTCTTTTACCTCATCCCAAATTGCTGCACGTCGCAAAGATTGCTCAACAATCTCATCTAGTTCAGATTTATTTGCAGCCAATCCATGAATGCGAGGACCATATGCGATATTATCATAGACTGATTTTGTAAAAGGGTTAGGCTTTTGAAAGACCATCCCAACTTTAGCTCTGAGCTGAACTGGGTCCACTTTGTCATCGTAAATATCTTCATTTTCTAAAAGAATCTGACCAGATACTTTACAAATATCAATTGTATCATTCATCCGATTCAAACACCGAAGGAATGTTGATTTACCACAGCCAGAGGGGCCAATAAAAGCGATTACCTCTTTCTCAAAGATGTCAAGATTTACGCCTCGGAGCGCATCATTTTCGCCATAGAAAACACCGACATCTTTCGCTGTCATTTTCGCTGCAGTGGTCATGGTTAAAAATCCTTTACTTGTTGCGCTCTGCGCGCCAGCGAATATAGGTTGCGATTGCGTTCAGGCTTAGGATCAAGACCAAAAGCACAATGATCGCAGCATTGGCTTTGAATTTGAATAGCCGCTCAGCGTGTTCAGCCCAAAAAAAGATTTGTGCTGGCATGGCAGTGCCGGTTTGGAACAAACATCCTAACCCATCGGTATAATCACCAAGGGCAAATGTCTTCATACCAATCGGCAGCAGGGGGGCTGTTTCGCCAGCAGCCTGAGCGATACCGATGATGACGCCCGATACGATGCCTGGCAAAGCAGCTGGCAGCACATGCTGGAATACGGCTTGCATTCGGCTTGCTCCGAGACCGATGGCTGCCTCTTTATAGCTAGACGGCACCGCCAAAATCGCCGCTCGGCTCGAGATAATGACGGTCGGCAGAGTCATAAAGGATAGCACCAACCCACCAATAATTGGCCAACCAGTGGCAAAGGGGAACAGCAGATTAATCAAGACCCCTAAGCCAAGAACGCCGAAAATAATCGACGGGACTGCCGCCAGGTTGTTGATATTAATTTCAATAAGGTCTGTGAAGCGATTTTTGGGGGCAAATTCTTCCAGATAAATGGCGGCGGCGACCCCGAGAGGCACCGCAACAGCAATCACGACAAGCAGCATCAGAATGGTGCCTTGAATGCCGCGGCCCAAACCAGCCATTTCTGGGTTGCTGGAATCAGGTGAGGTTAGAATGCCTGGCGCGCCCTTGGCGACTTCGATCGATTGTTTGCCAACGAATGGTAGCCAAATCTCGAGGTTGAGTCTCGGAAAACCAAGATACAAACGGTTTTTCAATGCGCCTACTTCGGCCAAATGCTTCATAGCGGCGACGTTGGTTTCGTCAAATTCGCCCTGCGCCAGAATCGCTTCCTCGGGGAACAAGCCCTTTTGATGAACATCAACGAGGTCGTCCATCAGCGCCCACATCGTCACCGTGTCACCAGGTTGATGCTCGCCCGCGCGCAACCCGTCACGGATTTGATAGGCAGCCGCATCGGAAAATAGGTGGCTGACGGCTTCCAAGGTTTTCTCTGGCATCTCGTCAAAGTAAACGGACGATGCTTGCGCTAAATAAGTCCGATAGATGCTATCTTTGGCAAGGCGAGAACGGTAACGGCTATCGCGTTCGCCTTCTCTTTGCCGTAGGGGTTCGGGATCAATATAGACCGTCAATTCCATCATGTGCTGGGTGAAGCCGTATCGGCCCTTGTCGATGATGCCCCACATCAGCCAGACCAAAACACCCGCGGCGAGCATTAGAGACCCAAGTCCAATCGAGCGAAAGACCACCTCAGTGCTTTGGCGGCTCGCACGGCGGGATGCTGCGGCCTTGCTCACGTGCGGGCTGATAGCATTTGATGTATCTGAAGACATATTGAGCACTCCGCCTTTAGCTATATTTGAGCCGGTATCGGCGCACGATGACAATCGCAACCATATTAAGAACAAGCGTCGCTAGGAACAGCACTAGACCCAAACCAAACGCCGAGAGTGCTTCCGGTGTGTCTAGTGATAAGTCGCCCGTCAAAAACTCAACAATTTGTACTGTGACAGTCGTCATGGGTTCCAATGGGTTGGCCGACAATTTAGCCGCGCGTCCCGCGGCCAAAACCACGATCATGGTTTCGCCAATCGCACGACTGGTCGCCAGCAGGATACCCCCCATGATGCCTGGTAGAGCAGCGGGTAATAAAACTTTCAAAATGGTCTCGGACTTGTTGGCACCCAGGGCGAGGGAACCATCACGTAGAGGGCGTGGCACTGATTTCAGGGCATCATCGCTCAGCGAGCTGATGAAGGGGATCAGCATGATACCCATGACGGAGCCCGCAACCAGGGCAGAGCGCCCAGCCATACTGTATCCGGTGATTGGCTCGCCAACTGTTTCCCAGATATCGCGGAACACAGGGCCGACGATCAGCAACGCAAAAACACCATAGACGATCGTTGGCACACCAGCCAAAATTTCCAGAATAGGTTTGAAAATATTTCTAGTGGTCGCGCTGGCATACTCACTCATGTAAATGGCGGAAAATAATCCGATGGGGACGGCAAACAGCAAGGCGACCAGTGATACCATCATTGTGCCGTAAAAAACAGGCAGCGCGCCCAGCGAGCTTTTTCGCTCTGCGCCCTGTCCATCGTTAATGCCGCCTTTGTTCCAAACCAGTTCGTTCAGAAATTCCTGGGCGGGTACTTGGAAAAAAAATAATTCGGCGGAGCCGAGCAAGGCTAGAACCAAGCCGACGGTCACCAAAATTGCGATGGCCGAAGCGGTGATCAGCAAAATGGTTGCACTGCCTTCATGGACCGAGCGCGCTTTTGTTTTCGGTCGGATGAAAACAACAGAAAGCAGCGCGCCCAAGACAACGGATCCCAAAACCCCAAAATAGATAAAGCGGCTAATCAAATTGCTTTGCAACATCCACTCTTTTGCCGCGTCTAAGTGTGCTGGCTTTGCTCGCACATCTTTCATAATTTCTGGCGTGATTTCGACGCCTTTACGGAGTTCGGCAATTAGGCGATCAACTTTACCACCATTGGTGTCAATCAAGCCCTTTGGTGGCCGCCCAAACTCGGTGGCGACAAAGTTTTGCACCCAAGTCATCATCTCGGCCAGACTAACGATCGTCACAAGGACAAAAACACTGGAGCCAACAAGCAGGATCAAAGATGGTGCCTTGTTTAAGGCAAAGCGTTCGCCCGATTGGTAAAGTACGACCAGTGATCCGGCCAGCACGAGTAACGAGAAGATCCAGCCGCCAGCGCCCCATTGTGTGATGTGATGTAGAAAGACGATCCCGCTTATGCCACCACCAGCTAGCAACAGTTTACCGAAAAGGGCGCCAATCGGCCCGCGCTTCATCGATAAAATCCCACTCACCGCGAAACCAACAGTGGCGGCAATCGCCAGCCAATCGGGGAACGGGTTTTTCCCTCGTTCATCCGAGATAAGCGCCGCCTCAATACCGCTTGTTATTGCTTCGTTATTTACACTCCAGTTGCGCCAAATGCTAATGGCCCAAGACAGCAAGATAGCGATAAGTGACACGACGATCAGTGCGCGAATGATGCCTCCGCCAGCGCGTCCAGCAGCGATCCAGAAAAACACAAGCATTGCCAACAAAACAGCGAGACCAGAGCCGATCCAAACAAACCCAGTCAAAAACAGGGCCAGGGTTGTTGCCAGCAGACCCCCGAGGGCAGCTGTCTTGCTTTGCGGGCTGTGATATTGCTCCGGTGTCAATCGCCACAGGGCGACCGCCGCCATTAGCAGTGCAAGCCAAAACCAGCGTCTGGCAATGAATTTTTTGTCGAAAGCAAGGGTAAACCCTTCTTCGAATTGTTGAAGATCAGGCGCAATGTCTGTACCGAGAAAATAATGCGAGAAAAGCCCATTTGTCGCGCGACGCATGCCTTCATAATCAATGTTCAGTCCTTCGTAGGCCGTGACGACCAGACTGACAACTTCCATGTTGAGCGTTGTTCGCTGAGCATCCATCCAGGCGCTGCCGAATATCTGCCATAGCACGACAAAAATGATTGGGGGGATAAACCAGCAAAAAACATGGAGAAAACCATAAAACCGCGGCAGATCGGGCAAACCAAAAAGATTGACACTTGTCGCTCGTGCTGCGGCCAAATCTTCAACCGATGACTTCACTCGGTTTGCACCGACAAAGAAAATCAAAAATGACAGCGCCGCCGCCATCGGTAGGGCCAGGATCCATGCGCCAAAGAACATGTTGAGGATCAGGAATAACGCAATCAGGCTTACTAATGGCACTGTTACGCCAATGCGCATCATGCCGCTTCCACTATTCATGTCCGTTACTCCGTTCGACTCTCAGCCGATTTTTCCATCTGGTCATTTAATCAGCGTGATCAGCCGCAATAAGGTGGATGCTTAGTTCACCAAAACGACAATTTTCTTACCAAAACCGAAACCATTGTGACAACCAGGCTTTGCTAAGAAAAACGACCTTGTGATTAATATTTCTTAAGCTAACACGACTAAAAAGAAAGGCCCACAAAGTGAGCCTTTCTAAATTCATGTGGATGCTGAAAGCAACCTAAAGCGCGTCAGCAGCAGCCTGCAAAGCAGCACGGTCAGCTTCTGAACCTGGGATCAGGCCAAGACCTTCAAGTGCACCGCCTGGCTGAGCCATGTCGATGAACAGCTGGATATACTCTTCCATGCCATCAACAACGCCCAAGTGGTTGTGCTTGACGTAGAAGTATAGTGAACGCGACACTGGGTAATTCTGTGCAGCAATCTCTTCGAAAGTCGGAGCAACACCGCCAACGGTAGCGCCTTTGATGCGGTCAGCGTTGTTGGCTAGGAAGCTGTAACCGAAGATACCGAACGCGTCTGGGTTTGCAGCCAATTCGTCAACGATCGCTGAGTCGTTTTCACCAGCTTCGATGTAGTGACCGTCTTGACGAACTTCGATGTCACAAACATCGTCATACTTCTCTTCAAGAACAATCTCTTCGAATGCAGCGCGGGTACCAGAAGAAGATGGTGGACCCAAAACTTCAATTTCGATTGCTGGCAAAGACGGATCAATGTCTGACCACTTGGTGTAAGGGTTAGCATAACAGCCTGGGTTGATATTGGTATTTGGGGCTGTTGTGTAAACAGTTGCGTTTAGAGCGTCTGCCAACTGGTCCAAGGTAACAGATAGCTCAACGCCTTCGTTGGCGTTTGCTAAAACGATACCGTCGTAACCAATCATGAATTCAGAGAATTCAACGCCGGTTTCGTCGCAAAGCGGCTTTTTGCCGAGCTGACGAGAAGAAGCGTTTGAGATGTCTGGGTGATCCAAGCCAACGCCTTTACAGAACAGCTTGAAGCCGCCGCCTGAACCGTCAGAAGACAAAACTGGTGCTTCATAGTCAGTGGTGGCAGCGAATTCTTCGATAACTTTGGTGGCGAATGGGAAGACGGTTGAAGAACCGACAACGCGGATTGCGGTGCGCTGTGCGTCCGCAGCGGTAGCAGCAGCAGCGACAACTGCGGCAGCGATTAGAAGCTTTTTCATGAGATCCGTTCCTTTGCTTGGGTCCCGTTGATAGTAAGCCAGTTTGGCGAACCAACGCCGGCAGATCGCTGGCTAGTGCCTCAATATGACAATCATGTTACGTATGTGGTCAAATCGTGTTCATGTCCGGTTCTTGAAAGCTCGCGTTGAAACATTGCTGCAGGATCAAGTCAGCAGTGCTTAACAATCTTCGTTCTGGTACGGGATCGGCACAACGATCATGGCTCAGTGTCCAAAAATCGGAATAGACACCTTAAAGGTGCTACCTTTGCCTACTGTGCTTTTGATTTCCATCGCAGCATCGTGCCGATTGAGAATATGCTTGACAATTGCCAACCCCAGCCCTGTGCCGCCTAGCTGCCGCGACCGCGCCTTGTCGATCCGATAAAACCGCTCTGTCAATCGGCCTAAATGTTCTGCCGCGATGCCGTCACCCTGGTCTTTGACACTGATCGTGACCGACTGGGTGCTGATTTGTTGTTTAATCCGTATCTTTATTGTGGAATCGAACGCGCTGTATTTAATCGCGTTGTCGGTTAAGTTCCAAATGACTTGCGTTAATTCGTCTTGGTCGCCGGCAACCACCGTGTCGCCGTTGATTTCGATTTCAATGACCTGGCCATTGGCGTCGGCTTTGAGCTCCAAAGATTCTTGAACGGTGCGAGCGATCGCTGCAACATCGACTGGCGCATTTGGTTTTTGGGTCGCGTTCATTTCAATGCGAGAGAGAGACAAAAGGTCTTCGACCAACCGGCTCATTCGATTGGCCTCACCCTGCATGATTCGCAAAAAACGATCTCGGGCCTCGCTGTCGTTGGCCGCCGGACCTTGGAGCGTTTCAATGAAACCGACCAAGCTCGAGAGGGGAGTCCGCAATTCATGGCTAGCATTCGCGACAAAGTCGACACGCATCCGGTCGGCCTGGCGTTGGCTGGTTACGTCTTGCAGCGTCACGACCAGCCATCCGCCCTGTGGTGTTTTAATGGTTAACGGAACAATGCTCGCGATTAGGTCGCGCGGCACGCCGCGCGACCAGCGGAACTCCAGACGCATACTTTGCTTATCGTCTAAGGCTGCTTCAATGGCCTCGCCCAAGATTGCACTTGGAAAAAGTTCACCCACATGACGCTCGACAGGATCATTGCCGACTAAGTCGTTTGCTTCCAGATTTGCCCAGACAATTTTGCCACGCCGGTTTAACTGGAGCAGCGCATAGGGGAGCTGGTCAAGGATGTTTAGGTGGAGTTCAAGCTCCGCGAGCAGACGTTTTGGTTTTACAGCCATAGGTTCTGATAGGATGACGTTTCAGGAGTAAATTGTTTTTGCGTTTGCATCGTTGGTAATTATGACGCTAATGTTTCTTGCTGGTTCGGAATTGGTGCGGCTATCAATGGGAGCGACTTTTTTTTCACCTCAATAAATGAGTTTCTAATTTCGCGACTGGTTTCGCCAGCTTAA
Source organism: uncultured Rhodospirillales bacterium (assembly GCA_963978305.1). GTDB lineage: Bacteria > Pseudomonadota > Alphaproteobacteria > UBA7985 > UBA7985 > CAXBRM01. Next base: position 7,964 of record CAXBRM010000001.1, read on the forward strand.
ACGTTTACAATTTTATTAAAAATAAAAAGGTTTCGCAATGGCTAAAAGAGAAACTGGAATAGATGGGCTTCCGTGGCTGAAGGATTACCCAAACCAAGTCAATTGGGATGCACCGTTGCATGAGGGTACTGTTCCGCAGTTTTGGCACCAGTCGGTCACCCAATTCGCTGACAACGAGTTTTGCGACTTTCTCAACAAAAGATATAGCTACGGGCAAATGGGCGCGTTGGTGCGTAAAGCGGCAAAAGGCTTGCAAGCTCAGGGCGTCACCAAGGGCACTCGTGTTGGCTTGTTTTTGCCCAATTGCCCCTATTATCCGATTTTCTATTATGCCATTTTGAGCATCGGTGGCACCGTGGTGAACTTCAATCCGACCTATCCTGACAATATTGTCAGGCAGTTGGTCGAGTTAGCCGAGGTTGAAGTGATGGTGACGCTTGACCTTCAGGCGATCTTTTCCCTCGTGGCGCCGTGTGTGGGGACAACGACAGTTAAGACGTTGGTCGTCTGCCCTTTTGCGGACGTCTTGCCATGGCCAAACAATTGGCTATTCCCTCTGGTTGCCGATAAACGCGGGCTGACTGTCGCTCAGCCCGAATATTCAAACGCAGTTTTGCGATACCGCGATTTTATCAACAATCTCGGCGACCCGTCGCCCGTTGCGATTGAACCAGATGACATTGCTGCGCTCCAGTTTACAGGTGGGACTACCGGTTTACCGAAGGCAGCAACGCTCACCCACAACAATCTCTATGTAAACATTCAACAGGCCGGCAATTGGTTTTCGCAGCTTGGCGATGGCGCAGACTCTGTTTTGGCCGTCATACCGTTTTTCCACGTTTTCGCGATGACTGTCTGCTTGAACTTCGTAGCAGCCCGTGGTGGTCGGATCATCATGCAGCCGCGCTACGAAACCGACAAGTGCTTGCAGGCATTTCATCACAAAAAACCAACATTCTTTGCTGCCGTACCCGCAATATACACGGCTATCTGCAATCATCCCGATGTTGTTGCGGGCAAAATTGATTTTAGCAGTCTAAAATACAGCATTTCTGGTGGAGCTGCACTGCCGAAGGCGATCAAGCACAAATACGAAGAACTAACGGGTTGTTCACTAACCGAGGGCTATGGTCTGTCAGAGACCTCGCCACTTGCCTGTGTTCAACCCATTTCGGGGGACGGTAAGGAACGCCGTGAGCGTGAAGCGACAATCGGACTGCCCGTTCAAGGTACGCGTGTCGATATTGTCAGCTTAGACGACGGCGAAACCGTTCTCGGTTTGGGAGAAGACAACCGCGGGGAAGTCTGCATTTCAGGTCCCCAAGTCATGAAAGGATATTGGCGGAACCCTGAAGAAACGGATGCTTGTTTTGATAGCCAGGGACGTTTCCACACGGGCGACATCGGCTTTATGGATGAGGAAGGCTATACCTTTATCGTCGATCGCAAGAAAGACATGATTTTGACCGCGAATGGGTTGAACGTCTATCCGCGCGATGTGGAAGAAATAATCTATGGTCATCCAGCAATCGTTGAAGCAGCCATTTGTGGTGTTCCCGACGAAAAACGTGGTGAGCGCATTCTTGCCAGCATTGTGCTGAAAGATGGAGAGACGTTGGACCATGAGGGTTTGCGGGCCTTTCTCAACGATAAAATACCTCAGTATGCACTTCCGGAAATCACCGAAGTGCTGGACGAACTGCCCAAATCTCAGATTGGCAAGATCCTCAAAAAAGACATTCGCGCCAATTTTGTTGCAAACCATAATCTGACACAGGGCGGTTGATACTTGAGTGAATGGCTTGGTTGACGAAATTCGCTTGAATTTTCGACACATTCTCTTACCTTATGGAAAAATCACGGTTTTACCATGGGGCGTTGTGAACCGTCGGCGCCATGTCTGAAGTTGAAAAGATGCGTAGTGGGCTTGTGCTCAAGCGCTAGCATGAGGGAGCATGTGCATGTCATCAGTTGTTATTGCGGGGTACGCCCGTTCGCCATTTCATTTCGCCCATAAGGGGGCGCTAACAAAAGTGCGACCTGACGATTTGGCAGCGATTGTCGTCAAAGGTTTGATCGAACAGCTGGGCATCGATCCGACCACAATCGAAGACTTGATTTTAGGCAATGCCATGCCGGAGGGCGAGCAGGGCTTGAACATGGCACGGATGGTTGGCCTATTGGCGGGGTTGCCGCAGAGTGTCGGCGGCGTGACGGTCAACCGCTTTTGCGGTTCCAGCATGCAAGCAATTCACGATGCCGCCGGGCAATTGAGCTTGAGCGCAGGCGGCGCCTATATCGCAGCTGGTGTCGAAAGCATGACGCGTGTGCCGATGAGTGGCTTTAATCCCATGCCCAATCCGACACTCTATGCCCAGAATAATGGCGCTTACATGGGGATGGGGGAAACCGCAGAAAACGTGGCCAATCAATACCAATTGACACGCGAAGACCAGGAGCAGTTGGCTGTCGAAAGCCACGCCAAAGCAAAAGCTGCACAAGATGCTGGTAAGCTGGCAGAGGAGCTCGTAGCGATCCAAACCCCCGATGGTTCGACAATTGATGTTGATGGTTGCATCCGTCCAGAAACAAGCCCTGATGGTTTGGCGGGCTTGAAGCCAGCTTTTGCCGTGGACGGCAGTGTGACGGCGGGCACGTCCAGCCCTCTGACAGATGGTGCAGCCGCGGTGTTGGTTTGCACCGAGGAATATGCCGCTAAAAATGACCTTGCCCCGTTCGCGCGGATCAAAGCTGTCGCGGTTCATGGTTGCGATCCCAAGACCATGGGGCTGGGTCCCATTGGCGCCACGCGCAAAGCGCTGAAACGCGCTGGCATCAGCATTGATGATGTTGACGTGATCGAAATTAATGAAGCGTTCAGTAGTCAAGCGCTCGCTTGTATGAGCGACTTGAGCATTGATCGAACCAAAGTCAATCTCGATGGTGGTGCTTTGGCGCTTGGCCATCCGCTCGGGGCGACAGGCGCGCGGATTACTGGCAAGGCCGCGTCGCTGCTAAAGCGCGAGGGCGGCAAGTATGCGCTTGCTACGCAGTGTATCGGTGGTGGTCAAGGGATCGCGACTGTTCTCGAAGCAATCTAATCGTTGGCATTCAGAGACTTGGGGATGACTATGGAAATCAAAAAAGTTGCTGTAATCGGATCTGGCGTCATGGGCATGGGCATCGCTGCGCAGGTCGCCAATGCGGGTCTGCCCGTCGTGCTGCTGGACATCGTGCCTGACGATGGTCCGCGCAGCGCTTTGGCGCAGGGCGCGATCAGCAAAGCGCTCAAGGCGAGGCCGGCGCCTTTCATGCACAAGCGGGTCGCGAGAAAGGTGACGCCGGGCAATCTTGAAGATGATCTGGAGAAATTGGCCGATTGCGACCTGATTATTGAGGTCATTATCGAGCGTCTCGAGTTAAAGCATGCTCTATACCGCAAGGTCGAGGCTGTGGCGCGTCCAGATGCGATTATCACATCGAACACGTCAACGATCCAGCGGGCGCGCCTGATTGAGGGCATGCCAGCGGAACGCGCCAAGCGGTTTGCAATCACGCACTTTTTTAATCCACCGAGGTACATGAGGCTCCTGGAGCTGGTCGCCGGTGACAATGTTGATGCTGACGTTATCGATACGCTGACCACTTTCTGTGACGTCAATCTGGGGAAAGGCGTGGTGCGGTGCAAGGACACGCCGGGCTTTATTGCTAATAGATTGGGCACCATGTGGATCAGCAGCGCAACCAATGCTGCCAAAAACCATGGCTTTCGTGTTGATGAGGCCGACGTGCTGGTTGGCAAAGCGTTTGGTATCCCGTCAACCGGTGTGTTCGCGTTGATGGACCTGGTCGGACTGGATTTGATGCCGCTCGTCGGGCGCTCTCTATATGATAATCTACCGGACGGTGACGCCTTTAGGAAGGTTTTCCACGAGGATCCCATGGTGCTGCAAATGGTCGAAAAGGGCTATACGGGCCGCAAGGGATTGGGCGGCTTTTACCGCATGAACAAGGAAGGCGGCCGGAAAGTCAAAGAAGCACTGAACTTGGAAACGGGCGAATATTATGTCGCCAGTAAACCCAAGTTCGACAGTGTTGAGGCCGCGCGTAAAGGCGGCCCGCGTGCGACGCTTGAGTTTGGCGACAAAACGTCGGCGATGAGTTGGGAGTGGCTTCGTCAAACGCTGAGCTACTGCGCGGAGCTGGCCTTTGATATTTGTGATGGGATCCAAGCCACCGACGACGGCATGAAATTGGGCTATGGCTGGAAATGGGGACCATTCGAATTAATGGACCGGATTGGCCCGAAATGGATCGCCGACAAACTTGAGGCTGAAGGTTATGCCGTGCCCGCTTTGCTACGAGCTGTGGGCGACGGTACGTTCTATAAAGTCGAGAACGGTGAGTTAATGGTCATGGACCAGGCTGGTGCCTATGTGCCGGTAAAGCGCGCCGATGGTGTTTTGTTGCTTTCCGATATCAAGTTGACCAGCGAGCCGTTGTTTAGGGGCCGCTCAGCAAGCGTTTGGGACATCGGTGATGGTGTCTTAAATGTTGAATTCCACAGCAAAATGAATGCCTTTGAAGAGGGCCATTTCAAAGCGTTAAACATGGCGATGGATACGATTGAGCGCGATGAGAAGTACGTGGCGCTGACAATCTATAATGAAGATCCGCGCGCTTTTTCAGCTGGCGCAAATTTAGGCGAGGCCCTGTTTGCGGCGAACACAGCGATGTGGCCTGTCGTTCAAATGAGCATCATGAATGGGCAAAAAGCTTTAAAACGCTTACGCTTTACAAATTTTCCAGTGGTGGCAGCGCCCGCAGGGTTGGCGCTCGGCGGCGGCTGCGAGGTGTGCTTGGCGGCCAATGCGATCCAGGGGCATGCTGAACTTTATATCGGCCTGGTCGAAGCTGGCGTCGGTCTGGTCCCAGGATGGGGTGGCTGCAAAGAATTGATCCGGCGCCACACCAGCAACCCGCGCGGACCGAAAGGGCCAATGCCAGGGCCGATGAAGGCCTTTGAACTGATTGCTACCGCGGCAGTGTCGACCAGTGCAATGGAAGCCCGTGACAATCTGGTGTTTACTCAAGAGGACGGGATCACCATGAACCGAGATCGGTTGCTGGCTGACGCGAAGGCGCGGGCGCTGGCGATGGTTGACAGCGGATTTACCTCGCCCGAACCAGTTGAGTTTCGTTTGCCCGGACCATCCGGTGCGACGGCATTTCATATGGGCCTTGATGATTACAAAGCCAAAGGCATCGCCAGCGATTACGACATGGTCGTGGGTGCCGAGTTGGCGATCATCCTGTCGGGTGGAGCGAGCGATCCGACAGAGACACTCGGTGAGGATGATATCCTCAAAATGGAGCAAGAGAGCTTTATGAAGTTGTTGAAAAACCAGAAAACCTTAGCGCGCATTGAGCATATGCTGAATACCGGGAAACCGCTGCGGAATTGATGGTAAAATTGTTAATGCCGTTGAGATGAAATGATGGCGGGTGGTGTGGTTTTTTGTTTGGTCACGCTGCATGCATAATAGGTTGACGAAAGAGGGAAAAACATGGCCGTTTATGACATTTATGAAGCGCCGAACCGCGATTACAAATTCGTGATGCAAGAGCTGTTTGATGTGGGTGAGCTATCCCGGGACATTCCAGAATACGCGGACGCAACCCCTGACATTTTTGAAGCCATGATTGAAGAGGGCGGAAAATTTTTAAAAGAAAATTTCCTACCACTCAATGAATCTGGTGACCGTCAAGGGTGCCGTTACGAAAACGGGGTGGTGCGGACGCCTGATGGATTCAAAGAGGCCTACCAGGGTTTCTGTGACATGGGTTTTACCGGCATGAGCCAATCGCCCCAATGGGGCGGTCAGGGTCTGCCACACAGTCTGCAATTTGCCATTGAAGAAATGGTTGCCAGCACAAACGCCAGCATGGGCCCTTATGCCGGTCTGACTGTCGGGGCCTTTAATGCCATCAACGCCAGTGCGAGTGACGAGCTCAAGAAAATCTACCTGCCGAAAATGTGCAACGGGCAGTGGGCTGGTGCCATGTGTCTGACCGAACCCCAATGCGGGACCGATCTGGGTCTGATCAAAACCAAGGCTGAGCCGCTTGATGACGGCAGCTACGCGATCACTGGGACGAAAATATACATCACCGGCGGAGAGCAAGATCTGACCGAGAACATCGTTCACTTGGTGCTGGCAAAAATTCCTGGCAGCCCCGATGGTGTTAAGGGTATCAGCTTATTCCTGGTGCCCAAGTTCTTGCCTGATCAGAACGGCGAGGTCGGTCAGCGCAATGACGTACGCTGCGGGTCGATTGAGAAAAAAATGGGTCAGCATGGGTCTGCGACTTGTGTGATCAACTATGACGGTGCCAAGGGCTGGTTGGTCGGCCTTGAGAACAAAGGTATGCGCAGTATGTTCGTGATGATGAACGCGGCGCGCATGGGGGTCGGGGTCCAGGGCCTCGGCTTCCTGGAAACCAGTTACCAATCCGCTTTTGCTTATGCCAAAGATCGTTTGCAAGGCCGGAGCTTGTCTGGACCCAAATCACCCGACCAGCCGGCTGATAGTATTTTGGTCCACCCGGATGTTCGCCGGATGTTGCTGCGCATCAAAGCCAACACGGAAGGGGGGCGAGCTCTTTGTACCTGGTTGTCATTGTCGCTGGATAAAAGCCTCAAGCATCCCGACCCGCAGGTACGCCAAGACAATGACGATTTGGTCCAGTTGATGACGCCCATTTTGAAGGCTTATTTGACAGACAGTGCTTCAGAAGCCGCCAACTTGGGCGTGCAGACGATGGGCGGCCATGGATACATCAAGGAGTGGGGCATGGAACAGTTGGTTCGAGATAGCCGTATTGCCCAGCTCTATGAGGGGACAAACGGTATCCAAGCCTTGGATTTAACAGGGCGGAAAATGGGCGCGCACTTTGGCCGCTATCTCCGAAGTTTCTTCCATCCTGTTTCGTCCTTCCTCGATGATCACAAAACAAGTGCCGCCCTGGCCGAATTTATCGGACCGTTGCAAAAAGTGTTCGGCACCTTGCAGCAAACCACAGCTTTCGTGGCTCAAAAGGGCTTGAAAGATCCAGAGGAAATCGGTGCTGCGTCGAGCGATTACTTGAAATTATTCGCGCTCACCGCATTGGCCTATCTGTGGGCAAAATCGGCGAAAGTGGCCCTCGAAAAACTCGAAGATCAATCAACAACTGAAAAGGGCTATTACCAAGCCAAATTGCTTACTGCGCGGTTTTTCTACCAGCGGATGCTACCGGAAGCAACGGCAGCCGCCAAAGTAGTCCAGGCGGGAAAAGATAGCTTGATGGATATGCCAGAAGAATTGTTCTTGGCGGCCTAATCAGGGCTGACAGCTGAAAGCGACGCAATCGGCTTGAATGAATAGTCGGAACTGAAAATAAAGCCTGGCGAATGCCAGGCTTTACGCTTTTTTTGGTCTGCTTAAATTGATCAGGCAGCCATTTGGACCAGCGGGTTGTTGCGGCGGCGTTTGCTAAGCAACTCAGAGATCAAGAATGCAATCTCCAAACTCTGCGTCGCGTTGAGCCGCGGGTCGACATAGGTGTGGTACCGCTCGCCGAGGTTCTTTGGCTCAACGGGCTGCAGACCGCCCAGACACTCTGTCACGTCTTTGCCGGTTAGTTCCAAGTGAACTCCACCAGGCACGGTACCTTCCGCATCATGGACCTCAAAGAAACCCTCGATCTCGCCCATGATGTTTTTGAAATGACGGGTTTTGTAGCCTTCGACGGTTTCTGTGTTGCCATGCATTGGGTCGCACGACCAGACCACGTTACGGCCTTCGGCTTTCACCTTGCGGACAAGGTGCGGCAGCAAATCACGCACTTTTTGTGCACTGACGCGGGCAATTAAAACAACCCGACCCGCCTCGTTATGTGGATTCACAATATCAAGAAGCTCGATCAGATTATCAGGCTTCATCGTTGGGCCGCACTTAATGCCGAGTGGGTTTTCGACACCGCGCAGGAATTCAACATGGGCATGATCTGCTTGGCGGGTACGGTCCCCGATCCAAAGCATATGGCCTGACAGGCCATAGTGACCGCCATCCAGGCTGTCTTCACGACACAGCGCCTCCTCATAATGCAGCAACAGACTTTCATGACTGGTAAAAAAATCGACTTCCTGAAACTGCTCGTACGAACTGGGATTGATACCAATCGCTTCCATGAAAGCAATGGCGCGCTCAACATCTTCGGCCAGCGTAGCATATTGCTCTTGTTGATGTTGTCGGGTGAAATCCAAATTCCAACGGTGAATTTGTGCCAAGTTCGCGAAACCGCCACTCGCCAGGCCACGGACAAAATTCAAAGAGCTCGCGCTTTGATGGTAAGCGCTTAACATCCTTGATGGGTCTGGCACGCGTGCCGCTTCGGTAAACTCGCGTTGGTTGACGATGTCGCCGCGGTAACTTGGCAGGCTTATCCCCTCTTTTGTTTCTGTGTCCGATGATCTTGGCTTGGCAAATTGCCCAGCCATTCGGCCCACTTTGATGATCGGGACCTGGGCACCAAAAGTCATACTGACTGCCATTTGTAAAATCAGCTTAAACGTGTCCCGGATGTGATTGGTGTTAAACTCGGCAAAGGCTTCAGCACAATCGCCGCCCTGTAGCAAAAACGCTTCACCGGTCACAGCCTTTGCCAGCTCACCCCTGAGTTTCCGTACTTCCCCTGCCGTTACGAGAGGCGGCAAACTGCGCAACTGCTTTTCGGTGGACGATAGCTGTGTCGCGTCGGGATAAGTCGGCACTTGTAAGATGGGCTTATTGCGCCAGCTGGTCGGGGTCCATTGTGCTGCCATGGGGTTTGACTCCATATTAACGTACGATTATTTGCCCGTTTACTCTAACGGGTCGTGCCCACAGTGCAAGCCACATGCAATCGCTTAACGCTTGCGAAATTATGACGAGACGGCTTTGCTATGATCAAATAGAGACACAGAGTGGGTTTCAACACGATGCGAGTACGTTTTGCCCCGAGCCCGACGGGTCGAATTCACTTAGGCAATACGCGGACAGCCGTAATCAATTGGTTGCTGGCAAAGCGCCATGGTGGCGAGTTTATGCTACGGATCGATGACACGGATCTGGAACGCTCAACCGATGCCTATCGTCTGGGCATTGAAGCCGATCTCAAGTGGCTGGGGTTAGACTGGGACCTTTATGCCAAGCAGTCGGAGCGTTTTGCACACTATGACGCGGCTCGTGATCGCCTGATTGATGCTGGCCGATTGTATCCGTGTTACGAAGAAGCGGGTGAATTGGATTTGATGCGCAAAACGGCCAGCCTGCAAAGCAAGCCGTTCATCTATAATCGTGAAATTTACCCCGCCAACCATCACCCCGAAAAAATTGCGGCGATGCGCAGTGAGGGTCGCCAGCCCCACTGGCGCTTTGCGCTCCAGCCTGGCGAGATCGCCTGGAATGATTTGGTAAGGGGTCCGGTTCTTTTCGATGCTGAAAACCTGAGTGATCCAGTCCTGATCAGAGCCGATGGAAGTTATTTGTACACTTTGTGTAGTGTGTTGGACGATATTGACTTCGCTTGTACTCACATCGTTCGCGGCGAGGACCACGTCACAAACACCGCGACCCAGGTACAAATTTTTGACGCTTTGGGTGGTGTGGCCCCCCAGTTTGCCCATTTGCCATTGGTGACGGGAGCCCAGGGTGAAAAACTCAGCAAGAGTGATGGCGCGTTGGCGATCGCTGATCTTCGCGACGAGGCTGTGCTGGAAGCGATTACCATCACCAGCTTTTTGGGCCGGCTAGGCACGCCGGATGGGCCACAGCCCTATCAGCAGCTAAGCTCACTGGCAGCCGCTTTCGATATGGCTAAATTTGGCAAAAGCAGCCCCAAGATGGATATCACAGAGTTGTACCAGCTAAACGCCAAAACTGTCCGTGGCATGCCCTTTGCTGCCGTTCAAGACCGCATTGATATTAGCGAAGAGCAATGGTGCGCCATTCGAGCGAACCTGGAGAAGGTTAGCGATGCCGACGCTTGGCTCAGGGTCATTAACGGTCCGGTCCAGCCTGTTATTCAAGATCCAGATTTTGCGGTGCAGGCGGCGGCCTTGCTGCCAGCAGGTCCACTGGGCCCGAACAGTTGGCGAGAATGGACAACAATTGTCAAAGATAAGACTGGCCGAAAGGGCAAAGATCTTTTTCAACCACTACGGTTGGCGTTGACAGGCATGGAACGGGGTCCCGAAATGGCAGCGTTGTTGCCGTTGCTAGGACGTGAGACAATATTGAAACGATTGGGAGCGGCTTGATGGTTGAGCTGAAGCTTTACAACACACGGACAAAATCCGTTGAAGCTTTTGTCCCTTTTGATCGGCATAATGTTCGGGTCTATTTGTGCGGCCCCACGGTTTATGATTTTGCTCACGTTGGCAATGCTCGATCGTTTGTTATGGGCGACAATCTGAATCGTTTGTTGCGGTTGCTCTATGGCGCCTCGCACGTGACTTTTGTCCGCAACATTACTGACGTCGACGATAAAATCATCAAACGAGCCATTGAGACGGGGCTCACAATTCGTGAGATCACCGACGAAACCAATGCCGAATTTCAGTTGGATATGCAGCGCTTGGGTGTCATTGATCCTGATCACCAGCCCAGAGCGACCGATTACATACCGCAAATGAGCGATATGATCCAAACCCTGATCAGCAAAGGCCATGCCTACCAAGCTCCCAGTGGCGACGTTCTGTTCCATGTGCCAAGCATGCCTGCCTACGGCACGCTCAGTGGTCGCCATCAAGCCGATTTAGAAGCCGGTGCACGGGTTGAGGTCAGCGAGCAAAAGCGTGACCCGTCTGATTTTCTGTTATGGAAAGCCGCGAAACCTGAAGAGCCAGCGAATGCCAACTTTGATAGCATCTTCGGAAAAGGTCGGCCAGGATGGCACATTGAGTGCTCGGCGATGGCAAAGGAGCTCTTGGGCGATACTTTCGACATCCATGCCGGCGGCATCGACCTGATTTTCCCTCATCACGAAAATGAAATTGCGCAATCCTGCTGTGCCAACGACTGTGAGCTCATGGCCCGCTATTGGCTCCATGGCGGCTTTTTGAATGTGAATGGCACCAAAATGAGCAAGTCGCTCGGCAATTTCTTCACCGTCCGCCAGCTTATGGATGAGGGTGTTGTGCCTGAAGCGATCCGCTATCAGCTGATGCAAGCACAATATAGCCAGCCCCACGACATCAGCCGGGACAAGTTGGATTTGGCGAAGGCTAAATTAGACGACTGGTATCGTGTTTTGGTGAATGCGAACCTGGTGGACGCTCAGAACCAGGAGCCTGCCTTGGAAGACGTCGACCCTCAAGCTTTGGCCACGTTGGCACATGACCTCAATACGCCCGGGTTTTTTGCACGCCTCGATCAACTCAAAGATCGCCCCGAGCTGTTCCGGGCAACAGCGAACTTGGTTGGTCTGTTGACACAAGAACCCGCAGAATGGTTCAAGGGCGATACCAGCTCACAAGAAACCCTCGAGATTGAAACTCTTGTGCAAGAGCGTATCGACGCGAAGAAGGCCAAGAATTTTGCCCGAGCAGATGAAATTCGCGATCTCTTGACTGGTCGCGGCATACTGCTTGAGGACAAACCTGGTGGTTTAACCGAATGGCGAAAGGTGTAAGCCTGGTCACGGCGACATGTCATTGAAAGCCAATCGAGTCGTGTATCGGCGAAATACGTTGCTTTTTCCCCCCTTTCGGCAGACCAATCATGAGAGCCACAGGCGAAGACAACAGAAATAATGGCGATGAACGAGCGAATTTATCTTTTTGACACAACATTGCGTGACGGTGCGCAAACCCAAGGTGTCGACTTCAGCGTCACCGATAAATGCCGCGTGATTGAGATGCTTGATGGGTTGGGGCTCGATTATATTGAAGCCGGTTGGCCTGGCGCAAACCCAGTCGATGATCAGGTTTTTGCGGATCCACCCTCTTTAACGCAAAGTCGTCTTGTGGCATTTGGCATGACCAAGCGCGCGGGCCGAAGTGCCGATAATGATCCCGTCATCGCACCATTGATCGCGGCTAAATCGCCGAATTTGTGTTTGGTCGGGAAAAGCTGGGATTTCCATGTCACCGATGCGCTTGGTGTCAGCCTCGAAGACAATCTGGAGATGATCGGCGATACGGTCGCTTATGCGGCGGCACGAAAAGCAGAAGTCATGTACGACGCTGAGCACTTTTTTGACGGCTACAAAGCCAATCCCGACTATGCGTTAGGCTGTTTGAAAGCCGCCTATGACAACGGAGCCCGATGGGTTGTTTTGTGTGATACCAATGGTGGTACACTGCCGCATGAAGTCCAAAGAATTGTTGAGAAAGTCCTTGAGCAAATCCCCGGCGATCGCTTGGGGGTTCACTTCCACAACGACACCGACAACGCTGTTGCCAATAGCTTAACGGCCATTCGGGCTGGCGCACGACAGATCCAGGGGACCATTAATGGGCTGGGGGAGCGATGCGGCAACGCCTCATTGACGTCACTGATTCCAACTTTGGTTCTGAAAACGGATTTCGAGTGCGGCATCCAAGCCGAAAAGCTTGTTCAGCTTACAGCGCTGAGTGATGAATTGGATCGGATGCTCGGCCTGTCCGGCAATCGTCATCGACCCTATACCGGTGCCAATGCTTTTGCTCACAAGGGCGGGTTGCACGCTAGCGCGATTATCAAGGATCCGACAACCTATGAGCACGTTGCTCCTGAGGTTATTGGCAACAAACGGAAAGTCCCGATTAGTAGCCAATCGGGGCGCGCAAATATCAATTTTGTTCTGGCGCAAATCGGTTTTGGTCGAGAGCTAAGCAACGATGAATGTTCCCGGGTTTTGCAGGCGCTGAAAGAGAACGAAGAAAGTGCGCGTTTGAGCTATGACGGTGCTGACGCTAGTTTTGAGTTGTTTGTTCACCGGACCATCGGCGGTTTGCCAACTTTCTTTGAAATCGACCGATTTCGCGTCATTGATGAGCGCCGTCACAACAGTCAGGGACAGGTTGTTACCGAAGCAATTGGGATGGTGCAGCTTATGATCGAAGGACGAAGTGTGATGGAAGCCAGCGGTGGCAGTGGTCCCGTTGATGCGCTAAACAAAGCGCTTGGTAAGGCTCTTGCCGCGACCTTCCCACAGCTCGCCGACATGAGCTTAAGCGATTATTCAGTCCGCATTATCGACAGTGACAAAGCAACAGAAGCCACGACCCGCGTACTGATTGAAAGCCGTGACGCCCAGGGCCGTGTCTGGACTTGTGTTGGTGTCAGCGAAAACGTGATTGATGCCAGCTTTCAGGCGCTTCAGGACGCTATCGTTTGGAAGCTGATGAAGGAAGCGTAAGAGTTATGAAAATCACCGAAATACGCATTTATGCGGTTGATCTTCCCATGAAAGAGGGAAGCTACTCTTGGTCAACCCAAAGTTTTGGTCGATTTGATAGTACAGTTGTTGAGCTTGTTACAGATGAAGGCCTAAAAGGATATGGCGAGGTTTGTCCTCTTGGACCCGCTTATCTGCCAGCCTATTCGGAGGGCGTGAGGGTCGGCGTTATGCAGCTCGCAAATGTCCTGCTAGGTCAAAATCCGACCCAGGTGGGAGCGATCAATGATTTGATGGATCAAAATCTCAAAGGTCATCCCTATGTTAAGTCGGCCATTGACATCGCATGTTGGGATTTATTGGGAAAGTTTAGTGGTCAGCCCTTATACACATTATTAGGTGGTTTGCGCCAAGACGCGGTTCGCTTGTTCAAGGTGGTGAGCCGAGCGCAGCCAGATGCTATGGTCGAGCGCTTGCAAAGCTATCAAGCACAAGGTTTTCATCAATTCCAAATGAAAGTTGGTGAGGATGCCGATGTTGATATTGAGCGTATTCGAAGCGTTGTAGCGGCTTTGCAGCCTGGCAACAAAATTGCCGCTGATGCTAACTGTGGCTGGAAACAACATGAAGCAGTTCGAGTTGCGCAAGCCATCCGCGATGTCTCGATTTATCTCGAACAACCTTGTGAGACCTATGAAGCATGCCGCAACGTACGCGAGCACACTAACCATCCAATGATTTTGGACGAGTGCATGATGACTCTGAATGATATTTTGAGGGGATATCAAGATCGGGCGATGGATGCCGTCAATTTAAAGATCAGTCGATTTGGTGGCATTACCAAAACGAAGGTTGTCCGCGACGTCTGTGCAGAGCTTGGCATCGTCATGACCATTGAAGATACATGGGGTGGTGAGTTTACCGACGCGGCTATCGCCCATTTGGCACACTCAATCCCAAGATCCCTGCATTTTCAATCTTCTGCATTCAGCGAATATGCCACGGTGAAAATTGCCAGCGGTGGTCCGGAAATCAAAGGTGGTTGGATGACAGCAAGTGATCGCCCGGGGCTGGGGGTTGAGCCTATTTGGGACGTCCTTGGCACGCCACTTGCTCAGTACAGATAATGACAGCACCAGTCATCATTCTTGATCGTCCGCAAATGGGCGAAAATATTGGTGCGTGCGCGCGGGCGATGATGAATTGTGGCTTACGGGATCTGCGGCTTGTACGTCCCCGAGACGGCTGGCCCAATCCCGCAGCGACGACGATGGCTGCTCACGCTGCTAGCATCATTGAGGGCGCGCAAATTTTTGACTCGGTTGCTGAGGCTGCTGCTGATCTAACCCACATGTATGCTACGACGGCACGCGAACGCGATCAAGTCAAGCGCGTCCTGACTGCAAGGGCCTTTGGTGTTGAAGCTGTCGAGAAAGCTCGCCATGGTGCAAAGGTTGGCGTTTTATTCGGTAAAGAGTCGACGGGTCTTGAAAATGACGACGTCGCGCGTGCCAGCGCGGTGATTACGGTCCCCCTCAATCCACAAAACACCTCCCTGAATTTGGGGCAAGCGTGCTTATTGATTGGTTATGAGTGGTTCCAAGCAGCATCAGCCGCACAGAGCGTTCGCGTCCAAACGGGCGATAGTGTTTTGGCAAGCAATGTTGAGGTTGACAATTTTTTGGATCGCCTGGTTGCCAAATTAGACGACAGCGGGTTTTTGGGGCTGCCTCACAAACGTCCCAAAATGCGCCGCAATCTCCGTAACGTTTTTCAGCGTGCCGAATTGACCAGTCAAGAGGTGCAAACACTGTTTGGTGTGGTGGAAAGTTTATACAGAATGACGCCACTGACTGAGAGCGAGTTCGGCTATGCTGTGATCTTTGAGACACGGCAATCAGAGGATTTGGAAGGCTATGCCGCAATGGCTGCGGCGATGATTGCGACGGCGTCGCGACAGCCTGGTTTTCAAAGGATAGTCTCTGCCCATTCGCCTGGCGACGTTGGGATCACGGTAAGCTATTGGGATAGTCTTGAGGCAATCCACGCCTGGGGTCAGCACCATGCCCACAAAGTGGCGCAACAACGTGGCAATGACCAGTGGTATCAGCAATGGGTTATATCGACAGTACGTGTGATGAGTATGCGCCAAAAGGAAAGCGACCTTGGTGAAAAACAATAGCAGCCATAACATTATGGTGAGGCTTGGTTTTTGACTTGTGCATGTTTAGGCAGTATTGACATCATTATTCCTGGGAAAGTAGGGCGACCAGTGTCCTCGTCGGTTAACTTCGGACTACCGGGACAACAAAGAAATAAAAATGGATTATGGCTATGGGCAAGCGTATCAGCGCTAAGCACAAGATCGACCGTCGTTTAGGTGTAAACCTTTGGGGTCGGTCGAAATCACCCTTTAACACCCGTCAAACCATCCCCGGTCAACACGGCCCCACGGCTCGCAAAAAAGAAACCGACTTTGGTATCCAGTTGAAAGCGAAGCAAAAGCTGAAGGGATACTATGGCTCGATTGGTGAGAAGAAATTCCGCAAATATTATCAACAAGCTGTCCGCCTGCGCGGTGATACCGGTGAAAATTTTATTGGCCTTTTGGAGCGTCGTCTAGACGCTGTTGTATATCGGGCAAAATTTGTGCCGACCGTTTTTGCAGCGCGTCAGTTTGTCAACCATGGCCACGTGTTGGTTAACGGCCAGCGCGTGACCATCCCGAGCTATCAGGTGCAAGAAGGCGACGTTGTCGAAGTCCGGGAACGCAGTCGCGAAATTGCCATGGTACTTGAAGCACTGGCGTTGCCAGAACGCGACGTGCCGGATTACATTGATGTCGATGTCAAGAAGATGACGGCAACCTACGTCCGCATCCCCCAGCTCGACGATGTGCCCTATCCGGTGACGATGGAACCTAACCTCGTGATCGAATTTTACTCTCGTTAATTTTAAGCGAGACGTCCAACCAAGCAAAAAGCCCGACAGAGTTCTGCCGGGCTTTTGTTTTGGATGAGTCTAAAGGCGATCTTGAGGTAGCAGGCTAAGCTTTAAAACTGATCATCAGGTCTTTGCTGTCGAGCTGGTCCCCGGCCGCACAGTGCACGGCTTCAATGACGCCTTCTCGGCTGGCAAAAACGTTGGTCTCCATTTTCATTGCCTCCAGGCTTAGAAGCAAATCACCCTTTACCACCCTATCGCCTGGTTTAACGGCGATGGCGACGACGGCTCCCGGCATCGGCGCACCAACCTGGTCCGCATTGGTTGCTTTCTCGCGAACAGAGATATCTTTGCCAGCTGCTTGGTCGATGATCACCACATTGCGCGGCTGCCCGTTGAGTTCAAAGAAGACGGTCACCTGACCCTTGGCGTCTGGGTCGCTTTTGGCGAGGTATCTTATGTACAGTTTTTTGCCCGGATCGAGCTCAAGGGTGAATTCTTCACCTTCTTCGGGGCCATAGAAAAATATTGGTGTTGGCAGAATGCTGGTGTCGCCGAAATCTCGCCGGTGACTGGCATAGTCCATAAACACTTTCGGATACAGCATGTAAGCGGCCAGGTCTTGATCAAGCCTTGCGTTGCGGGCGTCGCGCTTTGGCGCTGTTGGATCATCCAGGCCGAAAGTTTCGATCAATAGGTTGCGCTGTTTGTGAACATCAATCGGCGCTAACAAGGCGCCTGGCCGTTGGTCAAGAGGTGCGTCACCTTTCAAAACCCTGGCCTGTAAAGTCTCGGGAAAGCCACCAGTCGGTATGCCGAGCTCACCTCGGAAAAAACTGATGACGCTTTCCGGGAAATCAATTGCGAAATCGGGGTCCAGCACCTGATCGACGCTCAAGCCGCGGCTAACCATGAAGATCGCCATATCGCCAACAACTTTGCTCGACGGTGTGACTTTGACGATGTCACCAAACATTTGATTGACGTCGGCATAGCAATCAACCACCTGGGGCCACTTGCTTTCTAGTCCCGTTGCGCGAGCCTGTTGACGTAAATTCGTGTATTGACCGCCAGGCATTTCGTGATGAAATACGTCAGCTGTGCCGCTGCGCATCTCCGTTTCGAACGCTGCGTAATGTTTTCTGGCACCATCCCAATAATGAGCGATTGCGTCGAGCGACTGTCGATCAAGGCCCGTGTCGCGATCCGTACCAGCGAGCGCGACGGCTACGGTGCCAAGGTTTGGCTGGCTGGTCAGCCCACTCATCGGACCCATGGCCGTATCGGCAATATCAACCCCGGCGTCACTGGCAGCTAAAATACTGGCGAGTGCTCCGCCGCTCGTATCGTGGGTATGGAAATGGATCGGCAAGCTGGTCTCTTGCTTCAATGTTTCGACAAGCTTTTTTGCGGCTGGCGGTCGGCATATCCCCGCCATATCTTTGATGCAGAGCATATGAGCCCCCGCTGCCTCAAGCTCTTTCGCCATCTCAACGTAATACTTGAGGCTGTATTTTGCCCGATCGGGGTCGAAAATATCGCCTGTGTAGCAAATTGTTGCTTCACAAATACCACCCTCTTCAATGACAGCATCCATGGCGACACGCATGTTTTCTACCCAGTTGAGACTGTCAAAAACGCGGAATAGATCGACACCGCCGCCCTCAGCACAGGTGATCGCCTGGCGGACAAAGTACTTGACGACATTGTCGGGATAATTGGTGTAGCCGACTGCGTTTGAACCGCGCAGCAGCATTTGAAACAGCATGTTCGGGGCGGCCGCGCGCATTTTTCGCAAGCGTGCCCATGGGTCTTCCTTTAAGAAGCGATACGCGACGTCAAAAGTTGCGCCACCCCAGGTTTCGAGACTGAAAAGATTACTGAGCGCGGCTTGGTAGTGGGGGAGGGGCGCGATCAAGTCAAAGGTCCGCATGCGTGTCGCGAGGAGGCTTTGGTGGGCATCGCGGAAGGTTGTGTCGGTGAGCAACAGGCTCGGGTTTGATGTGATCCAATCAACCAGGGCTGCTGTCCCGTTGGTTTTCCAAATTTGCCGGGGGGTTGGCCCCGTCTCCCGTTGTTCAACGACCGGCAACGCCACGAGCTTGGATCGCTCAACGCTACGCCGCCCTTTTACTTCCGGATTTTCATTAACCAGCACTTCACCCATGAAACGCAGCAATTTGCTGGCGCGATCGCGCCGCAGTGGGAAGTCAAACAGCGTGGGTGTTGTGTCAATAAACCTTGTCGTGATGTCGTCGCTGGTGAATTTCGGATGGCCGAGGACTTTCAACAAGAACGGTAAATTGGTTTTGACACCGCGAATACGGAATTCTTCCAGGGCACGGCTTAGGCGGGTGATGGCTTCGTCTCGCGTCGGCGCCCAAGCGGTAACTTTTTCGAGTAAGCTATCAAAGTGGGGTGTTACAAGGGCACCGCTGAACGCCGTGCCGCCATCCAGTCGAACGCCAAAACCCGTTGCTCCGCGATAAGCGAGGATCCGGCCATAGTCTGGCATGAAGTTGTTTTCTGGGTCTTCCGTGGTTACACGGCTTTGGATTGCATAGCCTCGGCACTCAATCGCTGATTGTTCGGGGATGCCGCAACCACCTTCGCCGCTAACCCCGATTTTGCCACCCGCAGCGATGCGGATTTGTGCCTTGACGATGTCGAGGCCGGTGATTTGCTCTGTTACGGTATGTTCAACCTGCACCCGCGGGTTCACTTCAATGAAGTAAAACGCCTCGGTTTGCGTATCATATAGAAACTCGACGGTGCCGGCGTTGCTGTAACCAGCTTGTCGTGCCAAACGGACCGCCGCATCGGTCATGGCATCGCGGACGCTTTGGCTCAAATTAATCGCTGGCGCGGTTTCGATGACTTTTTGATTGCGTCGCTGGACGGTGCAATCGCGCTCAAACAAATGGACCACATTGCCAGTACTGTCACCGATCACTTGTACTTCGACATGTCTTGCTTTTTCGACCAGCTTTTCGAGGTAGACGTCACCACGGCCAAAGGCGGCGAGCGCTTCTGAGTGGGCAGTGTTTACCTCAGCGATCAGTTGATCGAGATCATGGACCCGCCGCATGCCGCGGCCACCGCCGCCCCAACTGGCCTTCACCATCACCGGCAAACCGATATTCTTTGCCAGCGATACAATTTGATCATCATCACCAATCGGCAATTCTGCCGTTGCGGGCACAGTTGGGACATCGGCTTGCTCGGCTAGTCTTCTGGCCGATACTTTGTCGCCCAGGCCGTTGAGAACCTCGACACTGGGACCAACAAATTTAATGCCGTTCTCAGCGCAGGCCTGAGCCAGCTGCGGGTTTTCCGACAAAAAACCGTAGCCAGGATGAATCGCGTCGGCGCCAGTCGCCAGCGCGACGTCAATGATATCTTGGATGCTTAAATAAGCGGCCACGGGGTCAAGACCACGGCCAATTTCGTAGCTTTCATCAGCTTTAAATCGATGGAGGGCAAAGCGATCTTCGTGACTGTAGATAGCGACAGTCGATATGCCCAGTTCAGTACAAGCGCGCATGATCCGAATGGCAATTTCGCTGCGGTTGGCAACCAATAACTTTTTGACGCTTGAATTTGACATACTTTTTCCCTTGGGCCACTCTTCTCACGCTAACAGTGGACAGCACCACTGCGACGCAGCGCTTTAACAAACGACAACCACTTTCGTGTCGCTTTCGACTGCGCCTCGGAGCACTTAACCAACTTCTATGTATGTTTCACACACCTTCAGGGTCCCGAGAACCGTCTCCACAGCAGAGCTGATCTGAGAGCTTATGCTGGTTTTGAGTGGCCGGCTTTATCGGCGGTTGGGATCAGCTAAACAGGGTCTCGTTGATGTAAAGGCAGGCTTTATCGCTTGCAAAGGTCATGAAGGTTGGCCCTTGCCCGACAACATGGTCACGTTCGACTTTGACTTTCGCGTCGAAGCCCCCGAACTTACCCAACACCAGCTTGTAGTTTCCATAGTCATCAACTCGGTTAATCTCCAGCGGCAATGCGTTCTGCCCTGCTGGCGGTTCGTTGGTCAGGCTCATGTTCTCGGCGCGGATTCCCAATTTAAGATTATCTGTATTGATACCTGACAGGGATGGCGTGACGGCAAGTTTGTGGCCGTTGACCTCGATTTTATGCTCATCAACGACTGAGGCGTCGAAAAGGTTCATGGCCGGCGCACCAATAAAGTAGCCCACAAAGGTAGTGTTGGGTCGGTCGAACAGTTCGCCTGGCGTGCCCATTTGCACGATTTTTCCTGCGTCCATCACCATAATTTTTTCGGCGAAGGTCATGGCTTCGTTCTGGTCATGGGTCACGTAGATCAGGGTGGTACGGTATTTCTCGTTGATTTCTTTGAGCTTACGCCGCAGGCGGAATTTGAGGTCTGGATCGATCACGGTCAGCGGCTCGTCCATTAGCACGGCTGCAACATCATCTCGAACCAGGCCGCGGCCCAGAGAAATCAGCTGCTTCTGATCCGCGGTGAGTCGATTGGCTGGTTTGTCCAGCAGTTCGGTCAGACTGAGCGTGTCCGCGACCTCTTCCACCTTGGTCTTGATTGCATCCTTTGGTGTGTTGCGGCAGACGAGTGGAAAGGCGAGGTTATCCCAGACCCGCATGGTATTGTAGATAACGGGGAACTGGAAAACCTGTGCAATGTTTCGCTCGGCAGTCGCAAGGTCGGTCACATCACGACCATCAAATTGTATCTGCTCGTACTGGGCTGTGATTTGGCCATACTTGAAATATCTTCTCCATTAGTGGCGCATTTCGAATCGAGGTTCGCCGCTTCATGAAATTTAGAGGAAAAGCATCAGTTTCGTGAAATTTTCCACACCTCTTCAGCCCGCGCGCTTTGTGCAGCGCTACAAACGGTTTTTCAGCGACCATGTCCTGGAGGCAAACGGGCAAACTGAAACGGCAAGCTGCCCCAATACTGGTCGGATGACGGGCCTTCTGAACCCTGGTGCCCGTAGCTGGATCGCACCCGTCAACAGCAAAAGCCGAAAACTTAAGTGGGATTGGCACCTGATCGAGGCGCCCGATGCCAGTGGCGCCAACCGTCTGGTTGGGATGAATACGGGGTGGCCCAACAAACTGGTGCGCGAGGGCATCGAGAGGGGAGTGATTGAGGAGCTTCAGGGCTACGAGACCATCAAAGCTGAGCAAAAGTATGGCACCCAAAATAGCCGGATCGACTTATTGTTGTCGACGCCAGCTCGGCCTGATTGCTACGTCGAGGTTAAAAATTGTCATATGCGACGCTTGGGTGATTTGGCCGAGTTTCCCGACGCCGTTAGTGCTCGCGCCGCCAAGCATATGGAGGAACTGGCTCTGATGGTTCAGAACGGTAAGCGTGCGGTGGTTGTTTTTTGCGTCCAGCGCATGGACTGCCAGCGTTTTGACATCGCCCGCGACGTTGATCCTACCTACGAGCGCGCTTTCCAAGCCGCTCGACAAGTCGGCGTGGAAGTCTTGGCTTACGCCTGCAATCTCTCCCCCCAGGAAATCATCGTGAGCCATCCCATTGAAGTTCTTTAATCTGACGCCGCGATAGGGTATCGACGGCACCATGAACAGAAAACTATACAAAACAAAGTTCGATAGCCGGGCAATTGTTCTCCATACGCCTGATGATTTTGATGGTATGCGGCAGGCTGGGCAGTTGTCAGCAGCATGCTTGGACATGATCACCGACTATGTCGATATTGGCGTGAGCACTGAGCGTCTGGACGATTTAATTGCGCAATATTTTGGCGATCACGGCGCCGTTAGCGCGACCTTGGGGTACCGCGGATATCCAAAACACAGTTGCATCAGCTTGAATGAAGTGGTCTGCCACGGCATCCCAAGCCCAACAACGATTTTGAAAGAACGCGATGTTTTAAACATTGATGTTACGTGTGTGTTGGACGGATGGTTTGGCGATACCAGCCGCATGTATATCGCGGGTCAACGCAGCGGTGGCAAAACCAGCGGAACCCGCAAAAAGCTGATCGACGTTACCTATGATTGCTTGATGACGGCCATCGATCTTATCAAACCGGGCGCGCACTTGGGGGATCTCGGTGCGGCAATTGTCAAGAAGGCCCGTGCCAACCGCTTTAGCGTTGTCGAAGATTTTGTTGGCCACGGTGTTGGGCGCGAATTTCATATGGCCCCCAATGTGATGCACTACGGGCGTCAAGGCGATGGGGTCGAGCTGAAAGAAGGCATGATTTTTACTGTGGAGCCGATGATAAACGTGGGCGTCAAAGAAAGCGAGATCGATTCGACTGATGGTTGGACCGCGCGAACCATTGACCGAAAAACCAGTGCGCAATTTGAGCACACGGTCGGTGTCACAGCACAAGGCGTTGAGATCTTTACACTTTCTCCGAAGGGTTATACCAAACCCCCTTATGAGGACCAACAGCCAACCTAACGATAGCCGACATGGCCACCGGCAGAGACTGCGCGATCGCTTACTGCAAGCAAACGGTGCCGTGGCTGACTATGAATTGCTCGAAATGCTGTTGTTTGCGGCAAGTCCCAGGGGAGATACCAAGCCACTGGCCAAGACGCTGTTGAAGAAATTTGGGAGTTTTGCCGCTGTACTGAACGCTGAGCAAAGCGACCTTCTCGCGCTAGAAGGTGTCAGTCGTGCGACAGTAGCAAGCCTTAAAGTGGTGCTTGAAAGTGCGAAGCGTCTGACACGCGAAGAAGCGCTGAGTGCGCCACTGCTCAACAGCACCGAAAAGCTCGTCGATTTTTGTCGCGTGCATCTTGCTCATAAAAAAGTCGAAGAGTTTCACTTGCTGTTCTTGGATACCAAGAACCGATTGATTCATCATGAAGTGCAGCAGCGGGGCACCGTCGACCAAACCGCAGTCTATGTCCGAGAAGTTTTGGCGAGCGCCTTACGGTTTGCCGCCAGTGGCCTGATCCTGGTACACAATCATCCCAGCGGTGATCCGAAGCCAAGCCGCGCGGATATCAGTTTAACTCGGGAGATTGTCACGGCTTGTGCGCCATTGAAAATCTCCGTGCATGATCATTTGATTGTTGGTCGCAGCGGACACATCAGTCTGCGCAGCCAGGGATTGATGGATGGTGGTGTCGAACTGTGATTTGAGCCGGGCGATGGCCGCTTCTTTTTTTGACTTTGTCGCATTGGAGTACAAGACGCGTCGCTATGGATCATTGCACGTCGTGTATCTTGTGCTTACAGCTAGAGGCGAATAACATAAGTCGGTCTGCGGAGACACACCAATGGGCATGCAATACAATATCTGGAGCTTGTTGAGCCAGGGGCTAAAAGGCCATACTGGCTGGGGTCCAGCCTGGCGAGACCCAGAGCCAAAAGCCGAGTACGACGCGATCATTGTCGGTGGCGGCGGGCATGGTTTGTCGACCGCTTATTATCTCGCCAAAGAACACGGTATGACCAATATTGCTGTCCTGGAAAAAGGCTATTTAGGCGGCGGTAATGTTGGCCGTAATACGACCATCGTGCGATCCAATTATCTTCTGACTGGCAATGAACTTTTCTATGAGCACAGCCTCAAATTATGGGAAAATCTGGCGCAGGATTTGAATTACAATGTGATGTTCTCGCCCCGTGCGATCTACAACATCGCCCATAGTGAGGGTGCCCGTGATGCCTACTTGCGGCGCGGCAACGCTTGTATTGCTCACGGCGCTGATAGTGAATGGGTTGATCGCGAGCAAATGAAAAAGCTGTTCCCAATGATTGATTATCAGCAGGAGCGGTTTCCGATTTATGGCGCGTTGAAGCAGGCAAGAGCGGGCTCGGCCCGCCACGATGCGGTTGCTTGGGGTTATGCCCGTGGCGCGGATCGCCGCGGTGTCGATTTGCTGCAAAATTGCGAGGTCACCGGCATAGATATTGTTGATGGCAAAGCCGTCGGTGTCCAAACCACGCGTGGGCCAATCCGTGCGAAAAAAATTGGCGTGGCTGTCGCTGGCAACACAACGCGGTTAATGGAGATGGCTGGGATCCGGGTGCCGATTGAAAGCACCGTATTGCAAGCCTTCGTCAGCGAGGGGTTGAAACCGTTTCTCGACAGCGTTCTCACTTTTGGCGGCTATGGACACTTTTACATCAGCCAGTCTGACAAAGGCGGTATGGTCTTTGGTGGCGCGATTGACTACTACAACACTTATGCTCAGCGAGGGAATTTGCCGATCGTTCAGCATATTATGGAAGAAGTCATCACCTTGATACCGGGATTGAGCCGGGTTCGCACCCTACGGCACTGGGGCGGGATCATGGATATGAGCCCGGACGGCAGCCCGATCATCGATCGAACACCCGTTGATGGTCTCTATTTGAACGCTGGCTGGTGTTATGGCGGGTTCAAGGCCACCCCGGCAAGTGGCTGGGCATTTGCCCACTTGATGGCAACGGACCAGATGCATCTTATCAACGAACAGATGACACTCAAACGCTTTGAGACCGGTCATATGCTTGATGAGACTGGCCACGGTGCTCAGCACAATCTTCACTAAGGGCAGAAAGGAACGCCACCATGTTGATCAATTGCCCATATTGCGGCCCCCGGCCCGACAGCGAATTTAAGGTTAAAGGCAGCGCGGATATCTCAAGGCCTGCGCTTAACCCAGAGGCAACGTTCGATAACGCTATGTTGGAATATATCTACATGCGCAACAACCCGCGCGGTCGTCACTATGAGTTTTGGCACCATGAGGCTGGTTGCCGTCGCTGGTTGGTTGTTGAGCGCGATACCGAAAAGAGCCATGAAATCTACAGCGTCAGGGATGCCAGCGTCGCACGCCCAGATGGCGAATTTGCAGGTGAGAACACGGCATGACTGTCAATATCGACAACCCCTTTCGCACCGTCAAAGGCGGACTGATTGACCGCGAAAATCCGTTTGACTTCAGTTTCGACGGCGTGCTGATGCAAGGCTATCGCGGCGACACGCTGGCGAGTGCGCTGCTGGCCAATGGCATCCATTTGACGGCTCGTTCATTCAAATATCACCGTCCCCGTGGAATCATGACCGCTGGCAGTGAAGAGCCTAACGCACTGGTGACCATACGCAGTGGTGGACGGCGCGAGCCAAACACGCGGGCAACCATGCAAGAGTTGTACGACGGACTTGAGGCTGTCAGCCAAAATCGCTGGCCGTCTCTGGGGTTTGATGTCCTCGGCATCAACGACTGGGTTAGTCGTTTCCTGCCTGCCGGCTTTTATTACAAGACGTTCATGGGGCCACATAAAAGCTGGTGGTACAACCTTTACGAGCCGTTTATTCGGCGTGCTGCTGGATTGGGCAAAGCCGGTTATCAGCGTGACCCCGATCACTACGGCAAAATGCATGGCCATTGCGATGTGCTGGTGGTGGGGGCTGGTCCTACTGGTCTGACCGCCGCTCGGGCTTTGGCCGAGGCAGGAAAAAAAGTGATCTTGGCCGATGAAAATCCCCAGTTGGGCGGGCAGTGCCTTTGGAACGGTGACCAGGTCGACGATCAACCGGCGAGCGAATGGGCTGCTCGGGTCACCGCAGCACTCAAAGCCATGCCAAACGTCCGTGTCCTGTCCCGCACCACGGTTTTCGGCGCTTATGATAGCTTGACCTTTGGCGCGGTTGAGCGCGTGTGTGATCACATGGCCGAACCTGTTGAGGATCTGCCGCAGCAGCGGTTTTGGTTTATAACGGCGCGATCTGTCGTCTATGCAACCGGTTCTATTGAGCGGCCCTTGGTGATGGATGGCAATGACCGGCCTGGTGTGATGATGGCGGCCGCAGCGCACAAGTACCTCAATCAATTTGCGGTCGTGCCGGGGAAGAGAGTGGCGATTGCCACAAATAACGATAGTGCTTATGCAGCGGCAGCAGACTTGGCTACCAACAGCGTCGATGTTGCGGCTGTTATCGATGTCCGTAAGGCGGCAGGCACCGAGCTTGCCTCGCAATTTGATACCAAGTTTGGCGCTTGTGTTCATGAGGTCAGGGGTGGCACCAAAATCAAAAGCGCTGCCATCGCCTCACTTAGCGGCGACGCGCTGGGCAAAACCTTAGAGACTTTGGCGATTGATGCCTTGTTGATGAGTGGTGGTTGGACGCCGAATGTCCACTTGATGTGCCACAAAGGCGGCAAACCCGTCTGGAATGAGGCGCTGGCGGCCATGGTGCCCGGAGAATTACCAGCAAACGAATATGCCGCCGGGTCGGTCACCGGCGCTGGCACCACGGCAACGTGCATCGACCAGGGCTTAGACGTCGTTGGCAAAATATTAGGAGAGTCGCTGAGCATTAGTGAGCGGGCGTACAGCCGCGTCGAATGGAATGTCGAAGCGTTTTGGAAAACACCGGGAAGCAAGCGTGGATTTGTTGAATTTCAAAACGATGCGACTGCCAAGGACATCGATTTAGCGGTGCAAGAGGGGTACAAAAGTGTCGAGCACATGAAGCGCTACACGACCCTGGGTATGGCTACCGACCAAGGCAAAATGGCAAACATCAATGGGCTCGCCCTGTTGTCGAAAGCGCGTCAACAAGCCATCCCTGAAGTTGGTACAACCACTTACCGTCCGCCGTTCACGCCGTTCGGGATCGGTGCTGTGGCTGGTCATCGTATCGGCAAGCGTTTTGTCCCGACGCGTTATACGAGCACCCATCGCTGGGCGGAAAATAAAGCTGGTGCTGTGATGACGGACGCTGGTCTGTGGAAACGCGCCCAGTGGTTCCATCAGGAGGGCGACAAAAGCTGGATCGAAAGCTGTAATCGCGAAGTGCTCAACACCCGCAACAAAGTGGGGCTGAATGACGTGTCAACGCTTGGCAAGATCGACATTCAGGGGCCAGATGCTGGTGAATTTCTTAATCGGCTGTACACCAACGGCTTTGCGAAATTGCCGGTTGGCAAAGCGCGCTATGGCATGATGTTACGCGAAGATGGCAGCGTCATGGATGACGGCACCACCAGTCGGCTCAGTGAAAACCACTACTATATGACGACAACCACTGCCGCTGCTGGGGCAGTGATCAGCCATATGGAATACTATCATCAGGCGATCTGGCCGAGCTTGAAAGTTCAATTCACCAGCGTGACCGATCAATGGAGCGCTTTTGCTGTCGCTGGTCCCAGGTCGCGAGATGTTCTGCGTAAAGTCGTTGAAGATTTAGACTTAAGCCATGAAGCATTTCCGTTCATGGCGGTAGCCGATTGTACGGTTCTTGGTGGAAAAACCGCTCGTTTGTTCCGAATTTCATTTAGTGGCGAGCTTGCCTATGAAATTGCCGTTGACGCCCGCTACGGCCAGCAACTTTGGGATGCGCTGATGGCGGCGGGTGAAGAGTTTGGCATCGCGCCATATGGCTTAGAGGCACTCAACGTGATGCGGATTGAAAAGGGCCATGTCACTCATGCCGAACTCGATGGCCGCGTCAGTATCGCTGATACCGGTCTGGGCAAAATGGCATCGACGAAAAAGGATTTCATCGGTCGGGTCGCGACGACCCGTCCCGCTTATGGCGAAAAAGGGCGGGAACAATTGGTTGGGTTGAGGCCCGTTGGCGCACCGACTTATGGCCTCACCAGCGAGGGACAGCCAGATGGACCCATCATGCGTGCGGGCACGATTGTGTACGGCAAGGATGGCGCGCTGGATTGGCAAAACATGCAAGGTTGGGTCAGTTCGGTATGTTACTCGCCGATGTTGCAGGGCATGATTGGTCTGGCATTTGTCACTGACGGACACAGCCGCCTTGGCGAGACGGTGCGCTTGCATAGTCATCTGCATGAGCAGCGCGGCGAGTCACACGCAGTCGAAGTAGAGTTGGTCAGTGGCCACTTCTTCGATCCTGAAAACGAGCGTTTGCTACAGTAGGAGAAACCACAATGGTCGAGATAGAGTCTGCTGTTCCTTTCAAACAAATCGAGCGCTACGGCGCCCCCTATGGCAAGCCTGGGGTTATGTTGCGTGAGGTCCAGAATCAGTCGATTGTTCAGATTGCCGCGTTTCCTGGTGCCGAAAAAGATCTGTTCAAGGCGTTGGGCTCAGAACTCGGCATCGTCGTCGACGGCACGGCTGGACGCGTTGGGGTCAATGATGATGGCTCAATTCGAGCGGTTTGGATCAGTTTGAACAGCTATTTGGTTGTTGCCTCTTCGATGCCCGATCGGGTGCTGCATTCACGGCTGGCAAAAGCATGCGGCTCATGCGCATTGGTGACCGATCAAAGCGCGGGTCGTGTCTGCTTTGAGCTAACTGGGGCGTCTGTCATTGACTTGCTGATGATGGAAAGCGCGACAAATTTTGAGCGTGACGCGTTTGGTCCGGGGGAAAGCCGAGCGGCGTCCTGGGCCGGGATTGCGTGCATTGTTTTGTTTGCCGACGGCTCTGACCCCGATAGGCCTGTGTATCAGCTGTTTCCACACCGGAGCTTTGCTCAATCTTTGTGGGAAGAGTTGTGCGACGCCGGCCGGGAGTATGCGGTTGAGGTGATCGGGTAATGTGCGAATGCACATTGTGTTCTACCCTCGTAGCAGGCATTGATGGTCATCCGATTCTGACAACTCTGTCTGCACACAGCGGTTCACCGAAGGTACGATTAAACCATGATTCCCCGCTATACCCGCCCCGAAATGGCCGCTATCTGGTCGCCGGAAAATAAATTTCGTCTTTGGTATCTCATTGAGGCCCATGCTGTTGAAGTGATGGGCGAGCACGGCTTGGTCCCCGCAGATGTCGCCGACGCAGTCTGGCGCGTGCGGCAGAGGTTCGAAGACCGCGATATCGATGTCGCACGGATTGATGCCGTCGAGGCCGAAACCAAGCACGATGTCATCGCTTTTCTGACCTACCTAGCCGAGCTGGTCGGGCCACAGGCGCGGTTTGTCCATCAGGGCATGACCAGCAGCGACGTGCTGGACACCGCCTTTGCCTTACAGTTGGTTGAGGCCGCGGATCTTCTCCTCACTGGCATGGATCGGTTGCTGGTAGCTTTAAAAACCAGAGCGCTAGAGCACAAAACGACCCTGACCGTGGGTCGCAGCCACGGCATCCATGCTGAGCCCACCACCTTTGGTCTCAAATTGCTCCGCCATTATGCCGCCTTAAAACGCGGACGTACGCGGTTGATCGCGGCCCGCGAGGAAGTTGCCACCTGTCAAATCAGTGGTCCCGTTGGCACGTTTAGCAGTCTGCCGATGGCCATTGAGGAACAGGTCGCCGCGCGTTTGGGTTTGACCGCCGAGCCGATCAGTACCCAGGTGATCCCCCGTGATCGCCATGCGGCCTTTTTCGCGGCGCTCGCGATCATCGCCAGTAGCATTGAAGACTTGGCAACCGAGGTTCGCCATCTACAGCGCACCGAAGTCCGTGAGGCCGAGGAATATTTCAGCCAAGGACAGAAGGGCAGCAGCGCGATGCCGCACAAACGCAACCCGGTACTGACCGAGAACCTGACCGGGCTGGCGCGCTTGGTGCGCAGTTCTGTGTTACCAGCGCTCGAAAATGTGACGCTCTGGCACGAACGGGATATTTCGCACAGCAGTGTTGAGCGTGGCATCGGTCCTGATGCCACGGTGACGCTCGATTTTGCCCTGCACCGTGCGGCCGGCATGATCGAAAAACTGGTCGTCTACCCTGAACGCATGCAGGCGAATCTGGATAGCCTGGGGGGGCTCGTCCATAGCCAGGCCGTGTTGCTAAAGCTCACCCAGGCTGGCGTCAGTCGTGAAGATAGCTATCGCCTGGTGCAACGCAACGCGATGGCAACCTGGCACGCCTATCAAAGCGATGGCCAGAGTTTTGCAGATCGCTTGAAACAAGATGCTGAGGTCATGGCGTCGCTGAGTGTGGCAGACGTTGACGCTTGTTTTGATCTCAGCCGTCATTTGAGCAGCGTCGACGCCATTTTTGAGCGGACACTGTAGGAGTACGCTTAGGTCGTGCCAACCGAGACGGCCAAGTGCTGAGCGTTGAGGCGCTCTTTGAGTGCTTTGACTTTGTTCGCGCTGACGGGAAGGCTGGAGCCGTCGGTTAAAATGACCCTGTAGGCACGTCCCTCGCGTGAAAGTTTATCGATCGCGCCGAGCGCGACCCAGTGAGAGCGATGAATTTGGTAGCCGTCAACCGGGTGCATCTCGTCAACGGCATCGCGCAAGCGAAGCAAACAAAGCTCCGTTCCGGCCTCTGAGCGTACCGCAACGTAGTGATCTTGCGCTGACAAAGACAAGATATGCGAGGAGTGGTCGATTTGTTTCAACCGACGATAGAGCGCAGGCTGCGGATCTGGCTGAGCGTTTGCCGCCACGGGACGTGGCTGGAGTTTTGATAGCAAAAAATATAGGGCGACGAACACACCGCTTGACGATGGCCCAATGTAGAAAAAGATCCAAAAAATTGTTTCCAAGTCTTCAATTGGCTGACCCAACGCGAGACAAATAAGCATGGTGACAAAGCCTGCCAAAGCACCGAAACCGACTGATAGTGCAATGATTGCCATCAAGTTGGACGTTTTTTGAACTTCAATGAACGCAAAAAAGAATGTGGCAACCACACCCAAGATCAGGATTTTGAGTGACCAGTAGACCAATCGCACAGGCTCATCCATGAACAGAAATGTTCCAAAAGGTCCACTAAAAAAAGCCAATAGCGCCAGGATAGCCATGGCAAACCAAACGAGCGGATTGCTCAAGTATCGGCCTGAAATTCTGAACAGCTTCGCAACCAGCATTTAAGTACCATTTCACGTATCGCGAGCCAGCTCGCTAACGCCCTCCGCGAATTATTGTGTAACGTTTACGCATTTCACCTCGCCATTGCTGAGAAAAATAATTTATCATTTGTTTATCGTAAATTATAAACAACGGGTAGATATGAGGAATTCTGCAACAATTTCAACCTTGGTCATACATGTAATTTGTGCACTTTGGGTAATGCTGGCAACCTGGGGTTGGCGTTCGTGGCCTTTGAGGCGCCTGCATTTGAGGTGAAAGATAGCGGGAATTTCAAGCTTTGTTGGAAACGTATGAAAATAAATAACTTTTGGGATCTAAGCTCGTTGATGCCGCTTTTCTGCGAAATATCCTGATAAGACAACCCAACCCAACGTTCTCCCCCGGAAGAAGCAGTTGCCCGTCCTGTCGGGTGGCTGCTTTTTCTTTGTACGATTGATAGCGCGATCGTCCCTGTCCTGGCGAGACTGAGCGCTGATGGGAACAAACGCCATAAGTTAGCTTGCAAATCGAAGGATCAGGTTTCCCAAGTATTGGTCGTGAATTCTCAAGAGGGCACGCCAGTTGGTGCTCCGCGTATCGTGAACGTGCTCTGGGCGTTCTTGGCGAATTTTAAGGACGCCCTGGCGAATTTCACATCACATTTTTACAAAAACGCAATTTAAGGTTTAGTTGTTTGAACTTTAGCAAAAAAAGGAGTGAAAATGAAAAATCTAGCAACAATTTCAACTTTGGTGCTGATGGCTTTTGTGGCGCCTTTGGGGGCGTTCGCCCAGTCGTCAATAACAGTGACGACGGAAGTTGACACGCAACTCGGCAATATAGCTTTTTACTTGTTTGATGATGCGGGTTGGACCCTTGAAGACGACCAAGAGATTCCTTACCAAGTTCTTTACAGAAATCTTCAGGTGCATGCGAGGCTCACCGAAAGCTCTGCAAACCTGAAATCATATAGTGTAACCTTTGAAGATGTGCCAGCGGGACGCTACGGAGTTTTCGTCAACCACGACCTAAATGGTAATTATGATATAGACTTTAAGCCAGACTGGACGCCTATTGAACCGCTGGGTTTTTCGAACAATCCACTCCCAGAACAGGTCAACTGGGATTTTGACCAGATTTCATTTGATGTGGCTGATGGCGAAAATGTTGAAATTCGTGTCGACTTAAACACGCTATAGATCCCCATAATCTGGTTTTGTTTTTCGCTTGAGGTCCTTCCTCACAGACAACCCAACGTTTTTCCCTAGAAGAAGCAGTTGCCCGTCTCCCGTTGGGCAGCTGCTCTTTCGACACGTGAATGATAGAGTCCTTGAGATTAGATCATGGCCTGGGTCGGCCCTTCGTCCGTCTTTGCTGGCATCTCTGAGAGCCATTGAACTCCGTCAAACATCCGCCAAAGTTCCAGCTATAGATAAAATTTGAGCCGAAATGGCAGGAGAAACTTTTTAATTGCGATAGAGGAAAAATGATGAAAATTCTCGCGACTTTAGTGACCATTGCGCTTATCGGCTTTCAGGCTGCCGCCGCGCAATCGATCACCGTGACCACGAACGTGGACCGTCTGGACGGCATGGTTACTGTAAAACTTTATAACAGTGCGGATGGTTGGGCCAAAGATGAGCCCATCAAGGTAGCTGTGGAAATCTTACCAGCCCAAGCGGCTGCGGGGGTACGGTCAAGCAGCCGTCGTGTTGTGTTTATTGATCTGCCGCCAGGGCAATATGCCGTTGGTATCCACCATGATCTCAACTACGATCTGCGACTGAACACCGATTTTTTTGGCAAGCCTGTTGAACCGTTTGGCATCTCCAACAGCCCCAACTTGCAGCGGGGTAAGAAGCCGACGTTTAACGAAGCGTCATTCACCTTGGCGAATCAGAACTTGCAGCTCTTGGTGCCGTTCTATGGTCAATAGAGCAACAGGTTACTAACGCTATTATGCTTGGGTGATTGCGAGGCACTTGTCTGTGTGCCGTTGGTCTACTATCCAAGGTGAACCAAGCCAACTTGAGCGTTCTGCGCTCGCTGACACCCTTGAGCCGATGTGCACTTACGCCTTTTCCTTTGATCCTGGCCACGATTGGCCGTTTGTTATCGCGGGCAATCGCGATGAACGGCAAGACCGGGCCTGGGCGGCGCCGGCTGCCCACTGGCCCGACCGCGAAGGCGTGGTCGGCGGCCTGGATCAGCTTGGCGGTGGAACGTGGGCTGGCATCAACCAACATGGCGTTGTCGCCTGCCTATTAAATCGCTGGGACACCCTTGGCCCAGCCGCGGGCAAGCGCTCGCGCGGCGAAATTGTCCTCGATGCCTTGGATTTTGCCGATGCCTGCGATGCCGCCGAAGCCTTGGCGGACCTCTCGCCTGACGCCTATCTGGGCTTCAATTTAATTCTGGCGGATAACCGTGATTGTTTTTGGCTTCATCTGCGCGCGGGCAGCGCTGTCCAAGTCAAGGCTGTCCGCCGCGGGATCCATCTGATTACCCATGGCGACCTGAATGAAATGGCAACACGGCGGATCGCCCGCTATCTGCCACAATTTCAAGCCTTGGGGCCGCCGGAGATGCCTGACACAATCGATTCCTGGAGTCACTGGCGAATGCTATTGACGGATCGCTCGCTTGATCCATCAGATGATCCGAAAAGCGGCTTGCTGGTCGAGATGCCCGAAATGAATTTTGGCACCAGTAGCCAAAGTTTTTTTGCCTTGCGGTCTATTGAGACTGTGGCGCGTGCTGGTGAGGTTGGCGTCTATTTTTTCGCTTCGCCACATAAACCATTAACGCGTGTGCTTTAGTCATCCCAACGGTCAAATTCGTCGGGCTTAAACACCTTATGATCGTGATGGCGCGCGCTGTAGAACATCAAACCAAAAAATAATCCTGCGAGGATGACAACGATGATGATCGCCCCAACAAGCATCCAATATGGCCACAGCCCATAACCGGTCATTGGCGGTAGGCTGTCGAGCATGGTCAGCAAAAAGCTACCGCCCAACACGACAGCAACCAGAACGATCAGGCTAAAGATGACAATCGGCTTCATGCCGCAGGCATAGCTTTAGCTGTACTTATGCGGCAAGTAGATTGCAGACAAGGCACCAATGACCTAAGCCGATAACAATTCCATTGTTGATCAGGCCCTGATGAAACACCGTAAGCAACTGTTTAAAACACCCTCAAAAGTCATGTATGAAGGTCCAGAGCCTGACAGTGTCATTCAGCACTTTCGCGACCTGCAGGATGGTGATCACGCTGGCGACGGTCGTGGGGTGTTAAACAACCGGATTAGCGAGTATTTTTATCAACAACTCGATGATGCTGGTATCCCGACCCATTTTGTCCGGCGGCTCAACATGCGGGAACAACAATTACGGCGCGTTGAGCCTCTGCCAGTCGCCGTGATGATCCGCAGTGTTGTGGATGGCAATCTGGCAGCGCGACTGGGATTGGCGCGGGGCACCCGCCTGCAACGGCCGATCGTTGAATTCATGTATAACGACTACCGCCTTGCGGATCCGATCGTCAGTGAAGAACATATCGCGACCTTTGGTTGGCTTGGTCCCCAGGATTTGGATGAAATGTTGGCGGTGGCAACGCGTGCTCACGATATGATAATCGGCATGCTCATGGCGTGTGGCTATCGTTTGATTGACTTGCGCCTGGAATTTGGCCGCTATTGTGAACCGCAACCGCCTCAACCCAACAATCCGGATGAAATTCGCGAAGAGGTGCGCATTGTGCTCTGTAGTGATCTATCGCCTGACACGATGAGACTTCACGACCGTGAGGAATCCCAACCGTTGGCAGAAACGGGATATGAGGTCTGGCGAGAGATAGCTGTAGAAAGTAAAGGCGGCATCGCTGTGGACGGCGCAACACGCTATCGTTCAACAGCGCATCAGGAGATCGCCGCGAGGTTGGGTTTATTGCCGCAGGCGAGCCCAATTGACATGCAAGGACCGTCAACCTTGCAGTAGCCATCATTCCGAACTACATCTTGGTTGAAACAACCAATGATCCCTGGAGCCCT
The DNA here is from genome assembly GCA_963978305.1 of uncultured Rhodospirillales bacterium. Taxonomy (GTDB): domain Bacteria; phylum Pseudomonadota; class Alphaproteobacteria; order UBA7985; family UBA7985; genus CAXBRM01. Next base: position 43,083 of record CAXBRM010000001.1, read on the forward strand.
CTATGGCCATGACGGCTGGTGAAATTGAAGCCCTAATTAAAGCTGCTTTACCGGATGCGCAGGTGCGGATCGAGGATTTGCGGGGTGACGGCGATCACTATGCTGCGCTGATCGTGTCTAAAGCGTTTGAAGGTTTAACCCGCGTCCAGCAGCATCGACTGGTCAATGAAGCGCTGGAAGGTCGTATGGGCACGCAGCTTCACGCCTTAAGCATCCAGACGAAAACACCCGACGTTGAACCCTAAGTATTTCATTAACTTGACTGGAAAATTATCATGACGAACCCCGTTTTCTCTCGCATCGATTCCGATGTTCGCAACAACGATGTCATGCTTTATATGAAGGGGACGCCTGTGTTCCCGCAGTGTGGATTTTCAGCGACTGTCGCATCGATCATGAATGCGATTGGTGTCGAGTATCACAGTGTCGATGTTCTCCAAGATCCAGAAGTGCGTGAGGGTATCAAACAATACAGCGATTGGCCAACGATCCCACAACTTTACGTAAAAGGTGAGTTTGTCGGGGGCTGTGACATCGTCCGAGAAATGTTTGAATCAGGCGAATTGCTTGAGTTGCTGAATACGCGGGGAATCGCGGTTCAACCGCAAGCCTAGGTGCTTTGGCCACTCAAACAGCTACTTTAGAAGGACAGTTTCGGCATGCGCTTCCATTTTTTGTCCAGTAAGGCAGAAGCAGCTCAGGAAGCGATGCAGATGTTGGCTGAGCGCTATGGCCAGCACCCATTGAGCGAAAGCGACGTCGTTGTCAGCATCGGCGGTGACGGTCAGTTGCTGGATTGTCTGGGCGACGTCGGCGGCAAAAAGCCGGTTTTCGGCCTGAATAGGGGCACGATTGGCTTCTTGTTGAACGAGTACCGAACCCATGGCCTTGTTGAACGCGTCCGCTCAGCAAGAAAGGTTGTTATCCATCCGTTGGCCATGAAAGCGGAGTGTCTGGACGGCTCGGTTCATAATGCCCTCGCATTTAACGAAGTGGCTTTGTTTAGAGAAACCAGCCAAGCGGCGCATCTGGAGATTGATGTCGATCAAGTCCGCCGGATGGACCGTTTGATTTGTGATGGCGTTTTGCTGTCGACGCCTGCAGGATCGACGGCTTATAATTTGTCGGCGCACGGACCAATCATTCCTTTGCGTTCCCGGCTAATGGGATTGACGCCGATTTCCGCGTTTCGTCCGCGGCGATGGCGGGGCGCCCTTTTGCCAGACGGCGCCCAAGTCCGCTTTCATGTTTTGGACCCCGAAAAACGCCGCGTTGCTGCGACCGCGGACTCATCAGAATTCAGGGACTGCTTTAGCGTGACGGTTGCGATGGATTTTTCCAGGTCCTACCATCTGTTGTTTGACGCCGATCAAGCGTTAGAGGAGCGGATTTTGCAAGAGCAATTCGCCGGGTGATTGTCGACCCATTTCACGGTTTTATGTTGTGATTTCAGTATCCATATCGGATTGTTGTGTGTATGCACGTCCGGCAAAGCCTCGTGGAAGGGTAGGGATATGGTCGATCCAGATGTCAAGGAGTTGTTTGCTGCGGCTGAAGAAGGCGAAGAGCAGTGGTTGTTGCCAATTGAAACGAAGCTCGGCTTGTTTGACTTACCGTTGATCCGCCGGCAGGTTGTGCAAGAAATCAAGGATCAAACGGAAATTAAAGCCAGTCAGCGCAAGGCGATTCTTCGCGCGACACAAAAGGCTTTGGTCCGCAGCAACAAGCTTGGGCTCAACAAGTTGAGCGATCAGGATGTTGAACAGTATAAGTGGAACCTGTTCATCATTCGTGTTGATGAAGCGATTGACGGCCGCCATGCCGATATCCGCGCCAACTGGGATTTGTCGGAAACGATCGCTGACGAAGGCCACTTTAGGCCTTCCTAAGCAATGAGCTCTGTAAATTCGATTGAAACCACAGAGGATTTGTTTCTGACAGATAAATTGCTTATCCGTCAGCCGAAAAAAGGGTTCAGGGCTGGAACCGACAGCCTGCTGTTAAGTGCGGCCATCCCGGCACGCGCGGGAGATAGCACGATTGAATTGGGCGCTGGCGTCGGTGTGGTTTCGCTGGCTTTGGCAGCGCGAGTGCCGAATCTTGACTTAACCCTCGTAGAAATTGATGCTGCCGCTGTGTCCCTGGGTCGGCATAACATCCAAACCAATCAGGGCCGCGGTGGTGTTACGCCTAAGGCAGCACGGGTCGTTCATCGTGATGCAATGCGCTCCGATCTTTTCAAAATTGGCACTTTGTTTGATCATTCGTTTTGTAATCCGCCTTTTTTTGATGTGGCGGCAAGCCGAGCCAGCGATCATCCTCGTGCCAATAGTGCGCGCCGATCTTCGATACCAATCGCCAGCTGGGTAATGGCTATGGTGCGTTGGACCAAATCAAACGGCTCAATGACCATGATTTGTCGTGCCAGATCGACCATTGAGGTTTTGTCGGCGCTTCAGCGCCCGGCTGGCGCTATTGAACTGATCCCGATTTTGCCTCAAGCAGACCAACCGGCCATCAATGTTATTATTCGCGCAAGAAAGGACCGGCGAGCCGCCTTTAAAGTGCTTCCCCCCTTGATTGTTCGGGATCAAAACCACAAAATTTCTCCGAAAATCGAGCGAATACAACGTTTCGGAAACGATCAGTTGTGATATAGGACGCATAACTGTCGGTTCCGCAGCTTGAGAACGCGCATCATTGAAATTTTCAATCCCATAAAGGCAAAAATGTTCTTCGCTTCCCCTCTCTGGTCTTTCGTCTGTCGTCGCGATGCATTTCGACGCTCTGTTTTGATGGTTGCTGGTGCTGCCCTGGTCGCTACTTTGGCTCCAACGGCGTATTCGCAAGCGACTGATTCGGTGTTTTCGACTGAAAATCTGGCAGCAGAAGTTACCGAAGCCCTGTCCCAAAAGCCTATCACGATTGCTTCAGGACCAGCAGGCAGCATGAGCTATTTGACAGCCGGCATGCTGTGCGAAGTCATGATCCGTGCGCTGTTTACCGATGCGCCGCGGTGCTATGTCGAACCAACGACCGGGAGTGCGATGAACTTGGCGCTCCTGTTTTCTTCTGAGGCAGATTTTGCCCTTATTCAGAGTGATCGTGAGCATTTTGCGTTCAGTCGGATTGGGCCGTACGAGGGCGTTGAGGTCGCTGATGGGCTTCGTCGCGTCGCTGCCATCGCTGGTTTGCCCATACAAGCGGTCGTTAAGGCCCAGACGGGGATTGAGGAAATCGCTGCTTTAAAGGACCTGCGTATTGGTTTGGGCGAAGAGGGGTCAACCCAACGCCTGATTGGCCGTGTGGTACTGTCAACCGGCGGTGTTCAGGAGCGCGAGTTGGGGTTTATCAGTGCGCAACGGCCTGATGAACAGTTAAGTGAGTTTTGCAGCAATGAACTCGATGCAATCATTTTGGCGACCACAGCGCCATCGCCTCTGGTTACAGAAGCTTTAGAGCGCTGCAATGGCAAGCTTTTGCCGTTGGACTCAGATGCATTCTCTGCGTTGACCGATGAAAACAATTATTTGGTGCCGTTAGAATTGCCCGCCTTGACATACCCCAACCAGCCCGAAAGCGTTTCGAGTTTTGGTTATGTCGTGAGTCTTGTTGCTATGGACGGTCGCCGCGACGCGTTAATTAGCACGCTGGCGGCCGAGTTGCCGTTGGTCTATGGCAGTTTATCAAGCCGTTTCGACGGTTTTGGTTTGGTGCCTGAGGACAAGCTGTTCGATTTGGGTAAAACAGCGACCTTGCATAGTGGTGTTCAAGCCTACTTAGGCCAATTTGGCGACACCCCAAATAGTGATGAAGCTGACGACTTATAGTTCATTGTGGTCGAAATGACCGTAGGCTTAGCGTTTCTCTGTTCTTGAATAACGGGCGTCAATCCGCGATGGTCTTTTATGAAAAGACTTTGCCAGGGTTCAGAATACCCAGTGGGTCGAGTGCGCCTTTCAGCGTCTTCATGACACTGAGCGTGTCAGCATCGAGCCTTAAGGGAAGCTCTTCTCGCTTCTGACTGCCAATGCCATGTTCCGCGCTGAAACTGCCACCTAAATCGTGAACGAGATCGTGGATCGCCCGATTGAACAATATTGTATATTCGAAAAAACGTTCACTAGACCAGCCAGCCGGTGCGGTAATGTTGAAGTGTAAATTGCCATCTCCGGCATGGCCAAATGGCGCAGGCTGGCAGCCTGGTAGTACTTCGGTTGCTTTTAGCATTCCCTGTTCAAACAAGTCGGGGATTGCGCTTAAAGGCACGCTTACGTCGTGTTTGATGCTTGGACCTGCGTGCTTCTGGCAAAGCACAACCTCTTCGCGAATAAGCCAAAGCGCGTCACGCTCTGCCTCGCTTTGTGCAATCACAACATCGCGAACGCTTGCCATATCTTCGCTGAGACGCACAAGGCTCGCGTAGATTGTCTCTGTTTGCTGATCGACGGCGCCAAACAAACTGATCTCGCCGATAATTGTAAACGCAGGGCAGGCGAAGGGCAAACGGGCAATTGTGCTGTGATGCTCGACGGCCTTTAGCGCTGGCTGACTGATTATTTCAAAACTTGTGACTTGGTCTCCAACTGTTGAGCGCAGGACATGTAAAACCGTCATGGCGTCTTTGGGGTTGTCGATGGCGATCGCAAAAGTGACGTGGCCGTGCGGTTTTGGATAAAGTTGAAGCGCTGCGCCGGTAATAATGCCAAGTGTGCCCTCGCTGCCGATGAATAACTGGCGGATATCCATCCCACGGTTGTCTTTGCGCAGACCCGACAAATTTGATACCACTCTCCCGTCGGCCAAGACAGCTTCGATCCCCAAACATTGAGACCGAATGTTGCCATACCGCAAGACATTGATACCGCCAGCATTGGTCGACAGATTGCCGCCAATCTGACAACTCCCTTTGGCACCCAAGGAGAGCGGAAACAAAAAACCGGCGTCATCGGCAGTCTCTTTGATCGATTGTAAAATACAGCCGGCATCGACACAGACTGTCGCGTTCGTCGGGTCGATAAAGCGAATCTTGTTCATGTGTTTAAGGTTGAGGACAACTTCATCGCCAACAAGCGGGATTGACCCCAGCACGAGTCCAGTATTGCCCCCCTGTGGCGTTATGCTGACGCGGTGCTTCGTTGCGAGCCGGAGCGCGGCCTGGACCATGGTCGTCGTGCGTGGCAGCAAGACAGCCGGGGTTTCAGTCCGTTTCAGTCCGCGCCAGTCAGCACAGTAAGGTGCTGTGTCAACAGGGTTCGTCAGAATGTCTGTCGGATCAAATCCAGCGGCGTTCAGATCTGAGAGGTAAGCGGCAATTTTTGACATCAGCGATTGGCAGAAGCTCGTGCAAGGCGATCATTGATAGCACGCCCTAATCCATGACTCGGGATCGGCGCAACACAGATTTTCTTGACACCGGGGCGCGTGTCAAGCTCAGCCAGCATCGCGAATAAATTGGCCGCTGCTTCGACGAGGTCGCCCGAGGCACTGAGGTTTAGGTCACCCTGAGAATTGTGAAAACCAAGCCAGGCGACCTCAGCATCGGTTTTTGCTGTCCAAGAAACGTCGGTTTCAATCTGAGCGTTCGGCGCATAGTGGCTTGCCAGCTGGCCGGGCGCCTTGATGCGTTCAGGCGTCAGGCTGTCGCTTAAAAATCCCAGTATTTCTGCCAATGTCTCTTTGGCCAAACCGCCATGCCTGAGAATACAAGGCGGTTCAATACTGCAATCAAGAATCGTGCTTTCGACGCCGACAGGGCAAGGGCCGCCATCCAGCACGATATCGATGTGCGCGCCGAGGCTGCTCATAACATGCCCTGCTGTCGTTGGGCTGAGCTTGCCAGAAGGGTTCGCTGACGGTGCTACCAAACCACCAGGGAAGGCAGCCAAAAGTTTGTCAACGGGTGTAATTAACCTTGGCACACGGACCGCTAAAGTGCTTGCGCCGTCTCGTGCCAATGACGATACCGAGCAATCTCGCTTAATGGGCGCAACGATTGTGAGCGGGCCTGGCCAGAATTTCTGCGCTGCCAGCATTGCCTTTGGTGACAAATCGACTTGGGCCACGACATCGCTTAAGGAGGCAAAGTGCGCGATCAGTGGGTTAAAGTGTGGCCGCCCTTTGACAGCAAATATTTTTGCCACTGCGGTATCATTCATCGCATCAGCAGCAAGACCGTATACCGTCTCTGTTGGCAACGCGACCAGCCCACCTGCGTTCAAACATTCTTGCGCGCGGATGATGTCATCGTGTGGTATCAGGGGTGTGGTTTGGCGGCTCAATTGTGCTTTCAGGGCGGTTATGACTGGCTGATGCGCTGTAAATGGAAATTCACTTCCCGTCCTTTAATCCACCATGTCATTTGGATTGGCAAGAAAAGACCGGTTTGGTTATGCGGTGCCAACCAGGCATCAATTTGGGAAATGCCCAATACTCTGTCGTTCAGGCTTTCCGCCCTACCGCGGCAGTGCAGGGTCGAACCCCCAAAACGTTGTCGATTGTTCCGTTGAACAGTTGCATTCCCTAATGTTGTCAACGTCAAGCTTGCCAGATCCTTACCATCGTAAAACACTCTCAAGCCGTCACAGCGACCAGTTTGTGTGGCGTTCCACAGCATTTGACCAAGTGCAGCCATGATGTCGGCTGAGCCTTGAGCTTCCGGTGGTATCTCAAACTGCTGCGTCTGGCTTCCGCCGGCTTGGGCCGTTACACGACCGTTGCTGATTGTTCTTGAACGATCCTGGACTTT
>CAXBRM010000002.1:0-48602 GCA_963978305.1 uncultured Rhodospirillales bacterium
AAGCTGCAGTAACCGATAGTTTGATGGGACAGACTCGAAAGGCGGCAAAGCTATTTGCTCAACGATACGGCGCTGGTCAAACACTGGTCGTTGCTGGCGGTGTAGCGTGCAACCAGCAGATTCGGGGAGAATTGCAGACGTTAGCAGGCGACATGTCGATGGCTTTGGTTGCCCCACCTCTGCCGCTATGCACGGACAACGCCTCCATGATTGCCTGGGCAGGTGCAGAACAATTCACTGAAAACCACGCTAGCGCCGAGCATGGCCTCGCCTTCGCGCCAAGACCCCGTTGGCCCTTAGATCCAAGCGCTGAGCCAAGCATTTTTGCTGGGGCAAAGAAAGCCTAATCGCGCGACGCCTTATTCGTCAAAGAACTTAGTCTGGCGATTTGACAAACAGCATGATGACAAACCCAGCCGCCATAAATGGCATGACACCAAACATGCCGAACACCAGCGCCCCAGCATCACTCCAATTCCATGACACGGCCATCGCCGTCATTAAAGCAACCAGACCGGGCCCGAGTGCCGAGGTCGCTTTCCCGCTTAAAGCATAGAGACCGAATAGTTCTCCCTGTGCTTCTTCAGGTGCCAACTTAGCCATCATTGTCCGGCTTGCTTGTTGGATTGGGCCAACAAAAACACCAAGGGCGCAACCAAAAATAGCAAACATCATGAAACTTGGCGCAAGCAACATAGCGCTGCCCGCCAGGATCAGGCCAACAATTGATGTCATAATCACACGTTTGGTCCCAAATCCTTGCTCAAAAAAGGCAAAAACCATGCCACCAGATCCGGCAAAGACATTCAGCAGAATGCCAAATAAGATCAATTCCTGTGTACTTAAACCGTAGCGCGCAGTTGCATAGAGACCGCCCATAACGAAAATCGTATTCACGCCATCCGTATAGCTCATTCGGCCGAGCAAAAACAAAAATGTATTTTTGTCATTTGACAACAACCCTCTGAGCGTTCGCCATAAGCTGCTCAGACCGTCGACAACTGCCCGCTTAAAGCTAACCTCGCTGGGCTTTTTGTCTGGCGTCCACACAACGAATGGTATCAAAAAAGCGGCAAACCAAATTGCAACAATTATGTTCGTCAGGCGAACCGGCTGTTGTGTTCCTTCCAAATCCGACAGGGTAAAAACTGCCACCAAGCATAGCACCAACGCGATCAGGCCGCCGATATAGCCACCGGACCAAGCAATGCCGCCGAGCTTTGCAAGACGCGGACGGTCGACCAAGTCTGCCAGCATTGCATTGTTGAAGACAATCGCCATTTCGTAACAGATATTTGCGATGCCAACCAAGACGATTGCCGCAATGGCGTATTGGGGATCCGGCAGCATAAAATATAGGCCACATGTCAAAAGGATGCAGGCGCCACTAAAGCCGATCACCCACGGTCGTCGGCGCCCACCCCGATCAGCGATTGATCCCAAGATCGGCGCCAAAATGGCAACGACAAATGCAGAAGCACCGATACCTGCCCCCCACAAAGATTGGCTCTTCACACCATCTTGAACGATACCATCTGCGAAGTACTGGGCAAAAATCCAGGTAATAACAATCGTTGTGAAAGCTTGGTTTGCCCAATCAAACAATGCCCAGCCAACACGGCCACGATTAAACAGTGGCAGTGATTCACGGTAAGCTTTATCCGCAAACATCTTCCTATACCCCCCTCGAAGCCAGGTGCCTATCAGCACATTAACGATGCACTTGTTATGATTTTTCGCACTTATGCCCGACTTAGCCCTGATTTTCCACAAGGGAACACCAGCGAAACTGACGTCGCCGTTGTTTGCACATTTATTGCCATCTTTTAGAGCTAGATGGGTGGTGACAGTGTGTTGCGATTCCGACGCTATTTCTGTTAAGAGCAGGATACAGCCAAGGCTACGTTCTCAAAATCTTGCCTAGCTATGTATCTTATGGTTTTGGACAGTTGCAGCCACGTGCCGCGTTTAGTAACGAACAAAAGGTTTATCCATGCGGATCCACTCGATTTTTGCTAGCTTTGTCATTGCCTTGGCTGGTTTAATGGCGCTACCAGCACAGGCGCAGCGTCCGCAAAGCCTCGGCGCGTTTACAGATTGGCATGCCTTTCGGGCCGTTGAAGGCAACGGTCAGCTTGTTTGCTTCATGACATCTCGGCCGACCAATTCGGTAGGTGCAGAGGGCAGATTGCGTGGTCCGGTCACACTTCTGGTAACCCACCGACCAGGCGTTGAAACCAATGTTGTCAGCCTGGAGGCCGGCTTCCCATTTGATCCCGAGTTAAATCCCGTTGCGTCCATTGGTAACAAACGGTTTGCGCTTTTCACACAAGGCGAAACTGGTTGGGCCTATCCGGACGATGACAGCAAATTGATTGAGCAGATGAAAGCAGGTCTAACCTTGCTTCTGGACAGCGTCAGTACTCGTGGGACCGAAATTCGTGACACCTTTTCGTTGCGCGGTTTCACAAAAGCGCACAACCGCATCTCCGAAGCCTGCCGGATCAGCTGATCATCGACAAGGTCGGTTGGCCACGAAGCGTGTCGCGCTGCAGCTTTGCCTTAACCCGATTTCAATTGTCCTCGACTTAAGATAAATAGAAGCGCTATCTGCCAGATTCTAAGGGTTTTGAAACGTGCCCAACGCGATTGCTACACCCACCGCAAAACACGCAGCCGCATTCGCTGCACCAGAATCAACATCATCAGATGGTAGAAAAAATCTGGTTGGTTTGAGCCGAGAAGAACTGGAAGCCGAAGTTACGAGTCTTCAGTTACCAAAATTTCGCGCCAAGCAGATTTGGCAATGGATTTATAACCACGGTAAAACCGACTTTGCCGATTTCTTAACCCTGGCCAAGCCAATCCGTGAACAATTGGCTGAGTTGTACGTCGTCGACCGACCGATCATAACAGCCTCACAGAACAGCGCAGACGGTACCGCGAAATGGCTCCTCAAGTTTCCGGATGGGCAGGAAGTTGAAAGCGTCCACATCCCTGAGGCCGACCGTGGGACACTTTGCGTTTCGAGCCAAGTCGGTTGCACCTTAACCTGTAAATTCTGCCATACTGGCACTCAGCGTCTCGTTCGAAACCTAAGTGCTGCCGAGATCGTGGGTCAACTGCTAATCGCGCGTGATGCCTTTGGCGAGTGGCCGACACCCAGCGATGTCAGCCGACAAATAAGCAATGTCGTGCTGATGGGGATGGGGGAACCACTCTATAATTATGACAATGTTGCAAAAGCGATGCGTATCATCATGGACGCCGAGGGCATTCAACTGGGCCGAAGGCGCATTACCTTATCGACCAGCGGCGTGGTTCCCGAAATTCGCCGTGCTGGTCGAGAGCTTGGCGTCAACCTAGCAATCAGCCTTCATGCTGTAGACGACAGCATTCGTGATGAAATCATGCCAATCAATAAAAAGTATCCTTTGGCCGAATTAATGGAAAGCTTACGTGATTACTATGGCCCCGAGCGCAATTCACGGCGGATTACGTTTGAATATGTGATGCTAAAGGGCATTAACGACAGCGATGCCGACGCGCGCGGGCTTGTCGAGCTTGTAAAGGGCATACCCTCCAAATTTAATTTGATCCCCTTCAACCCATGGCCGGGCACTACTTATGAATGTTCAAATGCGCGCCGGATCGCCCACTTTCAAGCTATCATTCAAAATGCTGGCTACAGCGCACCCGTTCGTGTAACGCGCGGCGAAGACATTTTGGCTGCATGCGGTCAACTGAAAAGCGAGAGTCAGCGGATCCGAAAATCAATGCTTTCGTCATAAAAAAACCCCCTCAAAAACGTTGAGGAGGTCCCAAATGCAAATCTCTCTGCACATAGTTTATGACGCCTTAGAACGACCTAAACCAATTTCACGGGCTAGCGCAGAGCGCTGCGCCGCATAGTTTGGAGCAACCATGGGATAATCGATTGGGAGGTTCCAACGCTCGCGATACTGCTCCGGCGTCAAGTTATAGTGGGTCATCAGATGTCTCTTAAGCATTTTAAGCTTCTTGCCATCTTCTAGGCAGACAATATAATCTGGCTTTATTGAAGCTTTAACACTAACAGCAGGTACTGGTCGCTCAGATTTTTGTGTTCCATTACTAGAAACAGTCGACAGTGTTTGATACACATCTTCAATCAACTTTGATACTTCACCAACAGCGACCGAATTATTTGCCAAATGAGCAGATACAATACTCGAAGTATGGTCAAGTAACGTCATATTCTTGATATTTTCTTGCATTTTTATTCCTATACTACGCACAGCTTCCGAAAAAGCATGTTATAATAGAGCGGCATCGGCTAAAACTCAATTCTCATCAGCAATGCATTCTCAAAGCGGTTTCCATCAGACCGAAAATAATTTTTTCTGACAGCGTAGGCCTTGAGACCCATTGACGTGTAGAAGCTAACCGCGGTTTGATTCTTCTCAGACACTTCTAAAAATACATTTAATATATTTAAAATTTTAAAGTCGTCAATCATTTTCTCCAATATTGTCCGTCCAATCGACTGTTGTCGAAAATGTGGATGGACAAATAATTGTAGTAATTCTGCTTCATCTATCACTAGTTGAGATAAAGACGACGCAATAAGTCGCTTGCCAGCCGGCTCAAAACCCAGAACGATGTGGGTGGTGGGTTTTTCAAGAAATATTCTCCAAGTTTTAACTGTCCAAGGATGCAGCCCACAAAGCACTTGCAGGTCCGCCAGTTTGGCAGCCAAAGACGCTTTATCAATCGGCATCGCTGGCCAGGCCGCCCCATTAATCGAACCCCGCATCGAAAATATTTTAGCTTGGCCCAAATTTCGTGTCCTTTGCACGAGAAATAGTTGGCGGTCGCACGTAAAGTGGCTGCAAGATATTTGTCAAAACCGTGGTGTCGAATTGGGGGTCCAAGACAGCAACAGCTAAAGCTGCCGTATCAATTTCTTCCATAATTGTTCGTTGATCCCTAAGCGCTGCAATCAAACCAGAGTTTCCGACAACTAAGCTGTCGCTGCTGCCGATCTGGCCATTGAGGTCACGAGCAATCATCCAGGCGCTGCCGCTTTCGCTCACAGATCGTAAGTAGCAGTCGCCTCGGCGCGTATCGACAGCGCAATAAATGTTGTCAGCCAACAGGCATGGATCATTTGTTATCCGATAACGCCAATAGGCGTCGGTGGAAATACTCCTTATTATTACCCCGGGAATCGATGCAGCCAGACCAAGCGCAAATGCAATGCTAACGCGAAGGCCCGTGAAACCGCCCGGTCCACGACACACCAAAATGCAATCAAGCTCGGCCCACTGTTTCAAGGGCGTAGCCGCAAAAACCCGATTGGCTAATGGCGCTAACATTTCTGCTTGACCATGCTGTTCGTGGATCGTCTCATGCCAGACATTTGACGGATTGCCTTTAACCGCAATCGCGACGCTGAGCACTTGACCACTACAATCAATGACGATGCAGTTGTTCATTGATGCCAACAAGGTGATACCATCAATAGCCACCCGCTGGCGCATATGCGCCCTGGACCCGGATGACGGCGCCCGGCAGTATGGCCGCTCGATCAAATAAAGCTAAATTGTTGTCGCGCAAGTGACGCTCGATAGTCGGTAAATAATAACCAGGATCTCCGGTGTATTGAGCCAAACCGCCGACAAGATCGAGGCCCGTTGGTATTCGACCTTGCGTCCGCAGCAGCGCACGCGTCGCCCTCAAGGAAGCATAAGCCTGGTGGCGATTGAGGTTCAAGACATAGCTTTCCATCGCATCCAAAAGCGTTGGAAACGCGCGAACACGATAGGACTGACCCGCAGGGCGGCCGCTCGGGATCATGCCTTGGTCGGCCGCGTTCCAAGTGTACTGGCCAAACAGTGCATTGCCTTCTTGGGCAAAGCGGCTTGTGCCCCAGCCTGTCTCTTCGATTGCCTGTGCCAAAATGAGACTAACAGGGATTGTGTCAACGTGATCAAGCAGTGTTGCGACATCGCTTTGCACGCCATAGCGGCTGGCAATTTGCTTTACAATGATCGGTGCGCCCTGCAGCCTGCCTCGGTAGCCCGTTTGCAGAATTGCCCTGCGCTCTGCCGCAATTTGCTCATTGGCCAGCACGGCAATCGGGATCAGAATCGTCAGGAAAAGATCTTTATTGCCAGGCGTTGTCGTCGCCATATCATCGGGCAATGCGTCAAACGCAACTGGCGGCAATCGCCGACCAGAGGCTGCACTGGTCGTCGACAGGCCAAGTTGCTCAACCAATGCCCGTGCACGAACAGCTCGGCCGTCAAAAGCCTGCACGGTGAAAGGGCGTTGCAGCGGTTGATAACTGCTTGGCAACATCTGCACGGTAGAATCGTTGGATTGCACTATTCCAACGGCGCCTGTTCGGGTTTGCCCCCCCGTTTGTGGGCCTGTCTGTGAGACAGCGCCCGTGGCGTAGGGGTCAACGGCAATCTGATAGCCACCGATTGAGCTTTGTCCAGATCGGTTTTGACCAGTGCTCCCGGGATCTGATCCATTGTTGTCATTTGCCCTCTCGCCTTGATTGCTGCCAAATAATGAGCCAATCCCCTGAGGCCAATTGTTCGAGGTTTCTTCAGATTCGTTGTCTGAAGGCTGTGACATTCTGTTAAAAAAGTTCCTGCCAGCATCAATGATGCTAGTGCGCTCAGCTCTCTCTGCCTCCCGCTGGGCCGCTTCCTGAGCCTGAATTTCGCGCTGCTTCTCCCAGCTATCGGCCAGGTAAGTCTGACTCTGGCGTATTAGCGTGTCGGGCGTTAAATCCTGATCTAAGGCCGCACAGCCTGCAACCAAAAGCAACAGCGAGGCAATGCCCAATTTTCGATGCGTTCGCTTCCGTGACGACACCAAGTTCTTCCTATCGCAAAAATTATTGAAAGGGGTACAACAGCTACCCACACCTGCGGAAGCGCTAACCCACAGCTGTGTTCAAAACAAGATCTTGAGTTTATCTCCGCCTAAATGATGGCACGGGACAGGCAGAGCCGCTATATGGATTGGACCTCATTTACCTCTGGCACATAATGTTTCAACATATTTTCAATGCCATGCTTTAGAGTCATGGTTGATGATGGACACCCAGAGCAAGCCCCCTGCATCGCCAGATAAACAACACCGTCTTCGAAGCTATGGAAAACAATGTCGCCACCATCCATTGCCACAGCAGGACGCACCCGGGTGTCCAACAATTCTTTGATTTGGATAACGATTTGGTTGTCATCCTGATCGCTTGCGTGCCCAACCCCTGAGTCGGCATCATCGTCCTTGACGTCATCAGCCAAAACTGCCCGACCAGCGGTAAAATGTTCCATAATTATGCCGAGGATGCTGGGTTTCATCAGAAACCACTCGCGATCATCCACTTTGGTGATCGTAATAAAATCGCGACCGAGAAAGACTCCCTGGACCCCTTCAACCTCAAACAACCTTTGAGCCAACGGTGATGCGACAGCATTGTCCTTCGAATCAAAGTTTCTGTTGCCATCGGCCAAAACCACTAAACCAGGCAAAAATTTCAATGTTGCTGGGTTTGGTGTCGTTTCCGTTTGAATAAACATTCCGTTTTTCCGATCAGGTCTAATTTGTAACGTTCACCTTAGTAAATAGGAAACGCAGATAAAAAAAGCAAAGAAAGCACTCATATCGAACACAATTCTGTTCTTGTTTCGGTGTTAGACCGTTATGTAGTTCTGATTATGTAACCAAATTGGCCTTATACTAAGGATCGCTGATTCAATGACTCCGACTCACATTCCGTTCTTCCGCTTATTGATTGCTGCTATATTTGCATGCTCAGGGTTGCTTGCCAGCACGTTGCCAGCTTCAGCACAGTTTTCGCCCGAGCAGGTCCAGATCGTTTTACAAACTGAAGCGGCAATCAAACGGATCTCGACAGCTACGGGGCGTTTCTTGCAAATTTCTAATGAGGGCAACGTGGCACGTGGCGATATCTTTCTGTCACGACCGGGTCGCCTCAGGTTTGACTATGATTCTCCGAGCCCCTTAATTTTAGTCGCCGATGGTCGCAACGTTATCGAAATTGACAACGATTTAGAAAGTGCGCGGCGCCTATCGCTAAACAGCACACCCCTGCGGCTCTTCTTGAATACCGATGTCGATTTTCGGACAACCGTGAACATCTTGAGGGTCGAAGAGGTCGCCGACAGTGTTTTGATCACAATGCAAGACCGCGAACGCCCTAACGATGGTACGCTGACCCTCGTTATGAGCAAGACCAACTTCACCCTTCGAGCATGGCAAATGGTAGACAATAAAGGCGAACGGACGACGGTTCGGCTTGAAAATATGGCTTATGGCATCAGCATCCCGCCAGAGTTATTTCAAGATCCGGGTTTTTAAGTTGTTACGACGCCGCGACGTTGCAACATTCAGTTCGATGGAAAACGGCAGCGATGATCAACTCACATCCGGGCAATCATTCTGACTTATTGATCGGCATCACGTGCTGCCGAAAACCCGGCCACGAGGGACGCAAAGACCTTGATGATTTTGTTGTCGGCGAAAAGTACATTCGCGCCATCCAAGATTATGTTGGTTTGCCGTGGCCAATCGTTCCAGACCAGCCATCAAGAATCGCTCGACTTTGCGAACAGCTAGATGGACTCGTCTTGACGGGTTCACTGAGCAATGTTCATCCTGACCGATACAAGGTGACGGCCTCTGAACACCACAAACCATTCGATCAGCAGCGCGACGCAATGACCTGGACCTTGCTTGACCACGCGACCAAACGCAAAATGCCAATCTTAGCGATTTGCCGAGGCATTCAAGAGCTGAACGTTTATTGCGGCGGCAGTCTGCATGCCCATGTCCATGAGGTTGGCGGCTTAACCGATCATCGGGCTCCCCATGAGAGCATTGATGCTGATGATACACTGGCAATGTACCACCCACACCACGGCGTCAACATCAGTCCGGGAGGGGTTTTAGCGAGCATCTTCGGGCCCACCTCCTCCGTGCTTGTCAATTCTTTACACAAGCAGGGTATCGACAGATTAGGCAACGGACTTCAGATTGAAGCCACGGCACCAGATGGGCTAATCGAAGCCGTAAGCCTGGCAAACTATGAAGGTTGGAGCCTCGGTGTCCAATGGCATCCTGAGTTTCAAACAGAACGCTACCAAAGTTTTATTGCCATTTTTACCGCTTTCAAAGAAGCCGCAGATTTGTATCGGAGACAGCAGTGTCAAAACAAACACGCATCATAAGCTGGAACGTCAACGGAGTGCGGTCTCGGCGAGAACATATGGCCCGCCTCATCAATGACCTGGCACCCGACGTCTTATGTTTACAGGAAACAAAGGTCCCGAACGAGCTGTTCCCCAGCGCGTTTTTCGACGACTTAGGGTTCAGTAACCAACATATCCACGGTCAAAAAAGTCACCACGGGGTAGCCATTCTGGCACGCATCCCGCTACTTGAGCCTCAAAAAGACGTGTACGCCGCGCAGGACGATTGTCGGCACGTAAGTGTGGACGTGTTACTGGCTAAACATATGATCCAAATCCATAATTTCTATGTGCCGTCAGGTGGGGATGAGCCCGATGTCTCGGTGAACGAAAAATTCGCCCACAAAATGCGGTTTTGGCATGATATGGCCGAACAGTTGCCCGCCAGAATCAGCGCGAAAAGCTTGCTGGTCGGAGACCTCAATGTCGCGCCACGCGAGACGGACGTTTGGGATCATAAAAGAATGCAAAAAATGGTGGGCCACAGCCCACAGGAAGTGGACGCGCTCGACAAAGCAATGGCAGCTGGACAGTGGCTTGACTTTCTCCGGGAAATGACGCCGGTTGAACAACCTTTGTACAGCTGGTGGACGTATCGTTCGAAAACCGCCTTGGAAAAAGATCGCGGGTGGCGTTTGGATCATGCATGGGGCACACCAGCCCTGCGGCCATACCTATCGGAATGCCAAATCTACCGGGAAGCAAGAAGCTGGGAAAAACCAAGCGACCATGCGCCCGTGGTTGTGGATCTTAAAATTTAAAGAGCGAGAAATTCCACGACAAACTTTGCACCGGTAAAGCCGGCAGCTTTGTCATGTTGATTTGCGTTTTCGGCCCAAACCTTACCACCGTGACCATGAACAATTTGCTTAACGATGCTCAATCCTAAGCCGCTGTGATTGCCAAAGCCGTCACTCTCTGGCCTATCTGTATAAAAACGCTCAAAGACCCGTGATAACCTGTCTTTGGCAATCCCCGGGCCCTGATCCAGGACTTCTAACCGCAAACAGCCACCTCGGCGAAAAACACGGACACCTATTTTGCTGCCGGCCGGGCTAAAGGTTCGTGCGTTATCAATCAGATTGTGCAAAACCTGCTGAATGCGGTCTTTCACAGCTTTGATCACCAAATCACCCGGATCATGACTCTTGGATTCAAGCAAAACAATCGGGACCGAAGCACCATCCGAGCTTGATGATGACAGCGTTTGACCACCGACAAGTACTTCTAAAAGCGCTAAAATCGCTACTGGTTGCCAGTCGGAGCGGCTAATATCGGCATCTACCCGACTTAACTGGCTAATGTCGGTAATCAGCCGATCCATGCGTTTGACATCGTGATTCAGAATTTCAAGCAATTCGCTACGCCGCGGCGAGTCTGGGTAAGTTTGCAGGGTCTCAATGGCCGATTTTAAACTGGTCAGAGGGTTCTTGAGCTCGTGACTCACATCGGCAGCAAAAGCGTCGGTTGCGTCAAGCCGATCCCATAATGCCTCAGTCATTTTTCGGGTCGCAAAACTCAAGTCACCGATTTCATCACGTCGAAATCTTAAATCTGGAATTTCGACGCTGCGCTGTTTCGAGCGAGCCACCGCGTTTGCGGTGTGAGAAAGCCCACGTATCGGCTTTACAATTGTACCAGCAAGAATGATCGACAGCAAAATCGTTACACCTAAAGCGAATAAGGTGCCCCGCAAAAGCTGCCCACGCAACTCTTGAATTGATTCTTCAACGCCCAGGTTCGCGCTGCGGCTTATCAGCAAAATTCCGATGACACGGCGGTACTGCTGGACCGGGATGGCAGCAAGGAGGATCCGTTCGCCACTTGCATTTACTTGAACTTCTTTTGCCACATCGCCATTGTATGCAGTAACGGTGATCGGGTAACTGTTGGCATGGTCGACCAACGGCTCTCGATACTCTGCGGCAAAAGCTGCCCCGGTTATTTGCGCCCATAACCTCTGGAATGGGAACGCGGGACTTTCGGAAGTGACGGCGCTGGACAGCGGTTCAACCCTGATTGGTGCTGCTCCTGAATCTGAAAATTGCGAGTCAACCATCAGATCACCATTCAAATCGTACAATCGGATTCTTGAGTCGATATTGCTGGTCAAGATTTTCATCGTCGTGCGAGACCTTGAACCCAGTTGAGCCACGCTGGCTTGGCTCAAACGAACAATGTCGCCAAAAAGGCTATCATCTCGAAAATTCTGAAACTCAACCGGAATGGTTTCTGCTGCTGCACCGAGAGCCTTTGCAACAATCAGGCCCTCATCAACCATACCGGCCAACTCCGCCTCAATCAGACGCTCCCGGTTTTGCTCCACAACCCAGAAACCGTATAGTGGGATGACCAAAACAAGCAGATTAATTGAGACGATCCTGGCCGTCAAAGGCCAACGAAACCAACGAAACGACGCATTTAGCTCGAGGCTGGCATCAGTCGCGTCCTTTTCTTCAGAGCGCCAGGGCAACAACCAGTCGAAGCGCCGCCGCTGATCACGGCGGAAGAACAAGCGCCGCCATCCGCGACCAAGAAAATCAAGACCAAACAAACTGGCCAGCGGTGGCCTGGCCTTCCGCCTACCAGAAATTTGTGACCCGCTGTCGTTTGATTTGGATGACAACGCCATGATCTAAGAGCCCTTGTAGCGGTACCCCACGCCGTATAAGGTTTCGATTTGATTGAAGTCGTCGTCTTTCGCTTTGAATTTCTTCCTCAAACGTTTGATGTGCGAGTCAATTGTACGATCATCGACATAAATATGTTCGCCATAAGCGGCGTCCATCAGCTGATCCCGCGTTTTCACGTGGCCCGGCCGATGGACAAGCGACTTCAGAATCAAAAACTCCGTCACCGTTAAAGTGACATTCATACCGCGCCACATGCACTGATGTTTGATTGGGTCTAAAGTGAGGTCTCCCCTTGCCAGAATTTCATCACCCGCTTCTCTGGCTTCGGCTAAGACACCCATCTCTTGCCGGCGCAAAAGCGCTCGGATGCGCTCGATTAGAAGGCGTTGAGAAAACGGTTTGGTGATGTAATCATCTGCCCCCATTCTCAAGCCGAGAACCTCATCAACCTCGTCTTCCTTGCTGGTCAAAAAAATGACTGGTACCGTGCTGCTCGCCCGAATGCGATTCAAAACTTCCATCCCATCCATGCGGGGCATTTTGATGTCAAGAATCACAAGGTCAACAGGCTGTACCGCGAGGCTACGCAGAGCATCAGAGCCGTCTGAAAAGGAGCGAGTCCTGAATCCTTCTGCTTCCAACGCCATTGAAACGCTTGTCAGAATATTTCGGTCGTCATCGACCAGCGCAATCGTCTGTTGCATAAAATAACCCATTGGTCGTGCAATCTTCGCAGGCACCTCTTCGGATGTTTATTCAAAAGATCGCATGGTTGTCTTTGGTATTAGGAGAGGCCTGTCTGCTCACACTGAGATCGGCGCGACGCACCAGCATGGTTGCATACAGTTCGCTCCCTCGCCGTTGCTCGTTTTGCCTATTGACTGGCTTTGTTGACCACGGCTTCACTTATTTGGTTGCGAATTTCGGTCCTTGCAAGGCCAAAAGTGTCAAAAAATGGGCAATATTAGCCAAAATCTGCTGATAGATTGCCGGGGTCGTGGCATGATGAAATGTGTTAATCGGGTTTACGGTTTGAATGGTATCGGTCATATTTTAGCTACCGATCTGCTGATTAACGCTTTTAATTTTGCACAAACGGCAGTCCTGGCCAATACAATTCGCTTAATTCTAACGGATGCAATCAAGCCATACCTCGCCGAAACCCAAAAGAATGGAACACATTCATGTCGTCTGAAAACTCGAGATCTGATCCAATATCAGAATTGCTGACGATTGCCGTCTGTCCGATAAGCCATGCAAATCTTTACCTTTCAAATGACGGCCAGAAGCTTTTGAGCCGCGCAAGCCAATCGAGTTTTCCAATTATTGACGGGCGTCCGGATTTACGACGTCAATCGGCGCGACCCTGGCTCTAATAATGCGCACCAGCGTTATGAAAGCGCTGCTTGAATCAACCGTCTTTTCAATGGCCTCACCGGATTTATCGCTGGAAAAGCCCAAGACTTCACCCCCGGCAACCTGAGGTGCCGATGGCTGAACAGCCTATGCAAGCCATCGGTAAGCATGAAAATCTTTTGCGCCTCAATTTTCCGCGCCTGACTATAAGCCTCGAGCGCGAATCGACTGCCAATCGCCTGGCCTAAATGTTGAGCATTTAACAAGCACTCGGCCAGAGCCGCGACATCCCCAACAGCAAGGTTAAACCCTTGACCAGCCAGTGGATGAACGGCGTGCGCAGCGTCGCCCACCAAAGCAACCGCATGCCCTGTAAATTGGGCACTGATGCTAGCATACAACGGGTAACTTGCGACACCAGCAACGCCATGAACCTCACCGGTAATTGCCTGGAATCGTTGGGACAGATTGTCGATCAAGGTTGGATGATCCAACTTTTCCATCGCGCGCACCCAATCAGGCATGGCCGACCAAATCATTGAACTCCGCACCACTCCATCTGCTGTAGTTGTCATTGGCAGCAACGCCAGGGGACCATCGCTGAGAAACAGCTGAGTTGCAACTTGATGATGATTTTGAGCATGCGAGATTACCGCAATTAAAGCTCTGCGCTGATAATCTGTGGCCGTCCTGATGTCATCAAAACAAAGTTTGCGCACCTTAGAATAACGGCCATCACAGCCAAGCAGCAAATCCATTTCTAGGCTGTCTTTATCATTAAATTCAATGATAACTCGATCTTGCTTGATCGCAATTTTATCGATGTCAACAGCATCAAACAGCTTAATTCTGCCAAGACTCATTTGCTGGCGGATGCTATGTTGGAACGCCGATGCCAAATGCTTATTCTCGACGATCCATGCCAATTGCTGTCGATCAGCATCTCTTCGGTCTAACCTCAATTGGTGTCGAAGGCTTTGATCAATCGTATCACCGGCACCCAAGTTCATGGCGTATACTGGGCTGGCTGCCTGACTTAGAGGCGCCCAAAGGCCTTGCTTGGTCAAGAACTCGACGCTCCGCTCCGAGAGAGCTGTGGTTCGCTGGTCATTTGGTAGATTTTTGTCTGAGCCACGGCTTGGATCCAAATGCGCTAACGGCTTTTGATCAATCAATGATACGTCAAGCTCACACCGCGCCAATGCTAAAGCCGCGAGCTGCCCTGCCAAGCCAGCACCAACAATCGCGACTGAATTATTCATCTTAGGGCATCCTCTTATTGCTCGCCATTAATTTGGTAGGCCATCGTCCGTTCGACAAGTTCAGGATTGTCGGCCAAATCTTTGTTGCCTGCATTGAAGATTATCAAATAGGGGACGGTGGTGCCGCATAATCACTTTGAACAGGAAAATCCCTCTGAAACGTTTACGCAGTTCGCCCTTTATCGTGCGATCCCTTATAGTTTAGAGAGCAGCCAAGCCGACAATTTCAAGGCATTGGTTGATGGATCCGTTTTTTCACGATCTGTTCGCTTGTTATGTTTAGACGATTTTAGAGTGCCCAATGACATTTTACAGCGGCCCCAAAGGACCTTTTGCTGATATCAAAGCCAGCGTTGCTCTGGCGATTGACTCATTCTTTCCTCGTGGCTTCTTGTCAGAGTTTCGTCGCCGTGGCGCACAAATCCTCGGTACGACCTTAGCTGGATTGGCAATCGTCATTTTGCTGTCGATCATCAGCTTTGCACCCGACGATCCGTCGCTGAATACGGCTAGCAATATGCCACCGGAAAACTGGCTAAAAATTCCAGGCGCGATCATAGCCGATCTTTGTATCCAAACCTTGGGGTTTGTTGGCTATTTGGTGCCATTATTTTTGTTTGCTTGGGCGTGGTCTTGTTTGTTTGGGCAGGCTTTTAAAGGTGCGGCCCTACGCTTTTTAATTCTGCCAATTTCCTTAATCCTATTAGCTGCAGTTTGTTCGGCTTTGCCAATTTCGACACAATGGAGCAAACCCCTCAGCGCTGGCGGCGCCGTTGGTGAACTTGCCCTGGCAGGCATGCAAGCTCTCGTGCCAATGCCAAAGGCGATTTGGGCTATGATCAGCGTGGTCATTGGCGGATGCCTATACGGGCTCAGTTTACCGCTCACCACCCAAGAGCTGCATCGTGGTGCCCGAGGCTCACGCCATCAACAAAATAACAACTGGCGAGAATCGTTGACGCAATCTGCGAGCTCGGAATGGCGCGGCAACGCGTCCCAACTCGCTGAAGCTGGATTTATGAACGATGCGTCTTTGTTTGAGTACAATGATCCAAGCGTTATTCAGCAAATCCTGACAGCCAGTGACAACGGGTCTGGATACGTGCCCGATGCTGAACGGGACGACCGCGTAAGCGAGACGGTGATTGCCGACTCGCCATTGTCTAACGATCATCACCCAGCCTTACGGGAGACGTCGAACAGTGGCGAAGGAGACGACAAGGATGACGCGTCTGACTTTGAAGGCGCCGCGTACGGCGCGACACGTTACAGCATGAACTTTGGCAACGAAGCCGTCAATTGGTCGGGCTTAACCAGCTTTGCACAGGCAACAGAAAGCCAACCCAATAATGCCACAGATGACGGGGTGCCAGAGTGGAAGCCAGACCTTTGGCAAAATCCAAAACCTGTGTCAGTGGCACATACACAGAGTCCGCCCTCTGCTCCCAATGACTCCAATACAAACAACAACGACAATCCTGCTTTTGGGGCGCAAATCGAACCGGAACGGCAGCAACTTACGTCAAGCTTTGTCAATCGACTAAGAGCTGAAGAATTGCGTCGTGAACCGAATCAAGCTGCAACCAGCGACGACACAGACCTGCCTTCAACGGCAAATGTCAGTGACCTTTCATTTTCTGAGAATGACACCCCAACTTCGGGCGATCCAACAGACGAAGCTTTGGATTTTGATATCGCCGCCACACCCGCAAACAACGGTCTGGATGACGACGCAATAGCGCCAACGGCGTCATTGAATCACGCAGCCAGTGCTGTGGATCAACAGCTTGGCGGTGCCCTGGCTGCCAACCGAAAAAAGCAAATCCGCATCCAGAAGAAATCCCGGGCGGCTCTGGATCGTCACAGTAGCTACAACAATTGGCAAAAGCCAACAGTGGATTTCTTAGACCTGCCAGATGCCAGCCATATTGTCGGCCTCAGTGAGCAACATATCAGTGATCGAATCAGCCAACTGGAAACGGCTCTTGCAGAGTTTAACGTTAAAGGCGAAGTGCTGCGGGCACGTCCCGGTCCCGTTGTGACGTTGTTCGAGTTCCAGCCAGCCCCCGGCACAAGAATCAGCCGTATTGTTAGTTTAAGCGACGACATCAAACGCGCGATGGCGTCGGCCAGTTGCCGGATTGCCGTCGTGCCGGAAACCACTTTGATTGGCATTGAACTGCCAAACAAACAGCGCACACCCGTCAACCTACGCCAAATCATCGATAGCGAAAGCTTCACTGGGTCAAAGGCCAAGTTGCCATTGGCAATGGGCATCGACATCAGTGGTCAGCCGGTGATTGGCGACTTGGCGCGCTGCCCGCACCTCTTGATTGCGGGAACGACAGGCGCTGGTAAGTCCGTAAGCCTCAATGGCATGATCATGAGCATGCTGTACAAGCTGCCTCCTGATAAGCTCAAAATGATCATGATTGATCCCAAGATGTTAGAGTTGTCGATCTACGACAAAATACCTCATCTGCTCTCCCCCGTGGTCACCGATCCCCGTAAAGCCATTGTCGCGCTCAAGTGGGCAGTCCGCGAAATGGAAGAGCGCTACGCAACAATGATGACACTGCAAGTCCGAGGCATCGTTGACTATAACGAGCGCATTCAAAAAGCGATTCAACAAGGGGAAGTCCTAACGCGCGACGTGCAGACTGGCTTCAATATCGAGACAGGCAAACCGGAATTCGAAGAACAGGAATTGCCACTCAAGCCAATGCCGTACATTGTGTGCATCATCGACGAACTGGCCGATTTGATGGAGCTGGCAAAAAAGGAAATCGAAGGCAGTTTGCAGCGCTTGACACAAATGGGCCGCGCCGCTGGTATCCATGTCATTACGGCAACACAGCGCCCGTCAGTCGATGTGATCACAGGAGTGATCAAGGCAAACATACCGAGCCGCGTCAGCCTGTATGTCCGCAGCAAAACCGACTCACGAATTGTGCTCGATGAACAAGGGGCCGAACAGCTCTTGCGTGTCGGTGACATGCTCTATTCAGCAGAAGGTCGGCGTCCTTCAAGAGTGCACTCGGGCTATGTCTCAACCGATGAGGTCTTGGCTGTTGTCGAACACCTCAAAGCACAAGCGGAACCAGAATACATTGACGCCATTCAAGACGACAGTGAAAATGAAGGTGATGGCAGCGGTGATCTGTTCGGCGACTATGCCAGCGACGATGGCTCGGGTGGCAGCGATGGCGATCTTTATCGTCAAGCAGTCCGCATCGTTTGCCAAGACCGGCGAGCATCGACCAGCTACATTCAGCGAAAACTGCAAATCGGTTACAACCGTGCCGCCCGCCTCATCGAGCAAATGGAAACCGAAGGCATTGTTGGGCCCGCAGATAAGGTCGGCCGTCGGGATATTTTGGTCGGTGGCGAAGACTAGACTGAGTTCAGTCTGACCGAGCCTGTCGGGGCAGCAAAAGCATACTCAAAGCAGCAAGTGCCGCATACAATGCGGCACAGACCAGTGCCGCCGGCAAACCAGCAAAAACAAAGGCAGCACCCGACGTTATTGTTCCCAACAGCCGACCCAACGCATTGCTCATATAGTATAAGCCAACATCTTGGCTAACGCGCTGTTCGCCGCTAAAAGCCAAAATCAAAAAGCTGTGCAAACTGCTGCTGAGTGCAAAAACACCGCCAAAAACGAGCAAAATTACCAACACTCCAGCCAAAGTTGCGCCAGGCGCATGGTCATCGAAAACGAGCATGATGCCAAGGCCGATCACCAAGACAAAAGTGAGCAGCACGCCCTGTCGCAAGGTCGAACGGGTGGCCGCCGCCGCGCTTGCGCGACTGCCGGCCAGCCACTCTGGGGCGCTCGCTTGGACATAACCATAGGCAACAACCCAAAGCGCCATGAAACCACCAACCATGAAAAATGCATGCGCCGAAGTCCAACCAAACAGATTAACGGCCAAGTTTGTCATAAAAATTGGCAACGCAATCACAAACCAGGCGTCCCGGCTGGCGAACAGAAACAACCGAGCGATGCTGAGCCGGACAACCAATGAGTTTGTTTTGAAAATATTGGTCAAAGGCACCGGTTTGCCCTTCGGCAAACCCTCCGGCATCAGCACCATCGAACCGGTTAAAATCGCAGCGAGCACCAGCGCCATTAGCCACAGACCGATCATGTAGCCAACCGACGCCAGCAAAGCGGCACCAACAAAAAAACCAATACCTTTGATGGCATTCTTGGCACCAGTAAGCCGGGCGACCCAGCGGAACAGCGTACCCCCCTCACCGCTGCGGGCTTGACTTGGTACCAACAACTTCACCGCACTCTTAGAGCTGGTTTTTGTTAAATCTTTCGCGACACCAGCCAAGCCTTGAATCAATGCGACAGCGATCAAGCTGCCGACGAACACACCATCAATCGGCACAAAACTCAAAGCAAGCAGCGCAATGATTTGGCAGCCCAGGCCAGCAAAAAGAGTAAATTTGAAGCCAAAACGTGCCGCAGCCCAACCAGCGATTAAATTGGTCACGACGCCCATGGCTTCGTAGACAATAAACAAACTCGCCAGCTCCAGCGGTCCATAACCCGCTTCGTGAAAACGTAACAACACCAGCATGCGAAGGGCGCCATCACTGAGCATGAACGACCAGTAGGCCGCCGTCACAAACAGATAAGCACCGAGCATGCTGTTGTTTGAAGTCGCCGTCATGCGATCATCCTATTCACGCTGGCCAATGAGCAACCATCATTTCGGCCAGATCGCCCATTCGCATCGCGTAGCCCATTTCATTATCGTACCAGGCATAGATCTTGAGGTGCGTACCGTTGACAACCATCGTGCTGAGCGCGTCGACGATGCTGCTCCGAGGATCGTTGGTGTAGTCTGTACTGACCAAAGGCCGCGGTTCATAGCCTAAAATGCCTTTCAGGGGTCCACTGCTGGCAGCCGCTTCAAACGCTGCATTGACTTCGCTCACCGTGACCTCTCGCTCCAATTCA
The DNA here is from genome assembly GCA_963978305.1 of uncultured Rhodospirillales bacterium. GTDB lineage: Bacteria > Pseudomonadota > Alphaproteobacteria > UBA7985 > UBA7985 > CAXBRM01. The sequence continues at coordinate 19,499 of CAXBRM010000002.1, forward strand.
AACACGCAATCGGTCAAGCTGGCATTCAACAACGGTACACGCACCGCATGACCATCAAGACGCCCTTGCAATTCCGGAAAAATCATCGTGATCGCTTTGGCAGATCCTGTCGTCGTCGGGATCAAATTCATCAAAGCACTGCGCGCACGGCGGTAATCTTTGTGCGGCCTGTCGACAATAGTCTGCGTGTTGGTAACATCATGGATTGTCGTCATGCTGCCATGGCGAATCCCAAATGTTTCGTGCACCACTTTCACCACCGGTGCCAAACAATTGGTTGTGCAACTCGCTGCCGTCACCAGGTCATGAACGCTCGCTTTATAGTGGCCGTCATTGACGCCCACGACCAGATTGAGAGCACCTCGCTTAACGGGGGCAGAAACCAGAACTTTGCGCCGCTTTTGTCCCGCAAAATAGGGGGCCAACGTGTCTGTGGTTTTAAAAACGCCAGTGCAATCAATCACCAAATCGACGTCTAGTGCATCCAGCGCTAAGTCTTCAATCCGTTTTTCAGCAGTCACCTTTGCTGTTTTTCCATTGATTATCAGACCATTGTTGGTGGATGCAATCTGACCCGACCAGCGACCATGAACGCTATCAAAGGTCAGCAAATGTGCGATCATGTCAGCATCGGCACCAATATCGTTCATCAGCACGATATCAAACCCCGTGCGCCCCGCTTTGTCGGATGTGCCTGATGTGTCTGATGTCAGGCGATCATACAAAGTCCGCGCAACCAGCTTACCAATCCGGCCCGCGACGCCGTTAATTGCAATCTTAATCATTTGAGCTTTCCAATCGTCAACATCTCTGGGTGATCGACCTTCATTGCAATCATATGACAGCCAGCCCGCGCAGATAATGAAACGAGCATCAGAGCCACACCCTGTTAGGCGACAATATGGCCATCAATGCGGTGAGCAAAGCGTTGGAATAAGTAGTGGCTGTCCTGTGGTCCAGGCGAGGCTTCAGGATGATACTGCACACTAAAGGCGTTTCGGCTTTTGCTCTCAATGCCTTCGTTGGAACCATCAAACAAGGATTGATGGGTAACAACAACATCATCGGGCAGGCTGTCTTCATCAACAACAAAGCCGTGGTTTTGGCTGGTGATCTCAACCTTGCCTGTGGCCAGATCTTTGACCGGATGATTGCCGCCACGATGACCCTGCAACATTTTTTGTGTTATTCCGCCTAAAGCTCGGGCCAGAATTTGATGGCCCAAACAGATGCCAAATATTGGCACATCCGCTTGAAGAAGCGCGGTCACCATAGGCACCGCATATGCTCCCGTCGCAGCAGGATCACCGGGCCCGTTGCTCAGGAAGACACCATCGGGATTGAGCGCTAAAATATCTTGGGCTGTTGCGGTTGCTGGCACCACGGTGACACGACTACCCGTCGCTGCCAAACACCGCAAAATGTTCCGCTTGGCACCAAAATCAACCGCGACAACATGGCGTTTCGGGTGATCTAATGTGCCAAAACCCTCACCGAGTTGCCACGTGGTTTGATGCCATTCATAGGTCTGCCTAGTGCAAACCTGCTGGGCCAGGTCCATTCCTTTCAACCCAGGCCAGGCTTTAGCTTCTTCAACCAGGGCGTCAACATTTGGTGCTTCCTCATTATCAAAATGAACGAGCACCGCGCTTGGTGCGTGTTCTTCTCGGACAATTTGAGTCAAGGTGCGGGTGTCAATCCCACTGATGGCTGCCTGATCGCGCGCCTTCATCCAAGCGCTTAAATCTTGCGCCGAACGCCAATTGCTCGGATTGGTGGCATCAGCACGCAAAACAGCCCCTAACGCGAATGGGGTACCAATTTCATCATCCTCATCGTTCGTACCGACATTCCCAATATGGGGGAAGGTAAACGTGATCAGTTGTTGAGCGTAGCTGGGATCGGTCAAAATTTCTTGATAGCCAGTCAGGGCGGTGTTGAAGCACAATTCTCCAACCTTTTTTACGGTGGCGCCCAGCCCCTTACCCCAAAAAACATGCCCGCTGCTGAGGACCAAAATGGCGGAAGCATTTGTGGGGATATTTCGTTGTGGCATGACGGAGGCTCCTAAGATCCAAAAACCACCACCGATCTTAGCTTGTCAAGCTCAGCCTGACGAGAGGGATCCGCAACCGAAAAGCCATGCAAAATTAGCTGGGCGATTCTTTAAAGCCATGCATATCAACACACTTATTGCCTGATTCTTCGGCGCCAGCACTTTTTTTGCGGACGGGCCATGCGCAAGTCGGACTGCCTGAAGCCTCGATTGGTCCCTAATCTGTCATTGACTGTTAATAGCGTACAGGTGAAACCAATGCTGCGTGACGAGCTTAACCAAGCCATGAAGCAAGCAATGAAAGCCAAAGATACACGCGTTCTGACAACCGTCCGTCTGATAAATGCTGCTATTAAGCAAAAAGACATTGAAGCGCGCACTGACGGTGCTGATGATGGAATTTCAGAAGCAGATATCCAAGCATTGCTCATGAAAATGATTAAGCAGCGCCTGGAGAGTATCGCAATCTACAAAGATGCAGGCAGAGATGAGCAAGCTGCCGCTGAACAAGAAGAAATTCTGGTTATTGAGCGATTTTTGCCCGAACCCATGTCAGACGACGACATGCGCGACGCTGTCAACAGCGCCTGTGAAGAACTTGGTGCCAGCGGAATCAAAGATATGGGTCCAGTTATGAACACGCTGCGCACTCGCTACGCAGGACAGATGGATATGGCGAAAGCCAGCAGCATGCTCAAAGAGCGACTGACTGGCTAACTATTGATCCTATGGCCACTCCCATGAAGCAAAGCTGTCACCTTGCTGTCCTGACAATTTCAGACAGCCGGACCATGGCAACAGACAAAAGTGGTGACCTCCTCTCTCAGCTGATCATTGACGATGGCCACCAGGTGGTAGCCCGCGCGCTGTGCCGCGATGATGTCAAACTCATCACCGCACAGCTCTCCCAATGGATTGATGATCACCACATTGATTGCATTGTTACGACTGGCGGCACAGGCGTCACAGGCCGTGATGTAACCCCAGAAGCGTTTGAGTTGCTAATCGAAAAAGACATCCCCGGCTTTGGCGAAATGTTTCGATGGCTTAGCTATCAGACCATCGGCACAAGTGCCTTACAAAGTCGGGCTGTCGCTGGTGTCTGCCGCGGAACCTATTTATTTGCCCTACCCGGCAGCAGTGGCGCCGTCAAAGACGGTTGGCAAAAAATACTGACCCACCAACTGGATAGTACTCACAAGCCCTGCAATTTGGTTGAATTATTTCCCCGCCTACAAGAAAAGTGACCGTCAAACCCTCTTTGGACCATGAACGCGCCGTTGGTTGGCCAACATGCGCTGTTGCTGGCGTCGATGAAGTTGGCCGAGGCCCCCTGGCTGGCGATGTCATCGCGGCGGCTGTTGTTTTGCCATTGCATGAACGACTGTGGTTTAAAGAACTTGCCGACAGCAAAACCATTTCCCCGTCAAAGCGCAGCGCTTTGTACGAGCAAATTATGGCGGAGTGCCGTGTCGGTATCGGCCGAGGGACGCTTGATGACATTGCAGAGCTTAACATCCTCTGGGCAAGCATGCTGGCGATGGAACGGGCCGTCTGCGAGCTGATGCCTCAGCCTGCACATATTTTGGTTGACGGCAACCGATCGCCAAAATCCCTTAACGTGCCAGCAACAACAGTGATCAAAGGGGATGGCAAATCATGTGCCATCGCAGCAGCCAGCATCGTTGCCAAAGTCACGCGCGATCGAGAGATGCAAAACCTGCACGAAGAATTTCCGCAGTATGGCTGGGCACGCAACAAGGGATACCCAAGTCGCGAGCACCGCGAAGCACTTGCCCGTTACGGACCCAGTCCCTACCACCGACGTGGATTCAAATTGGTCTAATGCTGTTCGGCTTCGCCCGCTTGCTTAGCATCCCGAATCAAGGTGAATATAAGTTGCTCGGATGCCCAAAATCCGCCCAGGGCCAAGCCAAATAACAGCAAAAAAACCATCAGCCTTTGCCTCATGAACGATCCTCTCGTTGCACCTTTGGAGTCAAAATGGTCAACACCGCGTCGCGCATTGAATCCAGCCGGTCTTGGCGCTCAATTTTTCCGCCGGTCAGGTCGGCAAGGTAAAAAACATCAGCATAACGGTTGCCATAGCTGCTGATTTTCGCGCCATGGATTTGCAGATTAAGCCGCGAGAGCGTCGACGCCAAACGATAAAGTTCACCATGGGTGTTTGCCCCTTCGACTTCCAGGACCGTATATCGCTCGCTAGCGTCATTATCAAACCGCACCGCCGGAGGACGATCCAAAACCGTCAGCCTTTTGGCTCTTGGTCGATTTGCGGCGTCTAAGGCGGCGCGCATGCTGGTATCACCTTGGATTACTTTGGCGATTTTATCTTTCAGGCGCATCAAGGCGCTATCGTCCAAGATCGCCACGCCATCGGCGGTCCGGATAGCAAAGACATCCAATGCCATGCCATTGCGCAACGTATAAGCCCGAACGCTTTCAATGCTATAGCCCTGCATGCTAATTGCACCTGTAATCCCCGCAAACAATCCATGGTGATCCACACAATAAACGCTGAGTTCTGTCCAGCGATCCACACTGTCTTGTAGCACTGAAAACCTGACCTCTCGCACCGCTTCAGGTTCGCGAATCAGAACGGCGTGATCTGTCTGCAAGGCCAGTGGAACGTGGGCCAAATAATCATCACTTAACTTGCGCAGAACACGGTTAATGCTGATGTCATCCCAATTTTCCTGGCTCTTGTTCTTTAGCGCCGACTGTAACTCTATGCGGCGCGCCCGCGCCCGTGCTCGTGCACTGGGCAATTTCTTACCCGTCAATAACCGGCTCTGCGTCGCGCGGTAAAGCTGACTCAATAGGGCCGCTTTCCACGTCGTCCATGTATCTGGACCGACGGCCGAAATATCGCAAACCGTCAAAATATAAAGTGCCTGAAGATGCTCAATATCGTGGACGCGATCCGCAAACTGCTCGATGGTTTGCGCATCTTCCAAATCACGCTTAAACGCAATATCGCTCATACTTAGGTGTTCAAGAATCAGCCAAGAAACAAATTCCGTTTCCTCGCTTAGTAAACCAAGGCGTGGACAAACATCGCGCGCAAGGCGCGCGCCAATCACGCTGTGATCACCCTCGCCTCCCTTCATCATATCGTGGAGCAAGATCGCCACCAGCAACACCCGATGATTGGCAAATTGTTTTGCAATCTTGGCAGCGTGTTCTCGCCCTTCTAGATTTTTGATTTCGCGTAAGCCTTCCACTTCGCCCAAGCGATGAACCGCCCATGCTTGATCAGCATCCAGTTGCCCTACGACGCGTTCGGGCTGACCATATAGAAGGACATGCATCCATTCGAGCGCTCGCAAAATATGAGCGTCAACCGTGTAGTGGTGATAGCGGTTAAATTGCATCAAACCGGAAATCGCCGCCCACTCGGGCAAGACAACCCGTAAAATCCCCGTATCACTCATCAAACGGAGCGTCGCCACCGGATTTTCAGGATGGGTGATAATTTTGAGCAGCAATTGGTTCGCAAGGCGGCCTGTCTGTTCGTTGGTCGCCAAGTCAGCAGGCATTTTGCTCTGCTCAGTCGTAATCATCTGGAGCGTTTTTGGGTGAACCTGTAGCCCCATCTCGATACTCGCGAGAAACAAGCGGAGCACAGACAAAGGATCAGATGTGAGATCGGATACTGAGCCAAACATCAGCTGCTGCTGCCGGACTCTCCACTCACCAATGCGACCATCGGCAAGAATAAAGCCCAGCAATGCGCTCCAGCCACCGCGCGCATGGTCCTCTTTCAAAGCAGCCAGAGCAATTTCGGTTTTAATTTTTACCGACCAAGCATTGAGATAATATTGCCGCATAAACGCTTCGATGGCTTCGTGACGGCCCGCATTGGGACCTTGTGCTTTATAGCCCATAAGGGGTGCGATTTCGGCCTGATAATCGAACGTAAGGCGCTCTTCGGGCCGTCCAACCAGCGTGTGCAAATGAAAGCGAATCTTCATCTGTTCATCTTTGATTGCCTGCAAGTCAGTAAGTTGCGCTTCAGCGAGCACCCCTCGCGCCACCAAGACATTCCAGTCGTCCGTTTCAAAGACCACATGGGCAATCCATTCCAACGCATGAATGTCACGCAGCGCCCCACTCCCCTCTTTGATGTTTGGTTCGAGAGCGGTTCGACTATTTTCTGGCCGAGCCCGCCGTGCATCACGCTCGGCCAGCTTAGCCTCAGCAAATGGCGCTGCCTTACCTTGAAAAAGCATACGCCAACTGCGGCGCTGAAAGTCCTCGGCTAACTCAGGGTCACCCCATAGAAACCGAGCCTGGAGAATAGCCGTTTTCGTATCTAAATCTTCCTGAGCAAGCTTGATGGTTTCCGCAATGCTTCGGCTTGCGTGACCAACTTTAAATCCAGCATCCCAAAGCTGATACAGCATGGCCTCAAGTGCAGCACGGGCCCGATCATTTGGTGAGCGTCGAAACAGAATGAGCAGGTCCAAATCGCTTTGCGGACAAAGTTCCTGGCGTCCGTAGCCCCCAACGGCAAAAATCGTGCAAGTAACCGAGCTTAATTCATCCTCAAATAAATCCTTCAGCCAAGCGTCTGTAGCGTCACTCAAACGGTTTGATGCCGAAACGCCCCCAATCTGATGGCTGATAAGTCCTGCCACAAGGTCGCAAAGAACCTGTGAACGCTCGGTCTTTACCCGCTGGAACCATGCTTCAGTCAGCGTCATCAGCCAGATCCTTTAATTCATAAAGCATCGCCAAGGCTTCTTTAGGGCTAAGCGAGTCAACATCCAAACCCTGCAACGTCAAGACCAACTGATTGTCTGGCGCCGCTTCTTCGGGGGTCTCAGGCACAAGCTTTTGCAAAGCAAACAATGGCAAATCCGCTCCTGCGCCATTAGCCTCTAGCTGAGCGAGCACGGTTTGAGCACGAGCAACCACTGCTTTGGGCAGACCGGCCAATTTTGCAACCTGCACGCCATAGCTCTTGTCTGCCGAACCCGGCACCACGCGGTGCAGAAAGACAATATCACCTTGCCACTCTTTGACATCAACCCGGTGGGTGCTGAGCGCTGAAAGCTGGTCAGCCAATTGGTTCAATTCGTGATAATGAGTGGCAAACAAGCCGCGACACCGCAAATGTTTGACCAAATGCTCAACGCTGGCCCAAGCAATGCTCAGCCCATCGAAAGTTGCTGTGCCGCGGCCTATTTCGTCCAAAATGACAAAGCTATGCTCCGTCGCCTGATTCAAGATCGCCGCCGTTTCAACCATTTCCACCATAAACGTCGATCGACCACGGGCAAGGTCATCCGCAGCACCCACGCGACTGAACAAACGGTCGACGCAGGATAATTCAAGCCTTGCCGCTGGCACAAACAAGCCGGCTTGCGCCAACAGGACAATCAGGGCATTTTGCCTTAAAAATGTCGACTTGCCGCTCATATTCGGACCCGTCAGCAACCAAAGACTATCGGTTCCATCCAATTCCAAATCGTTTGCCACAAAAGCGCCCAAACCCTCTCGTGCGATCGCTCTGGCCACAACGGGATGTCGGCCCTCTTTAATCTTTAAAACTGCGCCAGTCGCGGGGGCGTCAACAAACAACGGACGGCTGTAATCTGCCTCATGCGCCAGCGTGGCTGTTGCCACCGCTACATCGATTTCTGCGAGGGCATGAGCCATCGCAAACAGAGCATCGGCTTCGGCCGTTACCTGCTCAACCAAGTCATCGTATATGCTTAGCTCAATACTCAAGGCACGATCTGCAGCGCTGGCAATATCCCGCTCCAACTCACCAAGGGCTGTGGTGGTGAAACGCATCGCATTCGCCATTGTTTGGCGATGAATGAAAACACCCACATCCGCCATAAGCTTGTCGGCATGTTGCGATGAGACCTCGATAAAATAGCCCAACACATTGTTGTGTTTGATTTTCAAACTGGCAACGCCACTGTCGGCGGCATACTGGCTCTGCAACGCAGCGATTGAGCCTTTAGCATCCTGCCGCAACGCCCGCAGTCGATCGAGGTCGTCGTTGACACCCGAGGGCACCAGGCCACCGTCGCGTGCCAACATTGGTGGACGCTCAATCAAACTCTCAGCCAGCAAGACTTGCAGCGATCCAGGCGATACCAACCCATTGCGCGCCGTTTCCAGATCTTGCGGAAAAAGTTTCAAACTCAAGCGCTGATCCAACGCTCGACCGATTTTCTCAGCCGCAGACAGGGCTTCGCGAACATTGGCCAAATCACGCGGCCCACCGCGACCCATCGCTAAACGCGACAGCGCCCTCTCAAAATCTGGACAAGAGCGGAGCGGCGCGCAAACATCATCAAGCGCTAAAGTATCATCATAAAAATATTGGGCGACGTCTAAGCGCTGTTGGATTGAATGGGAGTCGGTCAGGGGCGCACTGAGCCGCTGCGACAACATGCGAGCACCCATGCTCGTGACCGTATAATCAACGCTCTCAATCAATGATCCGGCTCTACCACCATCCAATTTGGCAAAAATTTCAAGATTCTTTCGGGTCGCCGGATCAATCGCCATCGTATTTTGGGATTCAACTAGCTTTAGAGACTTCAATCGAGGCGAGACACCTTTTTGGGTAAGGTCCAAATAGTCCAGAAGCGTACCCGCCGCCGCGACCCCAGCGCGATCAAAACTTCCCAGTGCATCTAGAGTGCCAACGGCGAAAAAATTTAGTAACCGCTCGGCTGCATTTTTGGCATCAAAGCGACTAGCGGGCTGAGGATTCAAGATACTCTTGTAATTATCGCGCCACGTTTGATGTTTTTCATCGTGCAGATGCTTTTCGTTTATGAGCAGCTCCGCAGGATCAATGCGGGCCAAAGCCGTAAGGATGCGACCGGGGTCGGCAGGACCGGCATCAACCAAAAACTCACCGGTTGAAATATCTGCCCAAGCCAGCGCAAAACGATCTCTAATGACGACCAGAGCAGCCAGATAAGCGTTTCCCCGTTCTGGCAATAAATCACTTTCCGTGATGGTGCCGGGCGTGACAATGCGCTTTACTTCACGAGCAACAACACTTTTGGCCCCCCGTTTTTTGGCCTCGGCAGGGTCTTCAGTTTGCTCACAAATAGCAACACGAAAGCCACCGGAAATAAGTTTGCTCAAATAGGGTTCTGCGCTGTGGTAAGGCACACCAGCCATTGGAATCCCGTCACCATCGTGCGTGCCCCGTTGTGTCAGCGTGATCCCCAGACAACGACTTGCCTGGACAGCGTCATCGAAAAACAACTCATAAAAGTCCCCCATCCGGTAAAACAACAAACAGTCCTGATGATCAGCCTTGATCGCCAAATACTGTTGCATCATTGGGGTGGATTTACTGCCCGACATTGAGATCGTGGTCGCCTTAAGTCTCACTTGAAGTGTTCACAACACTATGGTTAAGCGATGCGAAGCTCACCCGCAACTCCGCAGCGCCATTGGCGGATGAAAAATTGACTTGCATACAGCCTGTGAAATCAGTCATTACGCGGACGACCTTCGAAAAGCAGGACAGTTTCCGGTGAACAATAACCAGCCTAAAGATCCAATTACCAAACGTGACGCGCTGGCTTTTCATGCTGATGGCCGACCAGGCAAGCTAGAAATAACAGCAACTAAAGCCGTCGCAACCCAGCGCGACTTGTCGCTCGCCTACTCCCCTGGGGTTGCTTATCCTTGTTTGGAAATCAGAGATGACCCTGACAGCTCTTATGACTACACTGCCAAAGCCAACACGGTTGCCGTCATCTCCAACGGAACCGCCGTCTTGGGATTAGGCAACCTTGGCGCTTTGGCAAGTAAACCTGTCATGGAGGGCAAGGCTGTCCTGTTTAAGCGCTTTGCCGATATTGATGGCGTTGATATCGAAGTTGATACCGAAAATGTTGATGAGTTCGTTAGGGCCGTCGAGCTCATCGCCCCAAGTTTTGGTGGCATTAATCTCGAGGATATCAAAGCGCCGGAAAGCTTCATTATTGAGGAACAACTCAAAGAGCGTTGCAATATCCCAGTGATGCATGACGATCAGCATGGGACGGCAATTATTGCAGCGGCAGGCCTGCTAAATAGTTTGCAGTTAATCGACAAAAACCTCGACAGCGTTAAACTGGTGGTCAATGGTGCCGGCGCGGCTGCATTATCCAGCGTCAATTTGCTCAAATCTATGGGCATGCCAGGTGAAAACATCATCATGGCTGACAGCAAAGGCGTGATCTATCGCGGTCGTCAGGAGGGCATGAACCAATGGAAAACTGCGGTCGCGGTCGACACGAAGCTTCGGACACTTGAGGAAGCAATGGTCGGTGCTGACGTCTTCTTTGGGTTATCTGTCAAGGGCGCCGTGACGCCTAAAATGGTGGAAAGCATGGCCATAAACCCGGTCATTTTCGCCATGGCCAACCCAGATCCGGAAATTACACCAGAGGCGGTAAAGGCGGTTCGCGACGATGCGATCATGGCCACAGGCCGCAGTGATTACCCCAACCAAGTCAACAATGTTTTGGGTTTTCCTTATATTTTCCGAGGGGCGCTGGATGTTCGCGCAAGCGCAATTAACGACGATATGAAAATTGCGGCGGCGCATGCCCTCGCTGACCTTGCACGCGCAGAAGTTCCCGCAGAAGTTGGCAAAGCTTACGGGCGTCAGCTGACGTTTGGGCGCGATTACATTATTCCTGCGCCCTTTGACCCAAGACTGGTTTCTGCCGTACCGCTGGCAGTCGCAAAAGCGGCAATGGCCTCAGGTGTTGCTCGGAAACCGATTGATGACTTGGTCGCTTATGAGGGTGAGCTAAGAGGGCGTTTAGATCCCTCTTATGCAAACGTCCAGCGTCTGTATCAACGCATCGAGAATAAAGACTACCGTTATGTGTTCGCCGAAGGCGAGGACGAACGGGCGATCCGCGCCGCTGTTGAAATTCGGACAAGCAACCTTGGCCATCCGATTTTAGTGGGCAAGCGCGAAGTGATTGAAGCCCAACTCGACGCGATGGGTCTCAGCGATGAAAAACTGGATATCCGGAGCGCAAAAGCGAGCCAGGATGTAAACGCCCGGTATGCCGAACAGTTATATCGACGTCAGCAGCGCCGCGGCATGTTGATGCGTGACGCCAATCGCAGCGTCAACCAAAACAGAAACATTTACGCTGCGAGCCTGCTGACGAATGGTCAAGCAGACACTCTGATCACGGGCTTAACCCGATCTTTTGCCAGCTGCTTGAGCGATTTGCGCCAGGTCGTTGACTTGCGCCAGGACGAACGGTTGATGACATATAGCTGGCTGTCACGGCGTGGAGAAAGTTTGCTTGTTGCCGACACCAGCGTTCATGAAGATCCAAGCGCCGAGCAACTGGCAACCATCGCCAAACAAACCGCGGCAACCGCCCGCCGTTTAGGTGCAGAGCCGCGTGTTGCTTTCGCGAGCTATTCAACATTTGGCCAGCCGATGTCCCGTGACGGCAAAAAAATTCAAGACGCGATTGCTTTGCTGGACCAAGAACAGTGCGATTTTGAGTATGATGGCGAAATGGCTGTCAATGTGGCTTTAAGTAAAGACTTAATGCAATCAATGTATCCATTCAGTCGGTTAAGCGACGCCGCAAATGTTCTGATTATGCCTAATTTGGCAGCCGCCAATATTGGGTATAAGCTTTTGGCGCAATACGCCGATGGGATGCTGATTTCCCCAGTCCTACAGGGTTTTGAAAAACCATGTCAGATCGTGTCTTTATCGGCGACTGTGCAGGATGTCGTGAACAGTGCGGTGATCGCCGCAATCCAGGCCGAACTCCGTCTTCGCTAACCTGTTTCGGATAAGCATATTAAAAAAGCCCGTGTAGCGATTGCAGGACGCCATCGAAAGCGCTATTATGCGTTAAATCTTGGCGGGCAAAGTTTGTCCTATGGGCGCTTGGGCGTCTCTAACCGGAGGGTCAGTGGAAAATGTTTACAAAACGCAACCCAGACAGCGAAATCGGAATATCAGGTGAAACCAATACTGATGTGACGCCAGCTCCCGACAAGACGGCGCCAAGACCGACAACAAGACCCGCTGCCGTTGCTCCCTCAACATCCGTGCCAGCACCGCGTCCAACCAGCGCGACGCAACCCGCAACAACGGCCGCGCCACGGACGACTGTTTCACGGACAGCCGAGCCGACAGAAACCGGCAAGCTTCATGTGGGTCGAGAAATCAAGCTCAAAGGTGAAATCGGGGTCTGTGAACGTTTAATCGTTGAAGGTAGTGTCGACGCATCTTTGATGGAATGCCGTAGTATGGAGGTTGCGCCCGGTGGTTTCTTTACGGGTCAAGCCCAGGTAGATACGGCTGAAATCAGTGGTCACTTTGAAGGTGATTTGACGGTCGAAGGACTTCTGACCGTAACCTCAACAGGTCGACTATCGGGCACCATCAAGTTTGGCGAACTACAAGTCGAACGCGGCGGAACAATTTCTGGCAGCATCGATATTGCGGGCTCTACGACAAAAAGATGACGCATTGATCAAAAGGGTCAAATACCAGCGGCTTCGCGCTCCAGGAAAACATGACCACAGTCCTGGCTCGCCACAATACCAGTCAGCAGTCCAAAGTTCTGTGACGGACTAAGGTCTAAGCCAACCATTTCCCAGCCCTCTGGTTGGTTGATCCATACCTCTGGCGTCAATGATAGCCGCTGCTCATCACCGCGCCACTGGCCAACCATTGTAAACTGACCCGATTGGGTTGGGTTTTCAGGCAGCGGATAAAAATCAAACAGGGCAGAAACGTTGTCACCAATTGCGCTTGAAGAGCGAACCGTCAGAGTCAATCCGGTTAAGCCCTGGCTGCAAAGATAATGCCCACGCCACTCGCCAAAAGGACCAGCAATTGTCGCTTGACTGTCAACACCGCGCGCCAGGGCCGGACCGACCAGGCTGGCCAACAAAAACAGTAACATGATGGCTCTAATCATTGTCATGTGGTTTCTGATCCCCAATATCTGGCTCTTATGACATAGCGAGACAAAAACACGATGCAAGACACGAAGACAGCAAATCGTCGGCATGAAGACATTTCCAACATCGGTTCACGGCAGCCGTTGACGATCATCGAGCGATTGACACTGCCGCTCAAGCTGTTCTCGCCCAGCCGCCCGCCATCAACATTGAGAAGCTTTATTTGGCATTTTGTCCGCCAGCACAAAGGCGCTTTTGTGCTTATGATTGTCTTCAAAGTTTTTGAGGCGGCCGCCGACTTGGTGATGCCGCTGACTATAGGAATTATCGCCAGCGTTTTGACAGCAGAAGGCGATCGCATGGTCCTGCTTCAGCAACAATTGCCGTTTTTAATCGCCATGGGCTGTTTTTTCTTGCTGGTACGGCCAGTTATTTACATCACCAAAACCGCCATTCACGATTTGGGCATTATGCCGGGATTTACTGGCATGATCCGGTGGCAGAGCCACCATCATGTGCTGGGGCTTGATGTAGCGTTTTTCAACAATGAATTCGCCGGCCGCATCGCCAACCGTATTATGCAAACCGGTTTCAGCCTCCGCGAATTTTGCATTCAAATCGTCGATGTTCTTCTTTATGTCAGTTTCTATCTGGTCGGCGCTTTAGTCATTTTGCTGTTGCAAAATCCATTCTTGGTTATCCCAGCGCTGATTTGGCTCAGCACATACGTTTTCATTACCGTGTGGTTTATGCCGGAGATCCGGCGGCGCAGCAAACTGCATTCAGAGTTACGCAGCGAAGTCACCGGCAAAATCGTCGATAGCTACACAAATGTACAAACCGTCAAGCTATTCGCTGGCAAAGGCCAGGAAGATCATAACGTCGCCGATGCCATAGATCGCATGAATTTCGGCTGGGTTCGAGTGATGCGAACAGCGACACGCATGCTTGTCGTCATGACTTTTGCCAACGGCTTCCTCTTGACCGCAACGGGTGGCTTGGCTGTTTGGGCCTGGGTCACAACTGACGCAACCATTGGCATCGTGGCAACCGCCCTGCCACTCGTTTATTCATTGACCATGCAAGCAGGGTGGTTCATCTGGCAACTAAGCGGCGTCTTTGAACATATGGGCACCATCGCTGAAGGCAGTCAAAGCATCGCCGTTGACCATGGGATTGTCGATGTGCCGAGTGCCACCAAGCTTGAGGTTACAAACGGCGCCATCCGCTTTAACAAATTGCAATTCAACTACGGCAAAGCGTTAAGCACTGAAAAGTCAGCGGTTTTTGATGGCCTCAGCCTGGAGATCCAGCCTGGCGAAAAAGTTGGCTTGGTCGGCCAAAGTGGTGCCGACAAAAGCAGCCTGGTCAACTTACTGTTGCGGTTCTACGATCTTGAGGGCGGCCGAATCAGCATCGACGATCAAGACATCTCGCAGGTGAGCCAGGACAGTCTACGACGGCAGATTGCGATGGTCACTCAGGACACCAGCCTGCTGCACCGAAGCATTCGCGACAATATTCTGTACGGACGTCCGGACGCGACGGATGCGCAAATGTGGCAGGCCGTCTGCCAAGCACAGGCGGACGAATTCATCGATGATCTAGAGGATCACCTGGGCCGCAAGGGGCTCGACGCCCACGTTGGTGAACGCGGAGTCAAGCTTAGTGGTGGCCAGCGGCAACGGATTGCGCTGGCGCGCGTCATCTTAAAGAACGCCCCAATTTTGATTCTTGATGAAGCAACAAGTGCACTGGACAGCGAAATCGAAGAAGCCATCCAAAAACAAATGCTTGAGCTGATGGACGGCAAGACTGTCATTGCAATCGCGCACAGACTGAGCACCATCGCCAAGTTGGATCGGCTGATCGTGATGCATCAAGGCGCAATCGTCGAGAACGGCACGCATGACGAATTACTGGCCGCCGATGGCCACTACGCCCGACTATGGACTCTGCAAAGCGGTGGGTTTGTCAAAGCCTAATATTTATGGCAAGGCGGCTCATGATGGATGAACAACGGTAGTATCGTTGCAATGCGAGCAGATTTTGTCATTGTTGGCTCTGGATCGGCAGGCTCTACCATGGCCTATCGACTATCTGAATCTGGCCAGCACAGTGTGTTGCTGTTGGAATTTGGGGGCTCAGACGCCGGTCCCTTGATCCAAATGCCTGGTGCTTTGAGCTTCCCAATGAACATGCCGCGTTACGACTGGGGCTACAAAAGTGAGCCAGAACCCCACCTAGGCGGACGCCAGCTGGTCACCCCGAGGGGCAAAGTGATTGGTGGCAGCAGCAGCATCAACGGAATGGTCTACGTCCGTGGCCATGCCAAAGATTATGATCATTGGGCCGACCTCGGCGCAAAAGGCTGGAATTACGCGAGCGTGCTCCCCTATTTCAAACGCATGGAAAACTGGCACGCTGGCGGGCCCTTTCCCGATGCTGGCCTCGGCGACCCAGACTGGCGCGGTACCAACGGCCCCCTGCACATTTCCCGTGGCAAGAGGAATATTCCACTGCACCAGGCTTTCGTGACCGCCGGTAGCCAAGCCGGGTTTGAACTTACCGATGACTATAACGGTCAAAAGCAAGAGGGCTTCGGTCCTATGGAACAAACCGTCCACAATGGCCAACGCTGGAGCACGGCGAACGCCTACCTCAAACCCGCGCTCAAACGTCCAAACATTGATCTTGTCCGATGCATGGCACGCCGCGTGCTGTTTGACGACACCAAACGCGCAATTGGTGTTGAGGTCGAACGAGGCGGTCGAATTGAAACAATTCATGCGGACCGTGAAGTAATTCTCGCCGCTAGCTCAATCAACAGCCCCAAAGTTCTCATGCTCAGCGGCGTCGGGCCCGCCAAACATTTGGCTGAACACGGCATTGAGGTGATTGCCGATCGCGCTGGCGTCGGCCAAAATCTGCAAGATCATCTGGAATTGTACATTCAACAAGCCTGTTTACAGCCAATCACATTGTTCAAATACTGGAACTTACCCGGTAAAGCCTGGGTCGGATTGCAATGGATGCTAACCCGCAGCGGCCCAGGGGCAAGCAATCAATTTGAGAGCGCTGCCTTTATTCGATCAAAAGCCGGCGTCGAGTACCCAGATATCCAGTATCACTTCCTACCAATTGCGGTTCGCTACGACGGGCAGGCTGCCAGTGAAGGCCACGGCTTCCAAGCACATGTCGGCCCAATGCGCTCACGGTCCCGGGGACAGATTACGCTGAGAAGCCGTGAACCAAATGAGGATCCACGGATTCAATTCAATTACATGAGCCACGAGCAAGACTGGATCGATTTCCGCCATTGCATTCGGATCACGCGAGAAATTTTTGCTCAAAAAGCGTTCGACCCCTTCAGAGGAAAAGAAATTCAACCTGGCGCTCATCTACAAAGCGACAACGAACTCGACAGCTTTATTCGAGACCACGTTGAAAGCGCTTACCATCCTTGTGGCAGCTGTAAAATGGGCGCCCTTGATGATCCAAGTGCCGTCGTCGATCCGACATGCCGTGTGATCGGCGTTGCTGGGCTCAGAGTCGCCGACAGTTCGATTTTTCCACGCATTCCCAATGGCAATTTGAATGGGCCGAGCATCATGACAGGCGAAAAAGCAAGCGACCATATTTTAGGGGAAACACCCTTGCCGCCAAGCAATGCCGAACCCTGGATCAACCCCAGATGGCAGACCAGTGATCGCTAACGCACTGCTGGGTATCGCAAAGCCGTGAAGCATTTTGTCTCGCCGTTGTGCTAAGTTGCTGATCTTAAGTTTCGCTATCCAACAGGAGCATTGAGCCATATGACGGTTCATTTTATCGGCGCTGGCCCTGGTGCGCCCGACCTTTTAACGTTGAGAGGCAGAGATCTTATCGCTAAGTGTCGCGTCTGCTTGTATGCAGGTAGCCTGGTGCCAGACGGGGTTCTTAGCCACTGTCCGGTAGACGCCACGAAGGTGGATACGGCGCCCATGCACTTGGATCAGATCATCGAACTGATGGTCGAACATCACGCAAATGGCTTCGATATTGCGCGCGTGCATAGCGGTGACCCCAGCTTATACGGTGCGATTGCTGAACAAATGCGCCGCCTAGACGCCCTGGGTATCGACTATAATATTTGTCCAGGCGTACCAGCCTATGCCGCCGCCGCCGCCGAACTCAAAACCGAACTTACACTGCCAAACGTCAGCCAAAGCGTTGTTCTCACCCGCACCGCCATGCAATCCACAGCGATGCCCAACAATGAGGACTTGGATACCTTCGGAAAGAGCGGCGCCACGCTAGCGATCCATCTGAGCATCCGCAACTTACCACACATCCAACAGCAATTGATTCCTCACTATGGCAAAGATTGCCCAGTGGTGGTGGCTTATCGGGTTGGCTGGCCTGATAGCGCTTATATCTTTGGCACGCTTGGCTCAATTCGCGAAAAAGTGCGCGAATCCAAAGTAACTCGGACAGCACTGATATTTGTCGGCCACGTGTTGGCACCAAAAGATTTTGACGACAGTGCCCTCTATCATGAAGATCACGTTCATATCCTGCGCAACAAAGGTAAAAAATCAAAAACTACAGAAACCTAGAGTTTTGTGATACGTGTCTGGTTCAAATAAATTTTCTGACAACCCCTATCGTTTGCTTTTTTTCGCGCCATGTGATGTTATCTCGATAACCAAATCCCACCCGACGATTGTGTTTCTGATAAGGAATGCACGGCAGTCGGTATAAATGTGGGGGCCAAAAGCTTGAAAGGCTTACAGGACCATGCCGAACGAAATTATCCGCCTCGACCCTGTGGTCATTGACCGGCAACAGAACAGTAATGGGCGTTTGGCCCTTGAGGATCGCCCATCTCGAGATGAAGCTGAGGCAGCCATCCGAACCCTTTTGGAATATGTTGGCGAAGATTCAACGCGAGAAGGCCTGCTGGAAACCCCGGCACGTGTAATCAAGGCTTATGATGAATGGACCAGTGGCTACGCTATTGATCCTGATGCCCTGCTCTCAAAAACATTTAGTGAGGTCGAAGGCTACCAGGACATGGTTTTGCTCAAAGACATCCCATTTAGCAGCCGCTGCGAACATCATTTGGCCCCGATCATCGGAAAAGCCCACGTCGCTTATCTGCCGGACGGCCGTGTCGTCGGCATCAGCAAACTTGCCAGAGTGGTAGAAGCCTATGCTAAACGCCTCCAAATCCAGGAACGACTGACACAGGATATTTTGGGTAGTTTGACCCGCGCACTGAAGCCCGCTGGAGTGGCTGTGGTGATTGAAGCCGAACATCATTGCATGACAACGCGTGGGGTTTGTACACACGGCACTGTGATGACAACGAAACGATTTACTGGTCAATTCGAAACAGATCCTTGTCTGCGCGACGATTTCTTCCGTTCTATCCAACGATAGGCTACCATTAGGCTCCGTCAAATCGCTCGGAGACTTCTGATCCATGGACTTGCGTCCAATTGCATTTGTGACCGGGGTGTTGTTGGTCATTTTGGCCATCACCATGCTTGTGCCTGCTGCCTTCGAGCTTTTCAGTGGTGCGTCAACCTGGCGTGCTTTCCTCATCAGCGCCGGCTTTACCGCTTTTATTGGGAGTGCCATGGCGGTGTCGACCCAAGCCAAGCATGAGCATTTGACCGTTCGTCAGGCCTTTGTCATGACCACCGCGATTTGGCTATCGATCGCCCTGTTTGGTACTCTGCCCTTCTTGCTGGCAATCGAGGACATAAGTCTAGCAAGCGCCTTTTTTGAAAGCATGAGTGGGATTACAACCACCGGTTCAACGATTTTAACCGGCCTTGATACCACCGCCCCGGGAATATTGGTTTGGCGAAGCCTACTGCAGTGGCTTGGCGGTGTTGGTATTATTGTTATGGCGTTGAGCATTTTGCCGATGCTGGGCGTGGGTGGCATGCAGCTGTTTCGAAGCGAAGCCTTTGAACAAAGTGAAAAGCTCTTGCCACGGGCGACAGAAATCGCTTTTTCGCTCCTACAAATTTACAGTGCAATGACGGCCGTAACGTTCTTTGCGCTGCTATTCTCGGGCATGCCAGCCTTTGACGCTTTTGTTCATGCGCTGACAAGCATTTCGACTGGTGGATTTAGCAGCAAGGATGCGAGTTTCAGCCATGCCGCGTTCAGCGGTATTGGCATTCAACTAACGATCATTCTTGCCATGATTGCTGGGAGCCTGCCGTTTATGCTTTATCTGAAAAGCGTTCGGGGCAGTTGGCGTGGCTGGTTGAGTGAACCGCAAATCCCAACCTTTTTTGGCATCCTTGCCCTCGTCATTGCTGTGATCGCCCTATGGCAGTGGCAAGCGGGCACCAGCATGGGGGAATCCTTTCTTTTGACCAGTTTCAATGTGGTCAGCATTATGACTGGGACGGGCTATACCAGCACTGACTTTGGCGCCTGGGGCGCCTATGCCAACGCAACTTTTCTGCTATTGATGTTTTTAGGCGGCTGCGCTGGCTCGACGACATGTGGCATTAAAATCTTCCGCTTCCAAGTGCTACTCTCCACCAGTCTCGCGCAAATTCGTCGCTTGGCATCACCGCGATCTGTGGTTGTTGCTCACTACGGGCGTAAGACAATTACCGACGACATTGCTGAGTCAGTTCAGGTTTTTTTCTACCTGTTTATCTTAAGCTTCGCCGGGCTGGCGCTAGCCTTGGGTTTCTGTGGCCTTGATTTTATCACTGCAATCAGCGCCGCAGCCACGGCGATCACAAATGTCGGCCCGGGTTTAGGTGACATCGTCGGGCCATCAGGCACATTTGCATCCCTACCCGATACAGCAAAATGGCTCATGTCGGCTGGCATGTTATTAGGCCGATTAGAGCTATTTACAATTTTTGCGTTGTTTGTGCCTGCACTTTGGCGCAACTAGGCTTCGGCGACAAAATCGCCCTCGGCACTTTTAGCAAAACTCGTCCGATCAAATTCATAGCGAGATCCACAGAATTCACAGGTCGATACGGCAATCCGACGACCGTCACTTTGTTCGACAAAGCAGTATTCAAAATCATCCGCTTTCATACTGCTCAGGACAGCTCTGATCCGTTCCTCTGAGCAGCCACAGGTCTTAAAAATTGGCTTAGCATCAAAGACCCTGACCCCATCTTCGTGAAAGAGCCGATACAGCAATGCCTCTTCGCTCAGTGCTTCATTGGCCAGTTCATCAGGTTTTAAACTGCCGACAAAAGCCGTCGCCTTGCGCCACGCCTCTGCCGCCGCTTCCTCATCATAGCCTGCTAAATCTGCCGCTCCACCGATATCTGGCAATCTTTGGACCAGCATGGCACCGACAACCATCCCCAAACCATCTTCGCGATCACAGCTGGCCAACTTGACCAACATGTCAAGCTGATCACTTTGATCAAAATAATACTGCATGCAATCAGCCAGCGTATCACCCGTGAGTGGCACAATGCCTTGATAGCGATCCGTGTGCTTGCCCTGATCAATCGTGAACGCAATGTATCCGCTGCCCAAAAGCGCTGGTACTGTCGCGACCAATGGATCTGCCAATGCATCAAGTTTGTCCCCATCCCATTGCGCATAGCCACGCACGCCACCATCACTCGCCGCATCAGCAACCAACAAAGGGATGGCACCATCGCCTTTGGCCTGAATGATGATTTTTCCATCAAACTTCATCGCCGCCGCCATTGCTGCCGCCAGGCCAACCAGCTGGCCCAACTGATGGCGTACGGCGTCTGGATAAGGGTGGGCTGCCAACACTTTGTCCACCACCGAATGCAAGCGAACCAACCGACCACTAACATCGGTGCCGTGAAGCAAAAACGGTGTTGTCTGACTCAGGTCTGTCCGAATGGCCCCGGCAATATTTGTTGGCGTGCTCATGGCAGTCGAAATCTTTCTCTACCGTGGTGTTTCTAACTCAAACACCACTCCAAAATCGCTTTTTGAGCATGTAGCCTGTTTTCGGCCTCATCAAAGACCAAAGACTGCGGGCCATCAATGACCTGAGCGGTCACCTCCATGCCTCGGTAGGCTGGCAGACAATGCAAAAAGCGAGCCTCCGGTTGGGCAAGGGACATCAAAGACTCATCAACCTGATAAGGACCCAGCAACGACAGCAGCGCCGGCTTGTTACCCTCATCACCCATGCTGATCCACGTGTCTGTCACAACAATATCTGCGCCCTTAGCGGCAATTTTGGGGTCCGCTGACCAAGAAGCATGGTTACCAGCTCCAGCCAAAATCTCTTCATCCGGTTTTCGCTCAGCAGGTGTTGCGATTGATAAATGAAAGTTAAATGCTCTCGCCGCTTCAATAAAACTGTGGCAGACATTGTTACCATCCCCCAACCATGCCATCCGGAGATCCTGGAGGGTGCCAACAGCCTCTTCAACCGTCTGAAGATCGGCCATAATTTGGCACGGGTGTGAGCGATCTGTCAGGCCATTGATCACCGGCACAGTCGCATGAGCTGCCAGTTCTTGGACATCAGAATGCCGGTTCGCGCGAATCATGATGGCATCTACCAAACGACTCAAAACCCGGGCTGTATCTGCTGGCGTTTCGCTGCGGCCTAACTGCATGTCACCAGCGGCCATCACGATCGGCTGACCCCCCAACTGCCATATACCACGCTCGAAACTGACCCTTGTTCGGGTTGAGCTTTTTTCGAAAATCATTGCGACGGCTCGGTCAGCCAAAGGCTTTGCACTCAAATCTTTCTTTAGTGCGTGACTGCGCGCGAGAATCTCTTTGAGCACACCTGGGTCAATAGCAGCAATATCCAAAAAGTGCTTGGGTGTCATAGGGTTAACTCCTAAAGGGACATGAGGGCAGCGTCTAATATATCGAGACATTCAGCCACGTGTTCGTCCGTGATAATCAACGGTGGCAGAATTCGGATGACGTTGTCGCCCGCCGCCACTGTCAATAAGCCCCGTTCACGGAGCATCGAGACGACAGAGACATTGTCTTGCTGGGCGGAGAGCTTAATGCCCAGCATCAGCCCTGCGCCACGGACGGTATCAATGTGTTTGTTTTGATACGTGTTTTGAAGCTCTATCAACCCGCGCCACAAACCGCGAGCGACGGCATCCACACGAACCAGAAAGCCATCTGCCAAAACCTCGTCGAGCATCGCATTGCCGACAGCCATGGCCAGCGGATTGCCACCGTAAGTTGTGCCATGCGTTCCTGCTGTCATGCCACGGGCGGCTTCGAGTGTTGATAAAATTGCCCCCATCGGGAACCCGCCGCCAATCCCCTTGGCAACAGCCATCAAATCAGGGGTCACATCAGCCCATTCATGGGCAAACAATTTTCCGCTTCGGCCCATGCCGCATTGAATTTCATCCAGGATTAACAGCAGTCCTCGCTCATCACAGATACTGCGTAAGGCGCGAAGAAACGCCAGCGTTGCTGGTCGAATGCCTCCCTCGCCTTGGATTGGCTCCACCAAAACAGCCGCAGTCTCATCACCGATCGCTGCCTTAAGCGCGTCGATATCGCCGAAAGGAACCTGATCGAAACCATCAACTTCGGGGCCAAAGCCCTCGGTCAACTTTCTGGCTTTTGCTGCAAAAATTGTCGCTAAGGTCCGGCCGTGAAAGCTGCCGTCAAAGGTAATTACCCGATTCCTGTGGCCTTGCCCGCGACTGTAATGATATTTACGGGCATATTTTATGCAGCCCTCAATCGCTTCTGCACCGCTGTTGCAGAACTGGACACGCTCAGCAAAAGTAGCATCGCATAGCCTCTTGGCCAGGGTCTCTTGACCAGGAATTCTATAAAGGTTGCTGGTGTGCCAAAGTTGGTCAGCCTGTGCTTTGAGGGCATTGACCAGCGTTGGATGACCATGTCCCAAGGCATTAACAGCGATCCCTGCGGCAAAATCCAGGTATCGCCTGCCGTCGACGTCGAACAAATAAACACCATCGCCGCGCGCCATTTCAATCGCCGGAGCGCCATAGGTTGGTGTCACAGAACTTGGGGCTGGCATAACGATCGATTAACCTTCAAAAACAAGAACCCGCTCCAAAGCTAAGGAACGGGCTAAAACCACATCAATATTTGTGCTAGCAAGCCAAACATGGAACCTGAAGTCAAGCCAACCGGTGCAACGCAGCCTGCTAAGCGCCGTCGAACGCCCAAAAAGGTCACGCTTGAACGGCTAAAGCGGCAGGCACTGTATTATCTTGAACGTTACAACGCGTCCCAAGCGTCGTTGCGCACAGTTTTAAGGCGAAAAGTTACGCGTGCTGCGCGAGTGCATCCCGATACAGACATTGAGCAAGCCCACAGCTGGATTGATGACATCATTGCCGAATGTGTTCGAATCGGACTGCTCAATGATGCCAACTTTGCTCTGACGCGGGCCAGGAGCTTACTGAGAGGCGGGAAAAGCATGCGTGCGATCGGCGTTGCCTTACGCCAAAAAGGCATCAGCGACGCCCAAGCAAAAGCAGCATTCGCACGGCTCAGCGAAGAACGAAACGATGATGACGGCACTCTCGATCTTGATGCCGCGCGCCACTACGTTCGAAAGCGACGTTTGGGCGGCTTCCGCACGCCATCTGACCCCGAACGCTACAATAAAGACTTGGCGTCGTTAGCACGGCGTGGCTTTCATTTCGATCTTGCCAAACGTGTCCTGGACGAAACGTTCAACGACTAGTGATAGTCAGACACATCATAAGGACTGTCTAACGAGAACGCTGGCACCTTGGCATGGAACGGCATGCCGGCCTCGTTCACCATTTCATAATGACCCATCATGATGCCGCTTGGCGTCTTCAGCGGACAACCCGACTCATAACTATAGGTTTCACCAGGAGCCAGAACGGGTTGCTCGCCAACAACGCCCGGTCCACTGATCTCTTCTTGACCGCCACGACTATCAACAATGCGCCAATAGCGGTTCATTAGCTGGACGGTCAAAGATCCCATGTTCGTAATCGTAATCTTGTAAGCCCAGGTGAAATGACCTTCCTGCGGACGCGATTCAGTATCCAGAAAGACTGGCGTCACATCAACTTTCACATCTTGTGTCACTTCCGTATACATGAGCCATATTGCTTTCAAAAACCTTTGGCGGCCTAATCAGAAGCGCGCTTCAATTCAATGGTCTGCGCGCTGCGACTCGGCAACTTGCAGCTTTCCGCTGCTCATATGGTGCATTTTGATCTCAAACTGTTGTGCTGGCACATCACCCGAATCGTGAGTAACCAAAACAACGGGCACGTTTGCCTCCGCCAGATGCCTATAAACCAACGCACGAGTCGCCGCCCGTAACGGTGGATCCAGCGCCGAAAAAGGTTCATCCAACAACACCGCTGATGGATCTGCCGCCAGCATTCTTGCCAGTGCAGCACGTGCCTGTTGTCCACCCGAAAGCGTGGCTGGATCTCGGTCCATCATTCCCGCAAGGCCGACACTGTCCAGCCACTTTTCAACCCGTTGACGGCGACGCTCAATGCTGTCGCCCGGCTGCTTGGCGAGGACCAAAGCAACATTTTGACCAACACTCAAATGCGCAAATAGGTTTGGCCGCTGGAACAACATGCCAATCCTACGGCGATAAGCAGGCTGATCCGACACACACTGATCGCCTAAACGGATCTCACCGTTCATCTGCAAGTCTGGTGTCTGGACGCCAGCAATCGCCAACAAAAGCGTCGATTTTCCAGCGCCACTTGCGCCTTGAATAACCAGGCACTGGCCGGGCTCAAGGGAAAAGCGGACCGGATGGATCAATGGCAGCGCCACCGCAGTTGAGACGACGAGATCCTTGACCGTCAACTTAAGACCACTCACAACATTATCCCCTGACGCTTTCGGTCGAGCAAATGCAAAACGCCGAAACAAATCGCCAAGCCAATCATGCTCAACAGGGTTTGCGCTGTCGCGAAAACAGCCATCTGCGGGCGGCGCAAGTTGGTGGCAAAGTGCACCCCCTCGGTCAACAGTGTCGTCACGCGACCACCACCAAAAACCAGGGTGGGCAGATATAAGGAAAAACTCACCGTCAAGCTGAGCACAAATGTCAACAGTAAAGGTCCTGCCAGCATGGGAATCTTGATTCTCGTCAGCGTCGTCATTGGTGACAG
The DNA here is from genome assembly GCA_963978305.1 of uncultured Rhodospirillales bacterium. GTDB lineage: Bacteria > Pseudomonadota > Alphaproteobacteria > UBA7985 > UBA7985 > CAXBRM01. Next base: position 44,624 of record CAXBRM010000002.1, read on the forward strand.
CCCCAAAGATTCGGCCTGACGGATCAAAGCTGGATCGAACTGCAACCAACTTGAACCCAGCAAAAGCGCCGAAAAACAAAATATAAACAGGCTATGGCCAAAAACTGTCAAGGCAGTGCCGACTTCAAAACCAAGGGGCAAGACCGCCGCATAGAGCGAGAGCACGACAACTATTTGCGGTAAAATAAGGGGGGCGTAGAGGCCACATTGCCAAATCTTAGGCCAGTCGCGACGGCCACGGCGCGCCAGATATTCAAGCACAAAAACCAGCAGCAAGAGACTAAAACCGGCCGAGACAATGGCCACAAATAGGGTTGTACCAAGCGCGTTGTTCAGGCTTGCCCCCAACTGAGCGATGGTTTGCATTGATAGCTCAGGGAACGCATCGGGAAATCGCCATTGACGCGAGAGGGCGAACAGAATGCTGGCAACCAAGCCAAAAGCAAAAACACCAAAAATCAGCCAACCGATTCCCTGTGCGAAGACAGACGCCAATACGGAAAAGAAACGCTGCAGTGGCGACCAGGAGCCGGACCACGCTCGCCGGGCCTCGCCCCGTTCAGAGCATTCCAAAATCGCAAGCGTTCCAGCAATAACAGCCAAGGTCAAGGCGCCCAAACAAAGCGCAGCCCAGGGTAGCTGTACAAATTGCTGGGGGTTCGGATCATAAAACAGTTGCAAGACAAGCACCGACAAAGACGGTGGCATGTTCGGCCCCAGAACCATTGTCATTTCGACGTTTGTCAGTCCGTAAGCCAGAACCAGCACAAAGGGCAAGCGCAGCCTGGGCCAGAGCTGCGGCCAGACCAACCGGTGCCAGCTCTCAATGCTGGTCAAACCCAAACTTTGGCCGGCACGCATCGAAGAATTGACATTTAAGCCTCGACTGGCGACCAGTGCCATCATCACTAAAAACGGCACCTCGCGAAGAACCAGCCCAAAGATCAACGTCAAGCCAAACGGATCGCCAATGATCACCCAGTCGGGGACCCGCTGCCACCCGGTGAACCATGGCGAAAGCAAGCGAGCGAACCAACCGCCCGGCCAAATCAGTAGGCTAATTCCAATCGCAAAAGCCACATGTGGGATCGCCAAGACCGGTGCAAGAAACCGTGTAACCAGCCGCCCGAAACGACCTCCTCCAGCCAGGAGATGGCGCGTTATCCACAGAGCCATCAAGCTGCTGGCGATCCCAACCCAAAGACTTAGCAAAACACTCCTGCCAAGCGCTGGACGATCGAAAAACGTCCGCATGGCGAACATTGAACTGTGCTCAGTACTGCCCAAAACCCCGCTGCCGAGCGTGCCCTGCCATAAAAACCAGCCAACAGCCGTCAGGACCACCACGCCCAGACCCGCAGTGAGACAATAACTTCCAATCGTCAGCCATGCGTGGAGGCGTGGTTTCATTGATCACCGTTGGTTCGGTTTAACACTTTGTTCAAGGATAACTTCCTCTTGATCATGACCACAAACGTAGGCACCTGTAGGATGACAGCATCTGAGGATTTGTTCGGTAATTCCCCCGTATCATGACCATTGAACCAACGACAAGCCACGACCAAGCGCAAATCCGCCGTTTGCCAGCGACACTGGTCAATCAAATCGCTGCCGGCGAAGTGGTGGATCGCCCGGCCAGCGTAATTAAGGAATTGGTCGAAAACAGCCTCGACGCACGCGCAAGCCAAATTGATGTTGTCGTGCGCGATGGTGGTAAAAGCCTGATCAGTGTCCGCGACAACGGTCAAGGCATGAGCTGCGACGAGCTTAGTTTAGCGATTGAGCGTCACGCCACCAGCAAGTTGGCAGGCGATACCCTCGACAATATCCAAACCCTTGGCTTTCGCGGTGAAGCCTTACCGAGCATTGGATCGATCGCCAGGATGAAAATCACCTCACAAGCCAAGCAAAGCGACCAGAACCACGGTTGGCAAATCATGGTTGAAGGTGGCGACCAGCAATCGCCACAACCAGCCAGCGCAGAACCGGGAACTGTGATTGAGGTCAAAGATTTGTTTTACGCCACGCCGGCACGCCTCAAATTTTTGAAAAGTGACCGCGCAGAAGTCGCCGCAATTAGCGATGTGATGACGCGCTTAGCACTTGCTCGCCCCGACGCCGGGTTTTCGTTCATCAGCAATGGTCGAAACCTTCTCAAAGCTGGTGCTACAAGCCCAGAAGGCGCCCAACAGCGTGTAAAGCAAGTCATGGGTCAGGAGTTTCTTGATAACGCCCGCGTCGTCGACTTCCAGCGTGATGGGCTGGCGGTAAAAGGCTGGACCAGCCTGCCGACCCATTCGCGGGGCAGCACGGTCCACCAATATCTGTTCGTCAACGATCGCCCCGTAAAAGACAAGCTGCTGACCGGGGTTGTTCGTGCCGTTTATCGTGAATTGATCCCGAACGGACGCCACCCGATTCTCGCCCTTTGGCTGCAAGTGCCCGCAAACTTTGTCGATGTAAATGTTCATCCCGCTAAAGCAGAGGTTCGCTTCCGCGACCCCAGCGCCGTGCGCGCTGTCATTATTAATGCGCTGCGGGACGCCTTGCTGAGCGCTGGGCCACAAACCAGCACCGGCTTGACCGATGATGCTTTGGCGGCCTTCCGCACGCTTCAAAGCCACGGCCGGGCACCGGCGGGTGCCTCTTACCCACAGACCACAAGACAAGCCCGTACTGGCGAACATTCCGCCAACCCCTACCGCCATCAGGCCAGCGTGTTTGAAGCCTCGACACCCAGCGCTCAAATCGCAAGCCCAACACAAAGCTCTGAAGAAAGCTTTGATAATTATCCGCTCGGTGCCGCCATTGCCCAGGTCCACAAAAACTACATTGTCAGCCAAACCCAAAACGGCATGATTTTGATCGATCAGCATGCAGCCCACGAGCGCCTGACACTCGAACAATTGAAGGCACAAGCCGAGCACCACGGGATACAACGCCAGGCATTGTTGATCCCCGAAGTTGTCCACTTGAATGCGGCCAGTGTTGAACGGCTGGTCGGCGCGTCAGAAGCCCTTGCGAGCAATGGTCTGATACTGGATGGATTTGGTGACGGGACGATTGTCGTCCGCGAAGTACCCAGTTTGCTGGGCGATTTCGATATTAGCGGCTTGGTCGGCGATATTGCCGACGAGCTTGCTGATCAGGACAGCAGCGAAACACTGTCTGAACGCATTTATATGAAAATGGCGACCGCGGCCTGTCACGGCTCGGTGCGCTCGGGACGCAAACTCAATATCGACGAAATGAACGCACTGCTCCGCCAGATGGAGGCCGAGCCCCTGTCAGCGCAATGCAATCATGGCCGGCCGACCTTCGTCACCCTTAGTCTTGAGCAAATTGAGAAATTATTTGACCGAAAATAGTTGTCCATAAAGGTTACAGGGGCGTTGTAATGGGTGTTTTGGCTTGACATAGATGCCGTGTTAATGGCGCAAAAATATCTGCACTCGGGTACGACCAAAGCGCCGATCCTTTAACAACGCCCATCTTTTTGAGAGATCTGGAAACGCGTCTTTGCCGTCAAGTTCCACTACCAGCAGCGTGCTCGAGGCGACCAGATTGCTACTTTCAAAGCCATCAACCAGCGCTTCCCAGTCCATAAAGCCATAGGGTGGATCACAGAAAATGACATCAAATGGTCGCCGAAGGCTGGCTTGGCCCAAACCGACCAAACCTTCATCGCCAATTCGGATGCCACTGGGTAACTGAGGTTGGCCAGTGATTGATTGATAATTTTGCTTAATCAGGCGTTGGCTGGCCAGTGATCGATCAATGAACCAAACATCTTTTGCCCCTCGCGACAGCGCTTCAATCCCCAAAGCGCCCGTGCCCGCAAATCGGTCCAGCACCCGTGCATCAACCAAAGGCGAGCCATCGCGCTGCTTTATGCTCAAATGGTCGAGAATATTAAACAGGCTTTCCCGAACGCGAGCAGCGGTTGGTCGCAGCGCCTGACCTTCAAGGATATTGAGTT
>CAXBRM010000003.1:0-40121 GCA_963978305.1 uncultured Rhodospirillales bacterium
ACTGACAAGCACGGCGCCGCGTATAAAGCATAATGAAATCCTACGAACAGGCGGCATCACAGAGGCCGTCAACACGATTGGCCAAGGCGCCCAGCTAATTGTGATTGGGAAACGTGGCAATACAGCTGATGTCAACAGCGACCTGATTGGAAGCAATTTAGAGACCGTCATTCGCGCGAGCCAGACACCGGTTTTTGTCACGAACAGAGCCTATGCGCGGCCAAAAAAATTTTTGATTGCCTATGATGGCGGGGCCAGTGTTGATCGCGCGATTGACTATATGGTGCGCTCGAACGCTTTCAAAGGCATGTCAGGGGAGCTGGTCTCTGTTGGCTCAGAAAAAAGCGCCCTCAATGCCAAACAAAAGGTTGCTGCCGCCAAACTCTCTGATAACGGCTTGCCAACCGAGACACACTGGTATGAAAACTCAAACGTTGAGGACACTATCGTACTCGCCGTGTCAAAACATCAAAGCGATCTACTCGTTATGGGTGCGTACGGGCACAGCCGGATCCGCAATTGGGTTATTGGCAGCGCAACCAGCGCCATGGTTCGACGCTGCAAAATACCCATTCTGATGGTACGCTAAAGCAATCCCAAGCTGTCGCCGCTCAAGATCAAGGCTATGGCAGCCGAACACCGCGCCACGCAACCACGACTTGGTAATATTCTTCGCGAGTCATTTCAACATCAAACGCTCGAGCTTGGTCCGCAATGCGTTCCGGCTGCTGGCTGCCAATGATGCTTACGACATTAGGGTTACTAATGAGGGTCCAGGCCAACGCTACATTAGCTCGGGTTTGACCCTGCCGCTGAGCAATTTTATCCAAAGCAGCCGCAATGCGACCCATGTTGCTATCCTCAGAGGGATCTTGAGTAAGCAAATCGCCCCCGCCAAGCGGGCTCCAGGCAACAAAAGTCACAGAGTGCTTCTGGCACTGATCAAGCGCACCGTCCCAAATCGGGTCCTGGCGTTTAGGCGAAAATTCGATTTGATTTGCGACCAACACGCCACCACCAAGCAAGGCGTCCAGGGCATCAAATTGACTTGGCAAATAATTGCTGACCGCCACCTCTTTGACCTTGCCGCTATCCTTGAGCAGCCGCAGGGCTTCTGCGACTTCAGCGTGAGGCGTCAGCCAGTCAGGCCGATGCACGTAAAACAAATCAATCACATCTGTATTCAAGCGCCGCAAACTTGCCTCACAAGATGCAACCAAGTGCTGTTTGCTGCTGTCGTATGGCGTTGGCGGGATGATCCCACCTTTGCTGGCCAGCAGCATTTCATCGCGCAGGCCTGGATTGGCTTTCAACGCTTGACCAAAAATTTCTTCTGCCAGTCCAAAATTTGGAAACCCATAGACCGCTGCTGTGTCGATCATGTCCATGCCGGCATCCAATGCGGCGCGCGTTTTGCGATACGCCGCCTCTGCGTTTGCATCATCACCGTTTGCCAATCGCCAGTGACCATAGCTAATCGGGTTACATTGCAGACGGCCAATTTGGCGTCGACCACGATTGGGTTTCAAAACTGACATGCAAAGCCCCATCAAAAAATCTAAACTAGGCCTCAAAACTATACAACAGATCGTCGTGCGCCAAGGGGCTTTAACAAATATGAGTGGGCGGCTTGCAGAGATTGGGACTAGCCGCCCAATCAATCGAACAGTAAGCTAAAGCTACTGCGATATCCAATGCGGTTTTTTGGACCCCAAATAGAAGAGAGCTCAACAATGGTTGCGATCACCCTGCCCGACGGCGCCGTGCGTCAATTTGATCATTCAGTCACCGGCATGGAGATTGCAGCAAGCATCAGTGAAGGGCTCGCGAAAAAAGCGCTGGCCGTTAAGGTGAACGGGGTTGCCTGGGATCTGAGCCGAGCCATTACAGAAGATGCGCATGTCGCCCTTATCGTCCGCGACAAAGCCGACCCTGAGGCTCTCGAAATTATTCGCCACGATTGCGCGCATGTTTTGGCTGAGGCCGTTCAAGAGCTGTTTCCTGGCACTCAGGTAAGCATCGGACCTGCAATCGAAAATGGCTTTTACTATGACTTTTACCGCAGCGAGCCATTCCGTCCGGAAGACCTCGAAACCATCGAAACAAAAATGGCGGAAATTATTGATCGGGGTGACAGCTTTACACGCGAGATCTGGGATCGTGAAACAGCCATCGGCTACTTCCAGGAGCAAAACGAAAAATTTAAAGTTGAACTGGTCGAAGACCTGCCTGAGGATGAGACCATCACAATTTACAAACAGGGTCGTTGGACCGACTTGTGCCGCGGTCCACATGCACCGACCACCAAATATATCGGTAAAGCCTTCAAACTGCAGCGCGTGTCAGGGGCCTATTGGCGTGGCGATAGCAGTCGGGAACAAATGCAGCGGATTTATGGTACCGCCTGGGAAAACCCAAAACAACTGAAAGCTTATCTATTACAGCTTGAAGAAGCGGCGAAGCGAGACCATCGCAAGCTGGGCCGTGAGATGGAACTGTTTCACATCCAAGAAGAGGCAACCGGCAGTATTTTTTGGCACCAAAAGGGCTGGCAGCTCTACCGGACAATCGAATCCTATATGCGCGATCGCTTGGAAAATGCCTCATATCAAGAGGTCAAAACACCACAGCTGCTTGATCGCAAGCTTTGGGAAGCATCTGGGCATTGGGAAAAATTCCGTGAAAATATGTTTACAACGGGCGATGCCGTTGAAGAAGGCGATAGTGAGCCCAAAATTCTTGCCATAAAGCCGATGAACTGCCCTTGCCATGTTCAAATCTTTAACCAAGGCGTCAAGAGTTATCGCGATCTTCCCTTGCGGATGGCGGAGTTTGGCAGCTGCATGCGAAATGAAAGCAGCGGATCTCTGCACGGCATCATGCGGGTTCGAGCCTTTACCCAAGACGATGCGCATATTTTTGCCCGGCCTGACCAAATTAACAGCGAAACCATCAGTTTCTGTTCGTTGTTGCAAAGCGTCTACAGCGACTTTGGCTTTACAGAAGTCATGGTCAAATTCTCTGATCGTCCTGAAAAACGTGCTGGCAGCGATGAAACTTGGGATCAAGCCGAAAACGCTTTGCGCGAAGCCATCGAAGCGGCAGGTTTGCCCTATGAAATGAATCCTGGCGAAGGCGCGTTTTACGGCCCGAAGCTCGAGTTTGTGCTCAAAGACGCCATCGGCCGTGATTGGCAATGTGGAACGTTACAGGTCGATTTTGTCCTGCCGGAACGGCTAGGGGCGCAGTTCATGGACGAAGATGGCGAACGCAAACGCCCTGTGATGCTCCACCGGGCGATCTTGGGATCGTTCGAACGCTTCATCGGTATCTTAATCGAAAACTTCGAAGGCAAGTTTCCGCTGTGGCTCGCCCCACAGCAGATTGTTGTTGCGACCATCACCAGTGAAGCAAACACTTATGCCGAACATGTCGCTGCTCAAATGCATCAGGCCGGTCTTCGGGTCACAACCGACCTCCGAAATGAGAAAATCAACTATAAAGTGCGTGAGCATAGCCTCTCGAAAGTGCCAATTATTGCTGTTGTCGGCAGAAAAGAAGCTGAAGACGGTAACGTCGCGTTGCGGCGTTTAGGTGGAAAAGAGCAGGATATTCAATCCCTCAACAATGCCATCACCACTTTGACCGCGGAAGCAACACCACCGCACCTTCGCCTCACCGAATAAAGCGCCATTCGCGCATTAAGCGAACAGTTTCTTCACCATTATGCGGCTTTTACCACGTCTGCTCTTTACCATTACGGCTTGCCCCTATAGAAGCCGGAAAGAGTAACGCTTTTTCGACAACAATAACAGGAGTATGTCCTATAGCACGCGGCCGTTTTGATAGAACCCCTCCGGCAAAAGACAAACACCGGATTAACGAGAATATTCGAATCCCTCAGGTTAGACTGATTGGGGCCGAAGGCGAGAACGTCGGTGTCATAGACACAGATCGTGCATTGGACATGGCAATCGAAGCCCGAATGGATCTTGTCGAAATTTCGCCTGGTGGCGATCCGCCAGTGTGCAAGATCATGGACTACGGAAAGTTCAAATTTCTTGAGCAAAAAAAGAAAAAAGAAGCCAAGAAAAACCAAAAAATCGTTGAGACCAAGGAAATTAAAATGCGGCCCGGGATCGACGAGCACGATTACCAGACCAAAATGAAAGCCGTTGGCGGTTTTTTAGGTAAGGGCGATAAAGTAAAATTTACGATCCGTTTCCGGGGTCGTGAAATGGCACACCAGGACAAGGGCATGGAGGTTCTCGTCCGCGTTCGTGACGAACTCGGCGACAGCGATGTCAAAATCGAAGCTCAGCCCAAAATGGAGGGTCGCCAAATGACGATGGTGGTCGCGCCAAAGTAGTCCAGCGCCCAGCTATTGGTTAGACGATATGGCAGCGACCTGATTGGTTTGTTTTGAAATGTGGACAAACGCTAAGGTCGCCGCGCCGTCATATCTCATAATCGGGAGAAAGACTTGCATCTAAAGGCGCTTGCTATATAGATCGCCCTCCGGTTCTGCGCTCGGGTCCATGACATACCCAGCCAGGCTTTTGCCAAGCCAACTTGGCCGACATACAAGTACAGAGAGAAGCAAATGTCTAAGATGAAGACCAAAAGTGGTGCGAAAAAGCGTTTTCGCCTGACTGCTAGCGGTAAAGTCCGCATGAATGCGGCCTTCCGCCGTCACATGATGATCAACAAGTCCCGCAAAATGAAGCGACAGTCGAAAGGCACCGATATTCTGTGCGATGCTGACGCCAAAATTGTGAAGACCTATATGCCTTATCACCGTTAAGCGCTCGAGCTTGCGGCAGATCATTGAATTGTTGACGAAAAAGGAACAAACTCATGGCTCGAGTAAAACGCGGTGTCACTAGTCACGCTCGCCACAAAAAAATCTTAAAGCTCGCGCGCGGTGCACGCAACCGGCCAAGCAAAACAATCCGTGCAGCCAAGCAGCGGGTTGATAAAAACTTACAATATGCGTACCGCGACCGTCGCACCAAAAAGCGCTTTTTCCGCAGTCTGTGGATCCAGCGGATCAATGCTGGCGCCCGCATCCACGACATGACCTATAGTCAAATGATCAATGGCTTGAACAAGGCCGGCATTGACGTCGACCGCAAGGTATTGGCCGATCTGGCGATGCATGAAGCTGGCGCCTTCAAGGCCATGGTGGATGCTGCCAAAGGCGCTTTGAACTAGGCGCCTTCTTTGGTCTAAGTTCTCAACGATCGCCTGATGGTGGCACGAAAACCGCGTTTCAAAGCAAGCGAAAGAACAGTGCTAGCCTGGTAACGGGATAATATTACATTTTTTTATCGCCTATCGTCGGGTTAGCGATACCCCACCCTTCACATCCGCATACCAAAACGCAGACAATCCCGCTAAGCTAGGCGGCATACAGCGTAACGACTTTTGCGAAAGCCATGAGCGATGGATTTATCGGCACTTAAAGACAGTCTTCTCGAACGGGTGAACGATGCCATGGATTTGGACGCGTTGAACCAGGTCCGCGTCGCAGCGCTCGGCAAAAAAGGCGAGATCACAGCCCAGATGAAAAACCTCGGCCAGATGGATGCTGAAACGCGAAAAGCTGCTGGGCAAGCGTTGAACGAACTCAAAGAAGAGATCGGCTCAGCAATCAACCAAAAACAAGAGACATTGGAAGACGCCGTCCTGAATGCACGGCTCACGACTGAGTGGATCGATACAAGCCAACCAACCAAACCAAGGCAACAGGGTCATATTCATCCGATCACTCAGACGATCGATGAAATCATTTCTATCTTTGGTGAAATGGGATTTACCTGGGCAGAAGGCCCAGAAGTGGAAGACGACTGGCACAATTTCACAGCGCTCAACATTCCAACAGATCATCCCGCACGCCAAATGCAGGATACCTTTTACATGCATGGCCACAGCGGCGATGAAGGCAGCCTGGTCTTGCGAACCCATACCAGCCCAGTGCAGGTCCGGACCATGATGAGCCAAGAGCCACCGATTCGCGTCATTGTGCCCGGCAGGACTTTCCGTTGCGATTCTGACGCCACCCACAGCCCCATGTTCCATCAGGTTGAGGGCCTGGTCGTCGATGAGAGCGCAAACATGAGCCAGCTAAAGGGCTGCTTGCTCGAATTTTGTCGGACCTACTTTCAAGCGCCCGACCTGACGATCCAATTTCGGCCGAGTTATTTTCCGTTCACAGAACCAAGCGCGGAAGTCGATATTCGCTGCGATCGGAGTGGGGACGAACTGCTCATTGGTACTGGCAACGACTGGATGGAAATTCTGGGATGCGGCATGGTGAACGCGCGCGTGCTCGAAATGGCGGGCATCGACAGCGAGAAATACCAGGGCTTTGCCTTTGGGATGGGCATTGAGCGTATCGCGATGCTGAAGTACGGAATTCCCGACTTACGCACCTTTTACGACGGTGATGTCCGTTGGATCGACCACTACGGCTTTGATAGTCTCAACATCCCAAACTTGTTGCGGGGGGCTTGACCAATGAAATTCACTCTTTCCTGGCTAAAGCAGCATTTAAACACTGACGCAACCCTGACCAAAATCACCGACAAGCTCACCGCCATTGGTCTCGAGCTTGAAGATATCGATGAAGGCCCGTTGGCGCCTTTTGTCGTGGCCCATGTTGTCGAAGCCAATCAACACCCGAACGCCGACAAACTGCGCGTGTGCACTGTTGATGCGGGTACGGGTAAGACCTTCAATGTCGTGTGTGGCGCACCGAACGCACGCACTGGTATGAAAGGCGTTTTTGCCCCCGTCGGCACCTATGTGCCTGGAACAGACATGATGTTGGAGCTTGGCAACCTGCGCGGTGAGCGTAGCGAGGGCATGCTGTGCTCTGAGCGTGAACTGATGCTGAGCGATGATCACGACGGCATCATTGATCTGCCAGCAGACGCCCCTGTCGGCGTTCGCTACATTGACTATCAAGGCCTTGCTGATCCTGTGATCGAAATCAACGTAACGCCCAACCGTGGTGATGCTCTGGGTGTAAGGGGCGTGGCACGGGATCTGGCAGCTGCGGGTTTGGGCACCTTGAAACCGCAACGAGCCGAATTCATGGGTGGCGCTGGCGCGTCTCCCAAAAGCGTTCACATTGATACCAGTAATTGCCCTGTTTTCTTCTACCGTGTCATCCGTGGTGTAAAAAATGGCGAAAGTCCGAAATGGGTCCAAGAGGCCTTGAAAGCTGTCGGTGAACGACCAATCAGTGCATTGGTCGACATCACCAACCTCATGACGCTAGACCAGGCACGACCAATGCATGTTTATGACTTGGCGAAAGTCAAAGGTGATTTGCGCGTTCGTCTTGGTCAGGACGGCGAGAAGCTGGCCGCGCTCAACGACAAAACCTACAGTTTTGATGAGCATATGACCTTGGTAACCGATGACAGTGGACCCATCGGCGTCGGCGGTATCATCGGCGGCGCCAGCACGGGCGTCGACGAAACCACAACCGACGTGCTCCTGGAAGGGGCTTTATGGGACGCCACCAACATCGCACGGACAGGACGAAAGTTAAACGTTCATACGAATGCACGCTATCGTTTCGAACGTCATACTGATTCTCAAAACCTGGCCGAACACATGGGCGTAGCGACCCAACTGATCCTTGATTGGTGCGGCGGGGAAGCGGGTGAGTTGCAGCAAGCTGGTGCCGTGCCCAGCTGGACCAAAGTGCTAAACTATGCCCCGAGCCTTTGCGCCAAAAGAGGCGGATTGGATGTGCCCGCCGTGCGTCAACGCGAAGTGCTGGAAACATTAGGCTTTGGCGTTGATCAGGTTGGGGACGATGGCTTTAGCGTCACGGTGCCGAGTTTCCGCCCAGATATCGACCGAAAGGAAGACTTGGTCGAGGAAGTCTTGCGGATTGTAGGTTACAATGAAATTCCTGAGGCTGAATTCGTACGCTCTACCAACATGCCCAACAGTGTCGTCAGCACCGAACAGCGCAAACGGCTGGCGGTCCATCGTGCTCTGGCCGCCCAGGGCCTCAATGAAGCCGTTATGTTCAGTTTCACCAACAGCAGGATAGCCCAACACTTCGGCTGGGATCAGGACAAGCAGGTTGCACTGAAAGTCGCGAACCCGATTAGCGAAGAGCTGGATGTGATGCGTCCAAGTCTGCTACCGAACCTGCTGGACGCTGCCAAACGAAACGCCGCGCGTGGTTACCCTGATATTGCGCTCTTTGAGGTGGGCCTGCGCTTTGACGACGTCACACCGGAGGGACAAAAGCGCTCGGTTGCCGGTATCCGCACCGGCAAAATGACGCCCAATCATTGGACTGGCACCCCAGCCCCCGTTGATGCTTTTGATGCAAAGGCCGACTTAATACAGGCGTTGCGCGCTTATGAGGCACCAGTTGACACTGCCCAAAGCAGTCGCGAGGTTCCCCCCTGGTATCACCCCGGGCGAAGCGGTGCTCTAACCCTTGGCAAGACCGTTTTGGGCGTGTTCGGTGAATTGCACCCAAAAGTTATTAAGGCCATGGGGATCAAAGGCCGCGTCGTGGCGTTTGAAGCCTATTTAGATGCTGTGCCAGTACCGCGAAAACCGGGTAGAATCGGCACCCAAAAACCATTGCTCAAACCGAGCGCGCTCCAACCCGTCCACAAAGACTTTGCTTTTGTGGTCGATGAGCACACCGCCGCTGACGCGGTAATACGGGCGACCAAAGGCGCTGACAAAAAGCTGATCACCGACGTCAGCCTGTTTGACGTATACCGTGGTGAAGGCATTGCAAATAACAAAAAAAGCTTAGCGGTCGCCGTGACCATTCAGCCTAGCGATGCGACATTGACCGATGACCAGCTCGAATCAATCGCTGATAAAATCATCGCCAACGTCAACAAAATTGGTGGTGTTTTGCGCGCTTAATTTGCGTCGGCGTTTCCACTTGAGAAAATGAAAAACGCCACGGCGGCAGCGGCGGCAGCACCACCAGCCCACACAAACCATGGCGTATCGCTAACCGACTGTTGAATACCGCCCAGAAACCCTTGTTCCTCTGCCGCCTGATTGAGCTGCGCAAAAGCATCATTGCCAGCCAAAACGGTGTCAGTGGCTCCGTTTGATCCACTATCGGGGATAAAGACATTTGTGGCATTAAGGTTTGCCGTTTGTGGAATCCCTGATGGCTGTGCTGCCCCTAAGAACACAGCAGCCGAAGCAGGAGCCGAGATGGGATTAGGAACGGCACCAATCGCGCCGTAACCAGAGCTATCGCTCAAACCCGAACCCATCATTGGTGACGTCTCAAAGCTTGGCGGTGTGTAAATTGTATCGCTGAAGCTTGGGGAGGCAAATGACGCTGACCCCATTGTTGGCGATGGGGCATACGTCGATGAGTTAGCGGTTATAAAACTGTTGTCGACTGGCAGAGGCTGGCTTGACGAAACAAGAGCACTGCGGTCAGCAACCGGGTCAGACGGGCAGTTTGTCCCAACTGTTGTAAGGCCACCAACACTGGCGATCTCGACCCGGCGATTTTGGGCGCGGCCTTCAGCAGTGTCGTTGCTCGCGATCGGCTGTTCTTCGCCGACACCAACCACACTCATGGCCTCTTCAGCAACGCCTTTACCCGCGAGATAGTCTTTAACCGCCTGAGCTCGGCGCAGCGATAAGGTCTGGTTGTAAGAAGCTGATCCTTGAGAATCACTATGCCCGGTTAGCGTAAAAGACGCACCTGCCTTTGCAATCATCTGGGCAGCAAGCTGATCCAGAACAACAGATGCGGCAGGCTTGACCTCGGCTTGGCCAGCGTCAAAAGCGACATCGCCCGACAACCTTGCCATCACACGCCGTGCAGTCGTGTCACAAACCTGTTCAACGCCAAGTGCACCACGAGTACCGTAGGTCGGATCGGGCGCGCCGTAACCGAACACGGTACCAGCGCCAGGAATGTAGCTGAGCACTTTGCGATCGGGCGTAGCCACCACCGGGTCGTCAGGTCCCACAAATGGCAAAACATTAACTTGTGAGGTGGCGATTGGGGCAATTTCGGTAACCACATCAGGGATGAGTGCTTGTGGATAGCCAGCAACGCGAAGGGCTGCCGGATCGGCAAACACTTGCCCGCCATTTACCAGGAACGTCCCTGCTGAGAGTGATAGGACTCGATATTCAGGCGTTAGGATCTGCAATCCGCCATTGAGCATGACTTGGGTCGGTAGAGTAACCGCAACCATACCATTCGAGGTCCCCGCCCCACCATCGCCGCTATAAATACCTGCGCGCATGCCGCCACTATTCAGTGTTCCGCTGGCACTAATGCTGCTCGCCTGAGCCTGGACAGCGTGCAATGTACTGACCAGGACATTGGTTACGATCATCAACGCGACCTTGAATGCTTGACCGCTCATGTTAAGATCCTTCGGACTGGGTAGAGTCGCATTATGTTAAACCAAAATACCCACGTTCGACAACGGGCAAATCCGCCAGCCGACGCGATTAACCAAGCTGTCGTCGGTTGACTTAAGCAAATTTTGAAGGTCTATGCCCTAAATCCGCTGTCTATCATGCGTCATTGCGCGCTTTGATTTATAAGCGGGACAGAGTATCTCAACGCTATGACTGAAATCTCCAATATTCGTAATTTTTCGATCATTGCCCACATCGACCACGGTAAATCCACTCTCGCTGACCGATTAATTCAAACAACCGGTGGATTAAGTGACCGAGAGATGAAGGAGCAGGTGCTGGATTCCATGGAACTTGAGCGTGAGCGCGGCATCACGATCAAGGCTAACAGCGTGCGCCTGAATTACACGGCTCGAGACGGGCAAGACTATGTCTTAAATTTAATTGACACGCCAGGTCACGTTGATTTCGCTTATGAAGTCAGTCGCAGTTTGGCTGCGTGTGAAGCCAGCCTTTTGCTCGTTGATGCCAGCCAGGGTGTTGAGGCGCAAACGCTGGCCAATGTGTATCTGGCACTTGAAAACGATCATGAAATTATTCCTGTGCTCAACAAGATCGATTTGCCCGCGGCAGAACCAGAGCGAGTCAAAACCCAAATTGAAGATGTTATCGGTCTGGATGCCAGTGAAGCTTTGACTGTCAGCGGCAAAACTGGCGAGGGCGTTGAAGACGTGCTTGAAGCCATTGTTCAGCAAATGCCAGCCCCCAAAGGAAATGATGAAAGTACCACCAAAGCCATGCTCGTCGATGCCTGGTACGATACGTACTTAGGCGTCATTTTGCTGGTCCGTGTCGTTGATGGCTATCTGCGCAAAGGCTTAAAAATGCGCATGATGTCAACAGGCGCGAGTTACGACATTGATCGTGTTGGTGCCTTCACCCCTCACCGCATTGAACTGCCGGAACTGGGTCCTGGCGAGTTGGGTTACATAACCGCTGGCATCAAGACCGTCCGTGACTGCCAAGTTGGCGACACCATCACCGACGAACGCAAACCAGCGAATGAACCGCTCACCGGCTTCAAGCCAAGCGTGCCAGTCGTCTTCTGCGGTTTATACCCTTCTGAAGCCAGTGACTTCGAATACCTGCGAACGAGCCTGGAAAAACTAGCGCTGAATGATGCGAGCTTCCACTTTGAAACCGAAAGCTCAGCGGCTCTAGGGTTCGGCTTCCGATGTGGATTTCTAGGTCTGTTGCACTTAGAAATCATCCAAGAAAGACTGAGCCGAGAGTTCGACTTAGACTTGGTAACGACAGCGCCCTCGGTCGTCTATGAACTGACCATGACCGACGGCACAGAGATGCTTTTGCATAACCCTGTCGACATGCCCGATGTCGTGAAAGTCAAAGAAATCCGAGAACCGTGGATTACAGCCACGATTATGACACCAGATGAATTTTTAGGACCGATTCTGAAAATTTGTGAAGAGCGACGGGGAGTTCAACAAGACCTGACCTATCTTAATGGCCGCGCGATGATTGTTTATAAATTGCCATTGAACGAGGTGGTTTTTGACTTCTACGATCGGTTGAAAAGCATCAGCCGCGGCTATGCCAGTTTCGATTATCAAATTTCAGGCCATGAAGCCGGGGATCTGGTGAAAACCAGCATCCTCGTGAACGGCGATCCTGTCGATGCGTTGGCGATCATGGTCCATCGTAGCCAGGCTGAATATCGAGGCCGCGCCCTGTGTGAAAGACTAAAGGACCTGATCCCACGACAAATGTTCAAAATTGCGATTCAGGCAGCGATTGGCGGGAAAGTGATCGCTCGGGAAACCGTATCTGCGCTGCGTAAAGACGTGACAGCAAAGTGCTATGGTGGTGACGCAACCCGAAAAAAGAAGCTGCTGGAAAAGCAGAAAGAAGGGAAAAAACGCATGCGTCAAATTGGGAATGTTGATATTCCCCAATCTGCGTTTATTGCAGCGCTAAAAATGAGTGACAACTAAGCGAAGCTTGCCGAAAGCGACTTCCAATCTGCCATAAGGACGGCTTATGAACTGGCTTTACAACCGCTTTGTGGTGCTGGGGGTGTTCGTCATCGGGATGTCACTGATCCCCTTGAACGATGCGTTGATGAAACAGCTTAGCGACAGCATACCGGTGTTTGAATTTTTAGTGATGCGTGGTGGTTTTATGTTAATGGGCGCCCTTTGCATCCCCATGACCTACATTGCTCTGCAAGAGGTGGGTTGGCTAGGACTGCTGCAGGTGTTTTTGCGCGGCACACTTTTGGTTTTAACACTGACTTTACTGTTTTTATCGGTCAGTATGGTCAAGCTAGCCACAGCTTACGCCGTGTTTTTTACCGCACCCATGATTATTTCGCTCGCGGCCGTTCCGTTGCTTGGCGAACGACTATCAGCCGCTCGCATCATTGCCGTAGCCCTCGGTCTGATTGGTGCCATTGTCCATACCAAACCCTGGACGGGAGAACTCTCGCCATGGCTTGGCCTCGCTGTTCTTGCCGCTTTTGTCTACGCATCCTATCAATTGGTGACCAGAATGTTGCCCCAACAGGTGAAAGTAGGTGCTGCCGTTGTTGGCTCGCAGTTAGCCATTTTGTTTTGGGGCGCACTGATTTCCTGGAGCATTTGGCAGTTTGGCTGGCAGAACGATGGTTCGGATGGCCTTAATTTTTTGACCCGGAATTGGATAGCACCCAGTTTTGCTCAATGGGGGATTTTGGCGCTTTGCGCCGCGATTACGCTTGTTTGGACCTACGCGACGACGTTCGCTTACCGTGTTGCCGAAGCGAGTTTTGTCGCGCCTATTGAATACATCGCCTTGCCCCTTGCAGCAATATGGGGGGTGATTATGCTGGGTGAGACCCAGGACATGGTCACGATCCTCGGTCTGATTATCATCATTATTGGCGGCTTAACCATGGCCTTTGATCGGCAGCCAAGCTAATCATCACATCATTTTGCTCTCGCTCGACGCCAGTTTGAGGATATGACGACATAGGGCTTGTCGCAATTGTGCCGTTCACCGCCATATGCTTGCCTAAAATGTAAGTTCCTGTATGACGGTGTTAGGAAAGAGAAGGACCCATTTGGGTTGTCGCATAGGAATTGGATCAGCAATGAATACTTTGGCGAAAAGAACCGCTCAATTCGCATTTGTCGTAGCTGTTGGTTTGGGCGCATCTGCGTGCCAAGTCGTTGATCTTAGTGACTTAGGTTGGAATCCGTTCGCGAGCAATGAAGACGTTCCGCCACCTGCTGACCCGTCAACTGCGGCGGGGACATATGTCGGACCTGCGCCAACTGATCCCACCTCTTCAGGATTTGGCACCGGCACACTGCCAAGCAGCAGCGGAATTACGTTCATGGACCAGACCGCGACCAGTGCAAGCAATACCAACGTAGCACCGGGCTCAGATCCGCGACCAACAGACCCCAACGCGGCACGGGCTTATGATATGATTGTGGCACGCGCGCAGGCCGACTGTGCGGTTGCGCCTCTAATTGTGGGCTTTGGTCGTGTTAATGGTGGCTACAACGCCAACGCCTCTTGCCCGTCATCGGCTGGCAGTGGCATGACGTTTGGCATGGCACCGCAGACATTTAGCAATAACTCGTTCTAGGCAGGGTTCGCACGCTTCAGAGTTGCTAACGCGATCATTGAGGCGAGCACGGCATAGGCGCCCGTCAGGCTGATACTGCGTAGGCCGTGCCACGCTGGCAGGCCAAGCGCTGGCAAGAAGACCTCTGGTATCAAGACCATCAAAAGCACGGTCAACAGCACGAAACCGAGCGCTACCAAGGCACTTTTTACCAGCCAGGATATCAGCGACTGAGCGCCAGCACGACCGACCAAAACAGGCGCAGCGAACAGCACAACAGCCATAATGGCGCCAACAATGAAAAATGCCGCAAGCGCAGCCAAAGTCGCAGCCGTCAACACAAAAAATTCAAGAAAACGTGCACCCCTCGCCCCCTGGCTCTGAAAATGCGTCTCATCAAAAAACTGCTGCTGAAGTTGGCGTCTGAATAGCGGTAAGCCTAGCGCCAACCAAAAGACGGCTAACACAGAAAAATGAAAGCCCAGTGGTGCCGTTGTCAACGCATCCATCCACGCTTGTGTGTTCAACGACAACAAACCAAGCGCCTCAGGCCAAAACAAAAAATCTAATGAGCCAAACAACACCGTATGGGCATCAAAGCCAATCTGATCCAGGCCTGTCACCACCATCAGCACAAGACCAAGGCTCAGCATGGATGGATAGGTGACTGCCAGTGCTTGTGGTCGACTAGCGTCTAAATAACGCTCTAAAACCTGAATCAAACCGATAGTCGCAGCACTGACAAACAGTGCGCCGATCACGACACTTATGGGATCAACTCCAGCATTGCCGCGTAAGAATGCCGCGACAATCACACCAGGCAATGTCGCGTGACTGAGCGCATCGGGGAGCATGGCTTGACGGCGCGCCGTCAGGATCACCCCGCTTAAAGCACAGCCGAGGGACAGCGGCAGGAGGACAATCAAAATCGACAGAGCAAAAATAGCACTAGCCATAGCGTAAGTGTTGCTGCACCTTAAAAAGGATATGGCTAACGAGAAGCCAAATAAACAAAGCCAAAATAATACAGGGACCAGTGGGCAACCCTTGGGCTTCAGGACCCAGCGATAATGCGCTGACCCAAGAGCCGGAGACCGCCCCAGCGGCGGCCGCTAATCCACTCGTCAGTGCGAGAACAGCAAATCCCCTTGATGCCCACGGCTTTGCGATCAAATAAGGCATCGTCAACAAAGCAACCGCTAAAACCGCTCCGACCAAACGAATGCAAATAATGGTTACGACAAACAAACCGGCTGCATAGAGTGTCTCAACGAGCCATTGGCGCCCACCTGCCACCTGCCAGGCTTGAGGGTCAAATAAAAAGGCGATGATCGGTCGTCTTGCCAACCAGCCCACCATGATCAGCGATGCGCTTAAGGCGCAACCGATCCAGACATCTGCCGATGTCAATAATGCCGCATTACCAATCAACAAGCGATCGAGACCAGAGCGCTGGGCTGGAAAATAGCCTTGCACCAGGCTCAGTAAAATTAAACCCAATCCAAAACCCAGCCCCAGCAGCACCGCCTGTATAATATCATTTCCCAACGCCCACTTGATGGTGACTTGCGTTGAAAAATAGCTGAGGGCCAGGCTCGCCAACCCTGCCGCGCCAACACCGCAAACGATGACCAAAATTTGGCTCCCAGGTGCCTCAGTAAATCCCAAAAGCTGACTAAAGATTAAGCCCAAAACCAATCCTGGCAACGTACAGTGTGCAAGAACATCGGCGTCTAAGTTGCGCGCCCGCAAGCTGACGATCGCCCCAAAAGTCCCCGCCGCAAAAGAAATAACCGCGCAGCCGAGCGCAATTGTTAGAAAGACGCTACTAAATAGCATGGCGGTTCATCCCGCTATTGTCATCGGGTGAAACCGCTGAGATGTTTGTGCCGCCAACGGCACGGACTCCGCGGCAAAATCAACCGCCTCGCCACCAAGCATCGCCGCATGCTTCGGATTGGCCAGCAACTGTGCAGGAGATCCGCGAGCGACTAACACCCGGTTGATCAACAAAAGCTCATCGCAAAGCTCGGTTAAAATCTCAGCACCGTGGTGTACAATAACAACGGAGCCGCCTGCCGCACGATGCTCTTTAAGGACACGGACGATTGCCCTTTGGCTCTTCGCATCAACACCCCGAAACGGCTCGTCAAGCATGAGAACTTCCGCTGCTTGCGACAAAGCTCGAGCCACCAAAGTTTTCTGCTGCTGACCGCCAGAGAGCGCCGAGAATTGCTGGTTCTCCAAACCACTCAGGCCCAATTTTTCCAGGGCTTGGTCAATGCGTGCGACTTGTGCCGCAGACCGGCGGCCCAACCACCCCAACTGAGCATACTGACCCATACCAACCACATCGCGCACGGTGATGGGAAAGCCTGTGGCAACATGCTGTTTTTGCGGTACGTATGCAAGGCGAGCAGCAGCCCGACGGAATGCTCTTTGATTTTTGTTCGACACCCCGTCGATCTCCACGCGGCCAGAGCCAGGGACAATAAGGCCGACTAGAGCCTGCATTAACGAGCTTTTGCCGGCACCATTTGGCCCGGCAATCCCAAGCATTTGACCAGGCATCACCTCTAACGACACATCAACAACAGCGTAGCGGGCACCATACTCAACACATAAGTTTTCAGCTTTAATCATGGGCAATCTTCCAATGTTACGGCCCCCAGGGCGCAAGTAATCTCAATCGTGTTGGCCATGAGCATGCCTTCCCAGCTGTTCGCCCCCGTGCCCGCTTCACCCACGGAGTCGGTGTAAAGCGGCCCTTTGATGGAAACAGTGTGGCCTTGAGACTCCGCCGCGACAATCAGGGCTTTGACACCACGAGCCGGAACACTCGTCTCAAGGAAGACAGCAGGAATTTGCTCTGCAACGATGCGTTGAGCCAGCACTTGCACCCGCCGGACGCTCGGATCGACGTCGGTCGAAATCCCAGCCAAGCCAACAGTTTCAAGCCCGAAGGCACGACCATAGTAACTAAACGCGTCGTGTGCCGTCACCAACGGTACGTTCACTTGCGCCGCTTCAAATCTCTGCTCGATATCAGCCGTTAATTGATCGACCAGTTGATTGACCTGATCAAGCCGGTTTACTCGCTCAGCTGAATCCCCCAACGCTTCATCCACCGCGCCAACTGCCGCACGCAGAGCATGAGCATAAATGGTGGGATCCATCCAGATATGAGGGTCGACCAGACAAGGGGGCGTATCACATTCCTTGCCCAACAAAAGCGAGACTGGGACAGAATCGCCAACAAACATCACGTTCGTCCCTCTACGATGGGTACCAATGCGCTGAAGGAGATCCGCGAACTGGACCTCTAAGCCCAGTCCAATGAACAAGATCAAATCAGCATCGATCAAAGCTTCCAAATCTGCCCGCGTCGGCACATACAGATGCGGATCGGCGCCAATATCCATGAGGGGCGCGACACTCAAGACCCCGGCATCAATTTCCGCAGCATAGAGCGCCTGCAAGGGTTGGCTGAGGACATTAACGCTCGTTACAACGCGCAGCGGCTGCGCAACAGACGGCAGCAACATCCCAGCGATAATCATGCATAGAGCAACGTTTAAATTTTTCATCATCGGCTTATAAGAAAAAAATTAACCATAAGCAAAGAAATTTAGCACAGGCTAAGTTTCTGCGTCAGTTCGTCTCAATCGAGGATTGAAAATGGGCTTTTTTGAAAACAAGTCTTCAGAATCCGGCAGCGGACCGCTTTTCTATTCATCGAAATAGGGCGTGAACCAGGACTCCAAGCTCTTATCAATGATCTTGAGCTGTCGGCGTAACGTCTTGGCCATTGCTGCTGATGCGTCGCCATTGACAAGCAAACCCATGCTTGAGGCGTACATTTTACGCCCCGCTACAGCGTTTTTGTCTAAGCGCTGAAATGGAAAGGTGCTGAGCGTGCCTGCCGCATGCAACCAGTTTGCCAGATCCTGGTGACGACCATCGCTTAACTGTGGGTACCAAATGAGGCATACGGCCACATTTTTCAGCTGACTTGTTGCGTCGAGAACAGCATCAAACTCGCCTTGATTTTCATAACTTGGATCAATCAAGACAAAGGTCGCCATCTCAGGCTCAGCCTCGAGGGTTTGTACTCCGACCAAGCCGTCTGAGCAATGAACGTCAAAGCGGTCATCTTGGTCCAGGCCGTCGCTCAGAGCCGAGAATTCCTGGGGATGCAAATCGTGTAGCCGTGCGACGTCCGTGCGGCGCAAAACCCGCCGCGCAATCGCCGGACTGCCCGGGTACCATCTTAAAGCCTCGAGGGTCTTAGCCTTTGAGAATTCCAGAACAAATTTGCGGTAGTGGTTCAACGGCCCTGTCACATCACCGGCAGCCGCTAAACGCGCAATGCCCTGACGCCATTCGCCAGTTTTGTTTGCCTCAAAGCCTTGTAAATCGTAGCGTCCTCGACCTGCGTGGCTTTCCACATAGCGCAGCCTGGGCCAGGCTTTGAGACATATGCGCAAAGCCGCTAGCAACACCGTGTGCTTATGAACATCGGCCAAGTTGCCAGCATGATAGGCGTGTTGATAGCTGAGCATCTGAAGATAAACGTATAAAACGACGGTTCGGCTGTTGATTCAAAAGCGAGGGGCAGCGACTCTCGTCACCGCCCCTCGTGATACTGGTGTGTGTTGACGAAAGCGATCAGAAGCTGACGCTGAAGTCAAAACCGGCCTCAGTGCCAGATTTCTTATCCGTGGTTTCACGGAGGTAATCGACCGGAGCATTATTGAATTGTTTGACATGGCCGCCGATGCTCATGGTATCGCCGAGGCTGATTTCCGCACCGAAACTGAAGATGGTTGAGATCACTCGGTCGTCATCATCAATGCTTGTGCTGGTATGCTCATAGTCGACCGAAATGTCCAAGTTGTCCTGCACCATCAGCACCGCGCCGAGACCATAAGAGAACCGCTCGGATTTTTCGTTGCCGCTGGCATGAGCGTCAGCGAAATCAATGTCTTCAACCGCGATGCTACCGCCCAGCTCAATCGCGCCATTGTTGATGAAGCCCGCCACCCGGTAGCCACGAATGGCGTCAACGGTATCTTCATAGTTGTTCATGGTATCTTCAAAAGCATAGCCGTTAATGCGCCCTGGGCCATACATTGAGACGAGGTCGTAGCCGGCGGCACCAGAAATCTTACCAGACTCAGGCTCATACGCAGCAGACACGGAAAGCGGTCCTTGAGCATGCGCGTAGATGATTTCAATGCTGTCGAAGACGGATGGACTGTCATCGCCCTCATCGAGAAATTTGGTTGTTGCGCCCGCACCGCCAACCGCCAGATCACCAGCGTAAGCGAGCTCGGTTACCCTTGGGCCGACCCTTGCCATAAGCGCGCTACTACCGCCGCTGACGCCGATCGATGCACTCTGCAACGTTATATTCATATCATCAAAGCTTGTGTTTGACGATTCAGCACCAAGGTCGGCATGACCAAAAACCCCAAAGCCGTACTCAGGCGCCGCCGCCGCAATATCAAATGAGACATCAAAGCTACCGGACTGGTCCCAAACGTCTTGCAGGTAATCTGGGTCATCGTCCTTGTCGGATGCAAAGCCAGTGCCGCCCAGGCTCACTTCACCAGTCAGTTGTACAGTTGATTCTTGCGCATTTGCCGCTGTCGAAATCCCCAAAGCGAGGCTGGCGGCCACGATGCTGGTCGTGTTGATCAAAAGGGCTTTCATGTCAAAATCCTCAAACAAAATAAAAAAACAAGGCAACCAGGTTGCGAGAGCTGCCAGCCGCGAAGCCTAAAATGTGAGCGACGTGACAGCACTTGATTACCCGTAAAATGCAGGCTGAGTGGCTTATGGACCAATCGGACTCTGCAAGTCTAAAAAAATTATGCGATTGGCGCATAATTTTTTGTGTGATACTTATGCAACCATTATTAAATCATTGTTTTTATTATATTCTTTTAGATTCGTTTACTTGACTGACCCAAATTGTGTGGACTGGCAGCAACAGTCTGACGGTCCACTGCCCCTAGAAGCGGTCCGAGTGCGTGGCTTATCCGGGCCACGAAGCCTTCCTTGCGCCGTTTGTGATGCGGACTCGCAAAGAACGCAGAATTTCAAGGAGCATCGTGGCCATCACCCCCTCAATCACGTGCTGATGCGCGCGGATGCCAAGCGCACTGCGTCAAGCTGGCATAACCAGTGTTTCTAACGTGCCGCTATTTGGGGAGTATTTCTGTAATCAGTCGCATATCGGACAGAAAAACCAACTGCGCAAAGTGCGACCGAGTGGCGAAAGTGTCGAGATCGACTTGACCAATTGGGGAACGCCCGATTAGGTGGCAAAACATAAAGGCATTTTAACGTTGGGGAGCGTGGAAATGGCACTTCCAAGTACAGCACGGGTTGTCGTCATCGGTGGCGGCGTAGTCGGCGCTAGTTGTGTGTATCACTTAGCAAAAGCCGGATGGAGCGATTGCGTTCTTATCGAAAAAAATGAATTAACATCCGGTTCGACCTGGCACGCTGCGGGCAACTGTCCGGCTTTCTCCGGGTCTTGGGCGGTGATGAATATGCAGCGCTATTCGACTGAACTGTATCGCGGGCTAGGCGATGAGGTCGATTATCCGATGAACTACCATGTGACTGGTTCGATCCGCCTGGGCCACAGTAAAGAGCGCACCGAAGAGTTCAAACGTGTCATGGGCATGGGGCGCTATCAAGGCATCGACATGAGCATGTTGACCCACGCCGAAGCCAAAGAAATGTATCCGTTCCTGGAAACCCATGACTTAGACGGAATCCTCTTTGACCCGACCGATGGTGACATTGATCCGGCGCAACTTACCCAGGCATTGGCTAAGGGCGCCCGAAACTTAGGGGCACACGTCGAACGCTTTTGCGCGCTCGAGGGCGCACACTTTGATCGGCAAGCACAAGAGTGGACCCTGCAAACCACTAAAGGCGAGCTCAAATCCTAATACGTCGTCAATTCGGCAGGCTACCGGGCGCAGGAAGTTGGACAAATGCTCGGAGGCCGCTGGGTGCCGATGGTGAGCATGAGCCACCAATACCTGCTGACTGATCCGGTGCCTGAAGTAGAAGAATTTATGAAAAATAACGGTGGCAAAAAACTGCCGCTCCTCCGTGACGTCGACAGCAGCTACTACCTGCGGCAAGAAAAAACAGGTTTCAACTTGGGGCCCTATGAGCGGAACTGCAAAGCACACTGGATCAGCGCTGATGACCCGATGCCAGATGACTTTAGCTTTCAATTGTGGGAAGACGACCTCGACCGCTTAGAATGGTACATTGAAGACGCTATGGCGCGCGTCCCCCAGCTAGGCACCAGCGGTGTTAGCCGCGTCATCAACGGTCCAATCCCCTACACCCCTGACGGTTTACCGCTGATCGGTCCGGTGCCGGGTGTACCAAATGCCTTTGAGGCTTGTGTCTTTACCTTTGGCATCACTCAAGGCGGCGGCGCGGGCAAAGTCCTCGCCGAATGGGTTATCGAAGGCGGCACCGAGTGGGATATGTGGGCTGTTGATCCGCGCCGCTTCGGTCAGTGGGTCAATGGTGACCAAGAATACTGCAATATCAAAGGGATGGAGGTTTACGGTCACGAGTACGCGATGCACTTTCCCTGTATGACCTGGCCAGAAGGCCGCAACAAACGGTTGTCGCCGGTGCATGACAAAATCGTCGAGCTGGGGGGCGTGATGGGTGACTACAATGGCTGGGAGCGTGCCAATTGGTTTGCTAAAGATGGCGACGACACCAGCTGGGAGAGCACTCAAACCTGGCAACGGCAGGGCCCATGGGAGCCGCGCGTCAAAGAAGAAGTTGAAGCTGTCCGGGATTCTGCTGGCATCCTGGATTTACCGGGTTTCAGCCGCTTTATCGTTGAAGGCGAAGGGGCGTTGGACTGGCTACGCACGCTCGTCGCCGGTCCCATCGCCCGGGTTGGCCGGATTGGCCTCGTATATTTCCCCGATGATCAGGGCCGCATCCTGACAGAAATGAGCATTGTCCGCTTTGCAGACAATCGCTTTATGCTGATTACGGCTGCGTCAGCAGAAGATCATGATTTCGAGTGGTTGATGCGGCATCGTCCAAGCGATGCCCGCTTTACGATCACCAATACCACCACCGACACCAATACCTTCATTGTTGCTGGCCCTAAAAGCCGGGAACTCCTGGCGCCGATTGCTGAGCAGGCTGATTTGTCACAACCCTGGCTGACCTTCCAGAGCGCGAAAATTGCCGGTGTCGAGCTTCATTTGCTGCGCGTGTCATTCGCTGGCGAGCTGGGCTGGGAAGTTCACGTGCCAGTTGAAAGCGCAGCGCCCGTTTACAAGGCTATTTTGGGACAAGGTATCAAGCCATTCGGAATGTTTGCGCTGAACAGCATGCGCATCGAGAAGGGCTATCGCGCCTGGAAGGGCGACCTAAGCACCGATTATAGCTTACTCGAAGGTGGTCTTGAGCGCTTTGTCCGTCTTGACAATGATTACGACTTCAAAGGTAAGCAGGCCATTCAGTTGGAAAAGCAACGAGGCGTGAATAAGCAATTTGTCAGCTTGAAAGTTGACGCGGGCGCTTATGATGCGCCCTACATGAGTTGTGTCTGGCACGGCGACGAGATCGTGGGTGAGACAACGTCGGGCGCTTGGGGATACCGCGTCGGTCACTCTGTGGCGCTTGGCATGGTAAAAGCCAATGTCGCCCAACCTGGAACGCAGCTTGAAATCGAAATGTACGGCGAACGCTATCGGGCTGTTGTGGCGGAGCATGATGCCCAGTGGGATCCAACAAATCAACGACTGCGGGCCTGAATGCAGGCGCACAAGTACTCACAGCGAGAGTCGCAGTAAGCAGAAAAATGTTTGACAGAATTTTGGGGCAAACACCTATGGCAAACCTACCAAGCAAAGCGCGAGCGGTGATTATTGGCGGTGGTGTGAGCGGTTGCTCGGTCGCTTACCATTTGACCAAGCTGGGGTGGACAGATGTTGTTTTGCTGGAGCGCAAGCAACTCACCTGTGGAACAACTTGGCATGCGGCAGGTCTGATCGGTCAATTGCGCACCAACCAAAATTTAACGCGATTGTCCAAGTATTCTACCGACCTGTACATGAAACTCGAAGAAGAGACCGGTATTGCGACAGGCATGAAAGCCAACGGCAGCATGACCGTTGCACTGACCGAGGCCCGAAAAGAAGAGATTTATCGCCAAGCCAGTCTGGCGCGTGCCTTTGACGTTGAAGCTCATCCAATCAGTCCCGAAGAAGCCAAGGCCATGTACCCACATCTCAACATCGACGGTGTTGTTGGCGCGGTGCATTTGCCTGGCGATGGCCAAGCCGATCCAGCCAATATCGCACTGGCACTCGCGAAAGGTGCACGAATGCGCGGTGCCATGATCAAGGAAGGCGTTCGAGTGACCGCCATTCAGCAAATGGATGGTCGTGTCACAGGTGTACAATGGGCAGCCGATGATAGCGATGATCGTGGCAACATTGAAACAGACGTGGTCATCAACTGCGCTGGCATGTGGGCAAGAGAGGTTGGCGCTTTGGCTGGTGTCAGCGTTCCATTGCACGCCTGTGAGCACTTTTATCTGGTCACTGAACCTGTAGACGGCTTGAGCCAATTGCCAGTTCTGCGTGTTCCAGACGAATACGCATACTACAAAGAAGATGCTGGCAAAATGATGATTGGAGCCTTCGAGCCAAAGTCTAAGCCTTGGGGCATGGACGGCATCTCAGCTGATTTCTGCTTCGACCAACTGCCAGAAGATTTCGAACATTTTGAACCCATCCTTGAAATGGGGGTCAATCGGCTGCCTCTGTTCGCTGATGCAGGCATACATACGTTCTTCAATGGCCCAGAAAGCTTCACGCCAGACGATAGCTATTACCTCGGCGAGGCACCGGAATTAAGGGGGTTCTGGGTTGCCGCGGGCTACAACAGCATCGGGATTGTTAGCAGCGGTGGAGCTGGGATGGCGCTTGCCCAATGGATAAACGACGGCGAACCACCTTTTGATTTATGGAGTGTTGATATTCGTCGTGCCCAACCGTTCGAGAAAAACCGCCATTATTTGAAAGAGCGGGTCAGCGAAAGCCTGGGCCTGCTTTACCAGGACCATTGGCCGTATCGTCAGCCTGAGACATCCCGAGGTATTCGCCGCTCACCCTTGCACGAACACCTCAAAGCTCGCGGTGCTGTCTTTGGTGTCACCGCCGGATGGGAGCGGGCAAACTGGTTTGCCGACGAAGACCAAGAACGAGAATACAGGTACAGCTGGGGACCGCAAAATTGGTTTGAAAATGCCAAACGGGAACATTTGGCTGTGCGCGAGGGCGTTGGCCTGTTTGACATGTCCTCGTTCGGCAAGCTGCGCATCGAAGGCCGCGACGCCCTGGCATTTTTGCAAAAGCTGTGTGCCAACCAAATGGACACGGCGGTTGGCAAAATCACTTACACGCAGATGCTCAACCGCAACGGCGGCATTGAAAGCGACTTAACAGTCACTCGATTAGCTGACACCAGCTTTCTGGCGGTTGTCCCGGCTGCAACAGTTGTCCGCGATATGGCTTGGATGAAGCGCCACATCGGTGATCTAAATGTTGTGGTCATCGACATTACGGCCAGCGAAAGCGTTTTGTGCCTGATGGGACCGAACGCCCGCAACGTGCTCGCCGAGTGTTCACCAAATGATTTCAGCAATGCAGCGCACCCATTTGGAACGATGCGTGAGATCGAAATCGGCATGGGCATCGCCCGTGCTCACCGCGTTACCTATGTTGGCGAGTTGGGCTGGGAAATCTACGCAAGCGCAGATCAAACCGCACATATTTTTGAAGCCATTGAGTCCGCTGGTGCCAGCCACGGTCTTCGCCTAGCGGGCCTGCACGTTCTCGACAGTTGCAGAATTGAAAAGGCATTCCGTCATTTTGGTCACGACATCACCGATGAGGATCACGTTCTGGAGGCAGGCCTCGGTTTTGCTGTTAAAGTCGACAAAGGCAGCGACTTCATTGGGCGTGAAGCCGTGATTGCCAAACAGGAAACTGGCCTCAACAACCGCATGGTCCAGTTCAAAGCGGAAGACCCGAGCGTCATGCTTTATCATAATGAGCCAATCATCAGAGATGGTCAGGTGGTGAGCTTTCTAACCAGTGGCAACTACGGCCATTATCTTGGTGGCAGCATCGGCATGGGCTACGTGCCAACGCCGGATCGTGAGAAAGCAGATGAGCTTTTGGCCAGTCGCTTCGAGGTAGATGTCGCCGGAACCCGTATCCCTGTCGTCGCAAGCTTGAAGCCAATGTACGACCCGAAGTCAGAGCGTGTCAAAATGTAAAGCAAACCAGAAAGTTAGCCGAAGGAACCGCGAAATACCTTTTCAGTTTATTCGAGATTTAGTCCCCTTTGGCATCACCACCTCAGCCTGCTGAGGACCCTAACAAAGTCTATCGTGGAGCGAAACCATGGAAGAACCAAAAAGCGAACGCAAATCACGCCGCGCGGGTGGCCGAGCGGCTCGTCATGCCGAACGTGCAGCGCCTTTGGCTGATGATCTTCGGCCCGTAAGACCCGGCATGTCTGGTGGCACTTACAGACCACTGACTGACGAAGACATTCGCCAGATCCATGGCGTTGCTCTCGATGCCCTTGAGCAAATTGGCATGGCGGATGCACCTGAGCGCGGCAAGCAGGCAATGCTTGAGGCTGGCTGCACTTGGAATGAGGAAACTCAACGGATTTTATTTCCAAAACGGCTCGTCGAAGCCAGCATTGAAATGACCCCAAAAGAGTTTAAAATCTACGGTCAACATGCACCAGAATTCGACCTGACCCTAAGCGGCAACCGCGTTCATTATGCAACCGCTGGCGCAGCTGTCCACACCGTTGATGTTGATACCAAGGAATACAAAGAAAGTACGCTTGATGATTTGCATACGGCGGCGAAAATCGTCGAAGAGATGGACAATATCCATTTTTTCCAGCGCCCGGTTGTCGCGCGTGACGTGCTTGATAACGTCGAAATGGACTACAATACCATGTGGGCCTGTTTAACCGGCACGCGGAAGCCAATCGGCACATCAATATTCGAAATTGACGCGGTCGCGCCATGCTTTGATATGCTTTACCGCGTCGCAGGCAGCGAGCAAGCGTATCGGATGAAACCTTTCGCCATGCTCAGCTGTACCTTTGTCGTACCACCAATGAAGTACGCCACCGAAAGCTGCGCCGTGATGGAACGTTGCATCGACGGTGGCATGCCGGTCTTGTTGCTATCGGCTGGGCAAGCTGGCGCAACCTCGCCTGCAGCTATTGCTGGGTCAATCATGCAAGCCCACGCCGAATGCTTGTCGGGCGTTGTTTATGTGAACGCGATCCAAAAGGGTCATCCCTTGCTTTTTGGCCCTTGGCCTTTCGTTAGCGATTTGCGGAGCGGCGCAATGAGTGGTGGATCGGGTGAACAAGCAATTCTTAGCTGCGGGGTAGCCCAAATGGGGCAGTACATCGGTCTACCGACTGGCACAGCCGCAGGCATGAGCGACGCCAAGCTGCCAGACATCCAAGCGGGCTATGAAAAAGGCATCACGACCGTGATGGCGGGCCTGGCCGGCGCCAATATGGTTTACGAGAGCGCGGGCATGCATGCCTCTTTGCTGGGATTTTGCCTGGAAAGCCTGGTCATTGACAACGATATGCTTGGGCAGGCGATGCGTTGTGTCCGCGGCATTGAGGTTGATACCAGCCGTTTGTCTTTAGAAACCATGCGCGAAGTTGCGCTGGTCGGGCCCGGCCACTACCTGGGCACTGAGCAAACCATGAGCCTGATGCAGACAGAGTACGTCTATCCGAAGATCGGAGACCGTTTGTCGCCGAAGGAATGGGCCGAAGTTGGCAAACCGGAGATCGTTGAACAGGCAAAGAAAAAGGTTGCTGACATTCGCGCCAAAAAACCAACCCATATCGATCCAGCGCTTGATCAAATGATCCGCGAGAAATTCAACATATACATAAACTGACCTCGATTGAACTGGCGTCAAGCACCCTATGACTTGGCCACAGCGGTTCTCTGGGATGGTCTGGTTATCGCATGGTTTTTCTGGGCGTCACCGCTTGGGGATGACCTCAAAGCCAGCTTGTTCAGGCTCGTCATCCACCATTTGCGATGGAAATCCGCTGCCTAATACCTCAATGCCCAACTTATCTTCAAAACGCTTGATCAGATTGGGTGACCATTCACGATCACCATACTTGGCACGGCCGTCACGCACGATGTCGAGTAAGAAATGGGACAGCTCGAGCTGCGCCCCTACCCGCTCTGCAAACTCAGTAAAAATCGATAAATCTTTATCGACCAAATCGAGGGTAAAGCTGATGTCGCGGCTGCCGTTCAAAATCACTTGGCTTTCCGTTTCATGGACAAAACTTGTGCCGCTTGAAGCAGCAATAGCCTCGTAACTGGTGTTCATATCCAGGCCAGCCATTTTGCAGGTTACCAGGGCTTCTATACAGCTAACCAAGTTCGCCGTGGCCAAATAGTTGGTTACGACTTTGAGAACGCTGGCGCTGCCCAGCGCGCCTGTATGAATAATACGACGACCCATCTTCGTCAGCAGCGGCAGCATGGTTTCAAACGCGTGCCGTGAGCCACCAGCAAAGATGGAAATATTCCCCGTTCCAGCCCGATGGCAGCCGCCAGAGACAGGGCAATCGACTGGCTCAGCCCCAAGCGCTTGGATTTTCTCGCCGATGCGCTTGACTTCCGCATCAATCGTGGTGCTCATCTCCGCCCAAATTTTTCCAGACCCACCGCTGGCAGCAAAGCCAGCCAGTACACCATCCTCGGCTTCCAACACAGTGGCGCTCGCTGTGGGGCTGGGCAAACAGGTAATCACGACCTGGCATTGCGCAGCCATTTCCTTGGGGCTCTCGGCCCAACCAGCGCCTCGATCGATCAAAGGTTGCGCCATATTTTTATCCAGATCGCGCACCATCAGCTCAACGCCATTGCGCAGCAGGCTCGCTGACAACTGACCACCAACGTTCCCCAGACCGATAAATCCAACCTTCATCGCATTTCCCCCCTGCTCACTTGCACGCCTTTAACTACCTGCCCATGCCTCAACTTTTTCCGTCACAATAGTCCAGAAGAGGCAATTTTTGCCTGCTAAGCAAAAAGTTCTGCTTCGACCAAATCTGCCGTATGGCGATTGCTTGCCGCAATCAAGCGATCTCGTTGCCACGACGTGTTATAAAGCGATCCATCCGGCAGGATGTCGACGCCGCCGGCTTCGCGCAGAATGATCAAGCCAGGGCAATGATCCCACGCATTGAGTAAGCCAAAAACGGCAAAATCGTAACGACCATCAGCCAAGCGAACATATGTCTCGCCTGCGCAACCAAGACAATCTGTCTTCAAAAACTTTGCCGCGTTTGCTCGGGCTGGATCCTGATCTGCTTGGTGAAGCCATTTAAAACTGATGGTGCCAGCTAAATCTGCTGGTCGAGGCGCCGACTTTCTGGTTGACAGACGCCGTCGCTCGCCGGCTTCCGGCTGCATCCAGGCGCCCTGGCCCTCTATCGCCCAGAATAATTGCCGCTTAACCGGCTGCCATATCATGCCTAACAGCGGTTGCTGTTGGTAGACCAACGCCAGCATCGTCACAAAGGTCTCTCGGCCCTGGGCAAAATTCCGCGTTCCGTCCACAGGGTCGATCACCCATACTGGCGCATCAGAAGCTAAGCGCGCCAAAACACTGCCGCTTCGATCCTCGGCGACTGCTTCTTCGCCGACGACCATCGAGCCTGGCAAAAGCTCAGCCAATCTGGGTGTCAGCCACTGCTCGGTTTCGATATCAGCGATGGTAACCAAATCGGTTGGTGAGCTTTTGGTTTTAATGTCATTCGCCGCTAAAGACCGAAAGCGCGGGACAATCAAGCGGTCGGAAGCCTCAACCATTAAATCCAGCACTGCTGGCACCAAACCGCTAAGTGTTTTGTCTGATAAAACCATTTACGCCAAGCTCGCGATCATCAGGTCTTTAATCGCTTGAATCGCTAAGGCAGTGTCGGCACCAGCAGGAACACTTCCCTGGGCCATCGTTGGTCGTCCGCCCCCGCTACCACCGACGGCACTTGTCGCTGACTTAACGGCGTCGCCAGCCTTAAAACGCTCGGTTAAATCATCCGTTACGCCAACGACGATACTCGCCTTACCGTCGTCAGTCGCAATCAAAACAACAACACCACGCCCAACCTGAGTTTTCAGCTCATCGGCCATTCCCTTCAGCTCTCTGGCTGGGATATCGTCTATCATTTTGGCTATAAAGCCAACGCCAGCAACCTCCTCAGCTGCCGTGCCACCGCCACCCGTCGCTAGCTTTTTGCGGGTATCAGCCAATTCACGCTCAAGCCGCTTCCGTTCGTCTTGAAGGGCGTCAATTCTGCCTGGAAGATCGCCGACACTACAACGCATCGAGGACGCAAGCGTCTGAACCAGCGTTTCGCGCGATTGCAGATAGCCCAACAGTGCTGGGCCCGTAACCGCTTCAATCCGACGAACCCCGGCAGCAGGGCCTTCCTCTTTCAGGATATGCAACAAGCCAATTTCACCAGTGCGGCTGACATGAGTGCCACCGCACAATTCCAAAGAATATGCTTTACCAACATCGTCTTTGGTGCCCATACTGACGACGCGCACCTCATCGCCATACTTTTCACCGAACAAAGCCTGTGCGCCCTCATCAATGGCTTCATCTGGACTCATAATCCGCGTTAAAACTTCTGTATTGGCGAGAATTTGATCGTTAATTGCTCGCTCAACCGCGTTCAATTCACGATCCGACATGGCAACCGAGTGCGAGAAATCGAACCGTAAACGATCCGGCGCCACCAGAGAGCCTTTCTGCGCAACGTGGTTCCCCAATTCCTGTCGTAGGGCCTCGTGTAACAGGTGCGTTGCTGAGTGATGAGATGCTAAAGCATTCCGACGTGTTTGGTCGGCTTGCATAATGACCGCATCGCCAACCGCGACGCTGCCAGCCTCCACTGATATAGCATGGACAAAGATACCATCAGCATGCTTTTGGGTGTCAGTAACGCGAAGTTGCGCACCAGTTTCTGTGGTAATGGTCCCTTGGTCGCCCTGCTGCCCGCCACTTTCGGCGTAAAAAGGCGTCTGGTTGGCGATGATCGACCCAATGTCACCCATTGTTAGGCTTTCGACTTTAGCGCCGTCTTTGACCATTGCTTGCACAACCCCTTCAGCACGGGTGCCAGCGTAGCCCAGAAACTCCGTGGGTCCATAAGCATCTCTAAGCTCAAACCAGAGTGCGTCGGAGACGGCATCACCGGATCCTTTCCAATTCGCTCGGGCTGCTGCTTTTTGAGCGTCCATTGCCGCCGTGAACCCATCAAGATCAACTTGGCGGTCCTGGCCACGCAAGATGTCTTGGGTTAAATCCAAAGGAAAGCCGTAAGTATCATAAAGCTTGAAAGCAACGTCACCAGCCAGCGTTTCGCCCCCGCCAAGCTTGTTGGTTGCTTCGGTCAATAGCCTGAGTCCACGATCTAAGGTTTCCTTAAACCGACTTTCCTCCAACCGTAAAATTTCTGTGATCATCGCTTCAGCGCGTTTTAGTTCGCCAAAATGCTCACCCATTTCCCGAACGAGTGCTGGCACCAGCTTGTGCATGAGGGGGTCTTGGTTCCCGATTTTGTGTGCATGGCGCATCGCCCGCCGCATAATTCGACGAAGCACATAGCCACGACCTTCATTGCCGGGCTGGACACCGTCGGCGATCAAAAAGGCGGAGCTCCGCAAGTGGTCGGCAATGACACGATGGCTGGTGAGATTAGAACCATCGGGATCGTCATTACTAAAGTGAGCGCTCACCTCGATCAGCGCCCGCATTAAATCAATATCGTAGTTGTCGTGCTTACCCTGCAAAATCGCTGAAATACGTTCCAGACCCATGCCGGTATCAATGCTTGGTCGTGGTAGAGGAATTTGCTCGCCGCCCGGCGTTGCAACATCAAACTGCATGAAAACCAGGTTCCAAATCTCGATAAAGCGGTCACCATCTTCATCCGGCGAACCTGGTGGTCCACCCCAAATGTGATCACCATGGTCAAAGAAAATTTCTGAACATGGCCCGCACGGGCCCGTATCGCCCATCGCCCAAAAATTATCACTCGTCGGTATGCGAATGATTTTGTCGTCGCTCAGGCCTGCTATTTTCTTCCAAAGATCGGCTGCCTCGTCATCCGTGTGATAGACCGTGACCAGCAACTTCTCCTTCGGCAAGCCAAATTCCTTCGTAACCAGATTCCAAGCCAATTCGATGGCATGCTCTTTGAAGTAATCACCAAACGAGAAATTGCCCAGCATTTCAAAGAAGGTGTGATGGCGCGCCGTATAGCCGACATTGTCCAGATCGTTATGCTTGCCACCTGCCCGCACACATTTCTGTGACGTGACGGCACGATGATAAGGTCGCTTGTCCTGGCCCAGAAACACATTCTTAAATTGGACCATGCCCGCGTTGGTAAACATTAACGTCGGATCATTCTGAGGAACCAAGGGTGAGCTGTCGATCTCCCAATGATTGTCTGCTTTGAAATAATCCAGGAATGTTCCTCGGATTTGATTGGCAGTAGCCATGGCAATAGTCTCTATTCAATGATGATCCGCGACCATTACTTGGCTTCCAATGAAGCTTATTATGGCTCGCAACAGAAAAGTCGGTTTTATGACTCTTCCTTTAGCAAAGTATGCCGATGAGAAAAGCGTTAACGACAAAGGAAGCGCGTTCGCTGCTTGCAAGACGTTATGGAGCAACAAATCAACCAACGTGTTGCCTGAAAAAAAATTATTAACTCAAGACTTCAAGCACGTGCAGCGGTTAAAACAGTCAGAACAGCATTGAGAGCAAAAGATAAAGGGGTGAGCCCCTCCCAAGACTCACCCCTTCAAAATCCTATCCGATAAGGCCATAAGACGCATGATCGTCGTCTGGCAAACAAAGCCACCCCCGGAGCGACCAGTCGTCCAACACCCAGTCACATGATGCCCATTCAAAGATGGCAACAACGAGGCGCCAACATCTCACAATGATTGCGAATCATCCTACTTTCACTGATTAGCCGGTCGAGCCATCAGAATCTGGCAACAGATCACACAAGCGGCATTCCGATCACCAGCAAAGCCCGTCAACTATCCTCGCCGTCTTGATCTCCTGGCCCTTCAAGCATAGCATCCTGGATTAACCCTGCGTTCGCACGAATTTTGTGGTCCAACTCTGGCATCATTTCAGGATGTTCAAGCAAATACTGCTTCGCGTTCTCCCGACCCTGGCCAATTCGTTGATCAAGCGCGCTAAACCAAGCACCCGACTTTTCGACAAATCCGGCCGCAACACCCAAGTCAATGAGCTCACCGGTTTTTGAAATGCCTTCGCCATACATAATGTCAACCTCAATTTGCCGGAATGGCGGGGCAAGTTTATTCTTCACAACTTTAATCCGTGTTTGGTTACCAATCACGTTGTCTTTGTCTTTGATGGCGCCAATCCGACGAATGTCTAAACGCATGCTTGCGTAGAACTTGAGAGCATTACCCCCAGTGGTGGTTTCTGGCGAGCCGAACATGACACCAATTTTCATCCGCAATTGGTTGATGAAGATGACAATTGTCTTCGACTTGTTGATTGATCCCGTTAGTTTCCGCAGCGCCTGGCTCATTAACCGCGCTTGCAAGCCCGGCTGACTGTCGCCCATATCGCCTTCTAATTCTGCGCGTGGCACCAAGGCAGCCACTGAATCGACAACCAAAATATCGACAGCGCCAGAGCGAACCAATGTGTCGGCTATTTCAAGGGATTGCTCACCCGTATCTGGCTGAGAAATCAATAGATTTTCGACATCCACACCTAATTTGCGAGCATAAACGGGGTCCAAAGCATGCTCGGCATCAACAAAAGCAGCGGTCCCCCCCATTTTTTGTGCCTCGGCAACAGCATGCAAAGCCAGCGTGGTTTTGCCGGAACTTTCCGGTCCATAAATCTCAATGATGCGACCGCGCGGAAAACCGCCAATGCCAAGGGCAATATCCAAAGATAAGCAACCTGTTTGTACAACATCGACTTTTTGAGTCGTGTTCTCGCCCATGCGCATGATTGCGCCTTTTCCAAACGAGCGCTCAATCTGGCTCATCGCTGCCTCAAGGGCCTTTGTTTTATCGACTGTCACGTCTTCCACCAGTTGCAATTGTGGCTTTCCCATTACTCTCTTCCTTTATGCGAATTTCTGCGTTCCCTCAATGCGTTTCTTGTCACGCATCGAGGGAAACATCCGGCTAGACAAATTGTGTCAGTCTTTGTTGCTAAGGGCATTATTTGACAACAGACCAACGGCTTGTTCGTGTCTGGTTGGGCGTGAGAGTCATAAATGGCAGTCACTTGCTACGAACAAATGCTTTATGTTCTATGAACGTTCCAAAATCAAGCAAAAAGAACAAGAAAAGAACATTTTGTTTTCTTGCGTCATTGGATTGAAACAGATTAGCAACAGGATATAGCGAAACCATCACCAAAGGAAAGAACATGTCCGCATCTGCAAAGACCCTAACACTTGGCAGCTTCAACGTTCTAAATTTGGTGCCCGGCTCAACGCCTGCGCAACGACACTACTTTTACGACATCAAAAGTAAAAATGACTTTTGGGATCAACCACACGATAATAACGACGATCAACCAACGGAATACGAGCAAAAAATATCCTGGCTGGCTGCTCAGTTTGATCGGATGGCTTGCGATCTGGTTGGCTTTCAGGAAGTGTTCGAGGAGGCGCCGCTTCGGGAAGCGCTCGACCGATCAGAACAAGGCGGAGGCGCACAACTTTTTATCGCAGGCGAACCGATCTTCATCGATACGCAGGCCTATGGATCACCAGCCCGAGTATATAAAGTCCCAAGGGTTGCTTTGGCGGTCCGTGGCGACTGGCAGGTTCAGGCCCGGACAGTAACCGATTACCCAGCAGACTTTCGGATGGGAGAAGAGATGGCCGGACGCGATGGTAAGTCACGCCGAATGGCTTTTGAAGCTGATGGCCAATCAATTCAGACGTTCTATCGGCCCTTTTTGCGAGCCGAGATAACCTTACCGAACTGGTCGAAATCGCTCAAAGGCGTCGGTGACGATGCAC
This sequence comes from uncultured Rhodospirillales bacterium, assembly GCA_963978305.1. Classification (GTDB taxonomy): domain Bacteria; phylum Pseudomonadota; class Alphaproteobacteria; order UBA7985; family UBA7985; genus CAXBRM01. The sequence goes on from CAXBRM010000003.1 coordinate 34,253, forward strand.
TTGGCCAAATCCTGGTTTACGTCTGTCATTTTAAAAGCAAGGCGCCAATGGCTCGAACAGCCCAAGGTTTGACCGACCAGGCGCTGGCAATTGATGCTGCAAAATTGAACGCCTTGGGTGCTGCACGATCGGCCATGGTCCGAAACACGGATGCTGCTGCCTTGCGCTGGCTAATCATTCAAGACCTGCTGGAACAACCCAACCGGCCAGTGATTTTATTGGGTGATCTAAACGATGAATTGAGTGCAATCAGCACAGAAATTGCGGGTGGACTTTCGATTCCCTATTTCAGAAAAGATGATTACCCAGACAACGACCGCGAAGCGATGCGCCATCAAATCGCTGATCTCAGTTTGTTTGCCACCGAGAAAATCACGGCGCGCAAACGCCTTCGTGACGTCCATTACACCTTTACCTGGGATGGTGGTTATGACACGCTGGATCACATCCTGGTCAGCAAGCACTTTGCGCCCATGAGCAGTGTTCGGGAAGGCTGGGGAACACCGGAAGTTGGCCATGTTGGCTCATTGCGTGTTTTAAACGATCATCTGCTCGACGATTTCTTGGATGATCTTGAGCACTGGGAAGTTGAAAAGCACCACCGCAAACGCAGCGACCATGGTCAAGTCATCGCCAGGCTTGATTGGGAAATCGCGCCAAAGCGCCGCGAATAACAAGGTGCCTGGTGATCACACCCAGGCAACTGACTCGACCTCGTAATATTTTTCACCTTTCGGTGTTTTGACCTCAACGCTGTCACCGGAAGACTTACCGATCAACGCCCTTGCAAGTGGTGAGGCGACATTGAGACGCCCGGCCTTCAGGTCGGCCTCTGGCTCACCCACAATTTGGTAGGTAATTTCTTCTTCTGTATCTTCGTCAATCAGATGGACCGTCGCACCAAACTTGATGCGATCACCTTCAAAACTGCTTGGATCAATCACATCGGCGCGGCTCAATTGGCTCTCAAGCACTGAAATCTCACTTTCGATAAAGCCCTGCTTCTCTCGTGCCGCATGATATTCAGCGTTTTCTGACAAATCGCCATGCTCGCGAGCCTCCGCAATCGCCTTGATCACGGCAGGCCGTTCATTATTCTTCAATTGTCTTAGCCGTTCCTCTAAGCGCGCGTGACCTTGAACGGTAATCGGGACACGTTCGGTTGACATAGGATCGTCCTCCACGTTGACAGGCAAAATTGATCCGCCGTGACCAAAAAAGACACCCCCTTGGACCCTTCATATGATCCCAGGGGGCGTGCCGTATGTTATGCCATATAGTCTTGGAGGCTTCTGATCGCAAGGGTCTGCGCCCGTAGAGCCCGAATCGCACGTGCAACAGCGCTCGCACCCGGCATTGTGGTAGAGTAGGGAATGCGCTTGGCAAGCGCGGTGCTTCGGATCCCTTTGCTTTCCTCGACTTCGCGTGCACCTTCGACGGTATTAACAACCAGAGCCACATCACCGTTGATCATAGCGTCAACGCAGTGGGGTTGGCCCTCGCGTACCTTGTTAACAACAATGACATCAATACCAGAGTCTGCGATGACGCTGGCGGTGCCACGGGTTGCCATAATGGTCATGCCTTCATCGACAAAATCTTTGGCAAGCGCTGCCACTTTCGGTTTGTCAGCTTCGCGCACTGAAATGAACACAGTGCCATGGGTCGGCAATTTCATTCCAGTCGCCATTTGTGCCTTAAGAAAAGCCCGACCCCAGCCAGCATCCATGCCCATCACTTCACCCGTCGACTTCATCTCAGGACCAAGGACTGTGTCGACGCCCGGAAAACGATCAAAGGGGAATACGGCTTCTTTAACGGCGAATTGGCCCTTTATTTTTGGTGTTATATCGAAGTTGCCCAGCAGTTCGCCAGCCATCAAACGTGCCGCAATCTTCGCGACCGGAACACCGGTTGCTTTCGCGACAAATGGCACGGTCCGCGATGCACGAGGGTTGACCTCAATCACGTAGATTTCATCGTCCTTGATCGCAAATTGCACGTTCATAAGGCCTTGCACCTTCAACTCTCGTCCCATAGCGGCAGTTTGCTCACGAATTTGAGCCTGGACGTTCTCACTCAACGTATGGGGCGGCAAACAGCAGGCACTATCGCCGGAGTGCACGCCAGCCTCCTCAAAGTGCTGCATAATGCCAGCAACAACAACGTTACCCTCGCGGTCACAAAGGGCATCAACATCGACCTCAATCGCTCCGCGCAGGTAACTGTCGATCAAAACCGGTGTATCGCCACTGACGTTAACTGCTTCTTGAATGTACCGCTTGAGGCCATTGAGATCGTTGACAACTTCCATTGCCCGACCACCCAGAACGTAGCTTGGCCGCAAAAGAACAGGATAGCCGATTTGCTCCGCGATCGTTTCAGCTTCAATGGCAGATCGTGCAATCCCATTGCGCGGCTGCTTTAAATTCAATCGCTGGAGCAACTGTTGAAACTGATCTCGATCTTCCGCAAGATCAATGCTGGCGGGCGAAGTCCCGAGAATGGGAATCCCAGCTTGTTCAAGAGCCGCCGCGAGCTTTAGTGGTGTTTGGCCACCGAATTGAACAACCACCCCCTTTAGGGTGCCGTCAGCTGCTTCATTTTTGGCAATGTTAATGACACTTTCTGCCGTCAAAGGCTCAAAATACAGACGATCAGAAGTGTCATAATCCGTTGACACTGTCTCAGGATTACAATTGACCATGATGGTCTCATAGCCGGCTGCCTTCAAGGCATAGGCAGCGTGAACGCAGCAGTAGTCAAACTCAATCCCTTGTCCGATGCGATTGGGCCCACCCCCCAAAATCATCACTTTTTCACGATTGCTGGCCGTTGCTTCGTTTCGAACCGGTCCGAAACCTAAAGCTTCATGACTGGAATAAAAATAGTTTGTTTGGCTATCAAACTCGGCAGCACAGGTGTCGATGCGACGATACGTCGGCATGCGCGTTGACTTGGCTTCTTGGCCCGATAAATACGTCAACCGATCGTCGGTGAAGCCAAGGTTTTTGAGCTGTAGATAGTCGTTTTCATCGGCGATGCCATCGCTGCAAATACGGCTCTCAACCGCCACGATTTCAGCCACCCGGTCAATGAACCAAGGATCTATTCTGGTCGCCATATAGATTTGATCGCGACCTACACCAAAGCGTATGGCCTGGGCCACTGCCAACAATCTATCCGGTTTTGGTTGGCGCAAGAACGCAAGCACCGCTTCTTGATCGATGCTGCCGTCGCTGCGCACTGCATCGGGAATATCGATGTCGTTTAAGCCATTAAGCCCCGTCTCCATGCTCGCGAGCGCTTTTTGCAGGCTTTCATGGAAATTTCGACCGATTGCCATTGCCTCACCGACCGACTTCATGCTGGTCGTCAGCTTGGCTTCAGCGCCAGAAAACTTCTCAAACGTAAAGCGCGGAATTTTGGTCACGACATAGTCAATCGTCGGCTCAAAACTTGCGGGTGTCACCCGCGTGATGTCGTTATTTAATTCGTCAAGGGTATAGCCAACAGCAAGCTTGGCCGCGATTTTTGCGATTGGAAAACCCGTCGCCTTCGATGCCAGCGCCGAGCTTCTGCTGACCCTGGGGTTCATCTCGATGACCACCATGCGGCCGTTGTCGGGGTTGAGCGCAAATTGGACATTTGAACCACCGGTTTCGACACCGATTTCGCGCAGAACCGCAATCGATGCGTTGCGCATGATCTGATATTCTTTGTCCGTGAGCGTTAACGCCGGCGCGACTGTCACACTATCACCAGTATGGATCCCCATTGGGTCAACATTCTCAATCGAGCAAATAATGATCGCGTTGTCGGCTTTGTCGCGGACCACCTCCATCTCATACTCTTTCCACCCCAGAACGCTTTCCTCGACCAGCGTCTCGCTTACTGGCGACAGCCTGAGACCGGCTTCGATCAATGCCATAAACTCTTCACGGTTGTACGCGATGCCGCCGCCCTGGCCACCCAAGGTAAAGGAAGGACGGAAGATCGCCGGCAATCCAACAGCCTTGAGCGCTTCGTCAGCTTGCTTCGGATCCGTGACGAGCATTGAGCGCGGGCTTTCGAGGCCAATTTTGTCCATCGCTTCGCGAAATTTCAGACGATCCTCGGCCTTTTCGATCGCTTCAGGCACGGCACCGATCATAGTCACGCCGTGCTGATCAAGGATGCCGCGCTTCGCGAGCTCTAAGCCCGTGTTCAATGCCGTCTGCCCACCCATGGTTGGCAACAGAGCATCGGGCTTTTCAATTTCGATGATCCTTTCGACGACCTCGGGCGTGATCGGCTCAATATAGGTCGCACCATTTTCGCCGGTTAACTCGGGGTCGGTCATGATGGTCGCTGGATTGCTGTTGACCAGAATAACCCGATAGCCTTCTTCGCGCAGTGCTTTGACAGCCTGGGCACCAGAGTAGTCAAACTCGCAGGCTTGGCCAATGACAATGGGTCCCGCACCGATAATCAAAATACTTGAAAGGTCATCGCGTCTAGGCATAGGTTTTTTACTCACGCGTTGATATTGGGTAAGTAAAACCCCTGTCTAACGGTTCGCCAAGAAAAGGATAGCCACAAGGTTGGCCATCCACTATGCGCATAAGTCTTAGTCAGCGTCCGGCGTAAAGTGCATGGCTACGCCATTCATGCAGTAACGCAGACCGGTTGGCGCTGGACCATCGGGAAACACATGACCCAAATGGCCGAGGCATGCTGCGCAATGAACTTCGGTTCGGGTCATAAAAAAGCTGCGATCCGTTTTTGTGCCGACGGCGTCATCGGCGATTGGGGCATAAAAGCTCGGCCAACCCGTACCGCTTTCAAACTTGGCTGCCGTTGCAAAAACCGGCTGACCACATCCAGCACACGAGAACGTTCCGGGCTCATGGACGTGGTTCAATTCACTTGAATGCGACGGCTCAGTGCCATGTTTGCGCAAAACGCGGAATTGTTGCGGGGTCAATTCGTCACGCCACTGCGCCTCAGTTTTTTCGATTTTCGCCATCGCATTTCTCCACACCAACCCTGGTGCTTAAAACATAGTTTAAATGTTTATTAAATTGTCTAAGTATTGAATTCAATGCTGAATCTATTATATTATGTAAGCTAGGAGTTCAAGACGATGCCTCATGATCTAGTTGCAACCGACAGGGTTTTTCCTGACAAATTAACATCGGCAACAAACGGTAAAGTTGTTTTAGAGCCGCTAAAAACTGCTTGGGTTGCAATGATGATTCTTGGTGGTCTTGTGGCCATCGTTTGGTTTGCAACCTGGTCAGGATTTTTCGTGTTTTTGGGGTTATCTGCAGTAACACTTTGTGCAGGCCATTCGGTTGGCATGCATCGCTTGCTCATCCATAGATCATTCAAGACGCCGATTTGGGTTGAGCATATTTTGGTTTATCTGGGCGTCCTGGTGGGCATGGCTGGCCCCTTTGGCATGATACGTGCTCATGACATGCCTGATTGGCATCAACGTCAAAAAATTTGTCCGCCACACCCAAGTCATCAAGCGGGTCTTTTAAAAGACGCATTCTGGCAGTTGTGCTGTCGCTTTCAGTTAGAGACTCCGCCGGAGTTCCGCATAGAACCTGCCACCAAAAATGACCGGTTTTGAACAGACCTCAGAATAGATTAATTCTTAATTCACACCCCAAAATGTCCAAACACCGGAGAGTAGCTCATATTGGGCCATATAATTGTATTTAAAATATAATTAGATGTATTTTTTGTTGTAATCGTATTTAAACCGTAATAAAAAGTCTCTAAAAATTTTTCGATTTAAGGTTGTAAATACGATTTTAACGGAAGGAAAAGAGGTTGCATGAAACACTGACAACAGATGAAATTAACAAGGAAAAGCACT
>CAXBRM010000004.1:0-33971 GCA_963978305.1 uncultured Rhodospirillales bacterium
AGACCAACCGCTTCGCTGGCACGCCGTTCAGCATCTAATGTATCGGCATCTTTCTTACGTCTCTGCTCGGTGGCTGTTTTGGGTTGGTTCGACTGACCGTCAGTTGTTGAGCCATCGCGCTGCTTTCGCACCAACGCTTCAAGCTGGCGGACATTAAGGCCTTTTTCCAAGACGAAACGCGCTAACTCTGCAGCGTTGTCCAATCCGACCAGCGCACGGGCGTGACCAGCACTGATTTTGCCCTGATCAACCAGCTTTTGGACGTTGCCTGGCAGCTCCAAAAGACGCAACATATTGGCAACGTGTGGCCGGCTTTTGCCGATGGTTTCAGCGACATCAACAGCCGAATAGCCAAACTCAGCCACCAAACGCTGATAGCCCCTCGCCTCCTCAATCGCTGACAAATCTTGACGCTGAACGTTTTCAAGAACCGCTGCTTCCAGCGTTTGCTTATCGTCCAGCTCGCGGATAACAACGGGGACATCATGCATCTGAGCAATTTGCGCAGCCCGCCAGCGCCGCTCTCCCGCGATGATGTCATAATGGCCCTCTGTCGTTTTGCTGGGGCGGACCAAGATCGGCTGCAGCATGCCACTCGACGCCAAACTCTGCGCTAGCTGCGCCAAGCCCTCCTGATCAAACTGTTGTCGGGGCTGAAACGGACTCGGCGACATTTTGCTGATCGCGAGCGTCGTGATTTCACCACCAATTTCACGATCCAGGCGTCCCATCTCAGCTTCCATACTCCCCAAAAGGGCGCCCAAGCCTTTGCCCAATCCTTTTCGTGCCATTCGATTCCCTAAATATCTCTCATTTTACGCGAGACGCGTTTCGACATTTTGTCACCACCACAACCATTGCCACAGCCACAGCCACGACGATTGCGAATGTCTTCGTTTGCTCTCACGTTATACTGGTTCCATCAACCAAGCCCAAAAACCTCGCGATCGTGCAGGCTTCGGGTTGCTGTTTGCAGCTGCAGCCAACTCACGCTCGGATTCCACCTCGGCTTTGCGTTGCTCAGTCCGGACAGCCAGGCCCAACTTGCCCAGAAACTCATGGCTGACATCGACATAGGCTTTGGCACCCGCGCTGCTGGCATCATACAACATGATCGGCAAACCATGGCTGGGCGCCTCTGAAACACGCACATTGCGCGGTATCGTCACCTGAAAGACTTTTTTGCCAAGGTGACTGCGGACATCGGCTTCAACGCTTTGGCTCAAATTGTTCCGGTCATCGATCATGGTCATTAAAACCCCAAATAATGACAGCGAAGGATTTAGATTGTTAGTAATGCGTTCGATGGTTTTGAGTAGGTGAGCCAGTCCCTCGAGCGCGTAAAATTCTGCCTGTAAAGGCACCAAAACCTGGTCGGCCGCGACCAAACTGTTGATAGTTAACAGCCCCAAGGCTGGCGGGCAATCAATCAAAACGAACTGATTTTCATCGCGCAAAGGCGCCAGGATTGATTTCAGCCGGCCCTGTTCCTCATCGGTCTGCGCCAGCTCAACTTCGGCTGCTGCCAACGCCTGTGTCGCCGGCAAGACGCGGACGCCGTTGACCTTACTGTCGATAATTGCATCTTCAAGCGTGCATTGACCCAGCAGCAATTGGTAAAGATTATTGGCGCGCTCGCTTAGCGCAATCCCCAGTCCTGTACTGGCATTGCCCTGCGGGTCTGCATCAATCACCAAAACGCGATAACCTGCCGCTGCCAGCCCCGTTGCCAGATTGATCGTCGTTGTGGTTTTGCCGACACCGCCTTTTTGGTTAGCAATCGCAAAAACCTTTGCCGTCATCGGAACCACAGTGTTCATCGAATTTTACTGTCCATTGTTGTAATTTTATGCGTCTTTACGACTTATAGCAGAAACAACAACCACTGCAGCGTCTGAGTTTGTCACGCTGGTGTGGATTGCGGTGGAGAAGTTCCAGTTGTCCCGTGCGGCCGCTATTTCGTCCTGAAACCGCTCACCCTTCAGCAAAACCATCACGCCCGAGGGCTTGAGGCAAATTTGACCCCACACGAGCAATTGAGATAACGGCGCAAGCGCCCGAGACGTCACCACGTCATGTTGATCTTTGTGGTGCTCTACACGGGTATCGTGAAGCACTAACGGCGCCTCAAGACCCAGAGTCATGATGCGGATTGAAGCTATTTTTTTTCTATCCGAATCAATGGCTTGCATAATAATATTATCAGACTGAGCGAACGCAATCGCCAACGGAACCGCCGGTAGACCGCCACCGGTGCCGATATCGATCACAGAGGCTTGAGACATCTCTGACAACACCGCCCGGATCAGAGGAACTATTTGCAAGCTGTCAATAATATGCCGCTGCCAAAGATCTGACACTGTTGATGGCGCCACTAGGTTTAGGCTTCTATTTTGCTGCGCCAACCGCTGAGCAAAAATACGCAAGTCTGACTGCTGCCGCCCCGAAAGTGAGGCAAAAACCTCTTCACTCATGCCGCGACAACTGTCGACTCGGAGTCGCCCCGTTTGACAAATCGATACAGACTGGCCAGTGCTGCCGGCGTCATGCCCTGTAACCGACTGGCTGCGCCCAATGTCGCTGGTTTGGCCGCATTCAGCTTTTCGACTAGCTCATTGCTCAAAGATCCGACTTGGCGATAATCAAAATCGACTGGTAATTTCAGCCCTTCCTCTTTCCGATATGCCAGGATTTCGGCCTCTTGGCGCTCAAGATATCCGCTGTAGGTCGCGGTTATCTCAATTTGCTCACGTATCAGCGGTGACCATGAGCGGACAAAATCAAAATGCTCGGCTAGCTGCTCTAAACCAACATTTTTCAGCGCCAGCATATCAATTAAGTTTCGGCGGCGGCCATCCTGATTGACCTTGAAACCGAGTTTTTGCCAGTCATTCGGTGACATGATGGTTTGGCGTGCGTTCCGATGAGCTTCCGAGATCTCAGCTTGTTTTTGAGCAAACGCCTCCGCCCTCGCCTTTTTGACCAAACCAACTTTTTCCCCCAGGACGGTCAAACGTTGATCCGCGTTATCGGCACGAAGACGCAGCCTGAATTCCGCGCGACTGGTAAACATCCGATAGGGTTCTTGCGTGCCTCGTGTCACCAAATCATCAACCATGACACCAATATAACTTTGGGCGCGGTCCATTTCAAAACGCTCGGTTGTGCCGCTCGCACGCAAAGCAGCGTTGGCCCCAGCGACTAAACCCTGTCCCGCCGCTTCCTCATAGCCCGTCGTCCCGTTGATTTGTCCCGCCAGGAAAAGGCCGGCTACTTGACGCGTTTCAAGGCTATGGCTCAAACAACGGGGATCAACAAAGTCATATTCAACTGCATAGCCTGGTTGAACGATTCTGGCCCGCTCCAGGCCTGGAATGGTGGCGATCATCGCGTGCTGAACATCTTCGGGCAAACTGGTCGAAATACCATTGGGATAAACCAAAGGGTCATCCAACCCTTCAGGCTCTAAAAAAATCTGATGCCGATCCTTATCAGCAAACCTGGTCACTTTATCTTCAATCGACGGACAATAGCGTGGTCCTAAACCCTCTATTTGACCACTAAACAAGGGTGCTCGATCTAGATTATCTCGGATGAGTTGGTGGGTTTTTTCATTAGTATAAGTAATGCCGCACTCGAGCTGCGGTGTCGTTACAGCTTGGGTCATAAAACTAAACGGCGGCGGCGGAACTTCGCCAGGTTGCATTTCAACCTGGCTCCAATCAATCGTTTGTGTATCAAGGCGAGCCGGCGTACCTGTCTTAAGTCTTTGCAAGGGGAATTTTAAACGATCCAAGGTTTCAGCGAGCCTGATGCTTGGCGCTTCGCCAACCCTGCCCGCCGCTGCGGTCCATGGGCCGATATGGATTTTACCGCGCAAGAAAGTTCCCGTTGTGATGACGCAGGCGCTGCAAACCAGCGCTTCCCCTGTATCCAAAACGACACCCGAAAGTGTTTGGTCTGGACCCAAGGTGATGTCGTCTACCCCAGCTGAGATCACAATTAAGTTATCTTGGTCTTCAATTAGCCTTTGGATCGCTTGTCGGTACAGTTTACGATCGGCTTGTGCCCGAGGGCCTCGGACCGCCGGACCTTTACTAGCGTTTAAAGTGCGGAACTGAATGCCGCCTTGGTCGATGGCACGCGCCATTAGGCCATCTAAGGCATCAATTTCTCGGACCAAGTGCCCTTTACCCAGACCACCAATCGCCGGATTACAACTCATTTCGCCAATTTTGTTGGCATCAAATGTCACAAGGGCTGTTTTCGCCCCGATACGCGCCGCGGCAGCCGCGGCCTCGGTGCCAGCGTGCCCACCTCCAACAACAATAACGTCATACTTCGCCTTCATGGTTCATCCATACGGTGAGTCAGTCGATAACTCAATGTTCCTTAATACTTCGTTTCACGTGAAACAGTGTGATCATTCTCTGATTTGAGTTCATTTTCCGATACAGAAATTACCAAAGATCTGATCTAGAACATCTTCAACATCGATGTCGCCTGTAATCTCAGACAATGCCTGACTGGCGTAGCGCAAATGCTGTGCCCGAATGTCTAAAGGCACACCAAAAGTCACCGATTGCAACTCATGAACTGCACGTGCCACAGCAGATTGCTGGCGCGCATTGCTAAAGGCCACCTCATCCGGAGCCGGCAAACCAGCTGCTAATCTTTTTGAGATTAACGACAGTAACGAATCAATACCTTCGCGGGTTATTGATGACACGCTGTAAACCCCGTCTTTCTTCACATCAGCATGCGTGTAAACCCGTAACGCGCCGTCAATTGGTTCTGGTGTGGTTCCTGGTCGAACCACATGTAAGACGAGGTCTGCTTCCACAATCGCCTGCCGTGATCGCGCAACACCAATTTGCTCAATGTGATCGTCGGTCTCCCGCAAACCAGCCGTATCGATCAATTTCACCGGCAAACCGTCAATATTAACCTCAACAGTGATTTGGTCTCGAGTTGTACCTGGTAAGTCTGTTACAATTGCCGCTTGGGTTTGGGTTAAAGCGTTGAGTAAACTGCTTTTTCCAGCATTCGGCGTTCCAACGAGCGCTACAGTGTAGCCAGCTTGAAGCTGAGCGACAGCATTGCCACGTCTGAGTGCTTGGTCGAGATCTCCGGCGAATTGTTTCGCAGTATTGTTAATCGTATCGTCAATATCCTCATCTAAATCGTCTGAAAAATCGATGACAGCTTCAGCAAGCGCCTGCAATTCTAATATCTGCTGACGCCAAGCTTGGACAGCAGCGCTATTGGCCCCCCAAGCGCCACGCTGAGCATGCTTTAACTGCCGTATTGTTTTCGCCTCCAATACATCGGCCAAACCTTCTGCTTCGGCCAGGTCAATTTTTTGATTGCGAAAAGCACGACGAGCAAACTCGCCAGGCTGTGCCTGCCGCCACCCAGTGCGCCCACCCAAAAGCGCTTCGATCTGGGCCAAAATTGCCACCGAGCCATGGCAACTGATCTCCAAAACGTCCTCACCGGTGAAACTGTTTGGTGCCGGGAAATATGTGGCAACAACGTCGTCAACCTTGTTGCCTTGCTGGTCAACAAGCTGGCACAGTGATGCATACCGCGGCGCTAAACTCTGCAGAGATAAAAGAGAGCGAAGCTCATGCCACGGCAGCACGCCAGAAACCCGAAATGTTGCGACTCCGCTGCGGCCGTAAGGTGTTGATAAAGCAAAAATTGTGTCGGAATTGTTAACCACGATCTTGGTGTCGCCCTAGGCTTGAACAAAAAACCGAGTGTTTCACGTGAAACACCCGGTCGCTCATATAGCAGATTTGGCTGAAAATTACTGTGTCACTGATTCATTGAGCGGAAAAAATCTTCGTTGGTTTGTTTTTCCTTCAACCGTGGCAACAGGAATTCCATGCTTTCTAGCGGGCCCATTGGCATCAAAATCCGCCGCAAGACCCACATCTTGGACAAGGTGCCTTTATCGACAAGCAGCTCTTCTTTGCGCGTGCCAGATTTGCCGATGTCGATGGCGGGGAACACCCGTTTGTCACTCAGCTTGCGATCCATAACAATTTCGCTGTTACCGGTTCCCTTGAACTCTTCGAAAATAACTTCATCCATTTTTGAGCCCGTGTCGATGAGAGCGGTACCGATGATCGTCAGAGATCCACCTTCTTCGACATTCCGCGCAGCACCAAAAAATCGTTTGGGTCGCTGTAAGGCGTTGGTATCAACACCGCCGGTCCCAATTTTACCTGACGATGGCATGACGGCATTATAGGCCCTTGCAAGCCGGGTTATTGAATCGAGCAAAATCACGACATCGCGTTTGTGTTCGACCAAACGTTTTGCTTTTTCAATCACCATTTCTGAGACTTGAACGTGCCGTGACGCTGGTTCATCAAAGGTAGAGGCAACCACTTCACCTTTCACGGAGCGCTCCATATCGGTAACTTCTTCAGGGCGTTCGTCAATTAGCAAAACCAGCAAATCAATTTCTGGGTTGTTTGCGGTGATCGAATGAGCAATGCTCTGAAGCATCATTGTTTTACCGGTGCGGGGTGGGGCGGTCAGCAACGCGCGCTGCCCTTTACCAATGGGCGCAACCAGATCAATAACCCGACCCGTCATGTCCTGATTATCACCACCCTCAACCTCTAACTTAAAGCGCTCCTCTGGGTAGAGTGCTGTCAAATTATCAAAATTGACGCGGTGTTTCGCTTTTTCTGGTTCCTCGTAATTAATCTCCGTAATGCGCTCGATCGCGAAATAACGTTCCTGTTCGCCTGGCGCACAAATTTCCCCTTTTATTAAGTCGCCAGTGCGTAAAGCAAACTTTCGAATCAAGGCCGGCTGAATGTAAACATCCGCTGGACCAGCCAAATAATTTGTTTCTGCACTGCGCAGAAAGCCAAACCCATCACTAAGAATTTCTAATGTTCCACCGCCATAAATAGTGTCGCCATTATCAGCGGCTTCCCGTAACACGGCAAACAGCATTTCCTGCCGGCTAAGAGAACCCGCATCTTCTACGTCCAATTCTTCCGCGAGAGCCAACAAATCTTTGGCAGCCAGAGCCTTAAGCTGATCCATGTCCATGGAACATTCCTTCCAACGGAACGTCTACCGCGACGTCCATTCAACATACTGATTTTTTTGAATTCCCTAGGCGCCAGGAAGACATCCAGGCCGCTGCGAGCGCCGCTCCAACAACGATGAAAAGCAGGATAAACGCGCTATCTGTGTGAGTCAAGCAAAGGGTTTAAAGACAACCATGATCACAATGACAACTAAAGCAATCAGTGGGAGTTCGTTTACTGCACGGAAAAACCGCTCGCTACGCCGGTTGGTGCCCGCAACAAAATGTTTGCGCCACTGAGCACAAAACATATGAAAAAGAGTCAGAAAGAGGACCGACAATAATTTAAGTTGCAACCAACCAGCCGCTAAAAAACTCTCCCAACTTAATGAAACCATCCAGACGCCACTAACCCAAGTCAAAATCATCGCTGGATTCATAATCACGCGCAACAATTTCCGTGCCATAACTTGGAACCGCTGGTCTTCACCAGGGCCTACACGGGTTTGACAATGGTATACAAATAATCGAGGCAAATAAAACAAGCCAGCCATCCACGCGATTACAGCAATAATATGCAGTGATTTGGCGAGGTTAAATTGATTAAAGACAAGCCACTCAATCATCGCGGGTATTCCTGAATATATTCAACCCATCGTTGAACATTGTCGACCTTAGCATTTGGCGTAATACCGTGTCCTAAGTTGATCACATGCCGATTTTTTGATGCAATGCCTTGCAACAATTTTCCTGTTTTCTGCTTTAATAAGGACCAATCACCAACCATCAGCTGCGGATCAATATTGCCCTGCGTTGCGATGTTATCGGGTAAATGACGCCGAACAGCGTCAAACCCCTGGTCTTGACCGATTGCAACCGCGACTTTCCCACCATGTTGCGACCACGCCGCTTGCTTATTTTGCGCTAGCTCGATTGCCAGCCCCTTAGCGAACAGAACAGTTGGCGCAAATTTCCCGACTTCATCGGCGATTTTCATCAAAGGATCAAAGCTCCAACGTTGGCGAGCTTTGTGACCAGGAATGCCACCAGCCCAACTGTCAAACACTTGCACCAAATTGGCACCTGCCTTTATTTGAGCCACCAGATGGTGAACTACTGCCTTTTCGACCAATGCCATAAGTCGATCAAAAAACTGCTGGTTTTTGTCTGCTAAGTCTAAAGCCTGATGATAGTTGGAAGAGCTACCACCCTCAATCATGTAAGTGATCAGCGTCCAGGGTCCACCACAAAATCCAATTAAATCAGTATTTTGCTTTAGTTCAGCTCTGGTCATCGTAATTGCTGTATAAACTTTTGATAAATGATTGATGACGGCTCCGCTTTCGAGCCGTTTTTCCATATCGTCTAAGGAAGGTAACGGGCCGAGTTTTGGGCCTTCACCAGAGACAAACCAGACTTTTTGTCCAAGAGCTTGCGGAATCACCAGAATATCTGAGAACATTATTGCCGCATCAAAGCCAAACCGTGCAATGGGTTGTAAAGTGACTTCGGTGGCTGCTTGAGGATGAAAACAAAAATCCATAAAGTTAGAAAATTTAGACCGCACAGCACGATATTCCGGCAAATATCGACCAGCCTGGCGCATCATCCAAACGGGCCGATGTGATTTTGTTTCAATGTCACCAACAATTTCGTCGAAAACCGCGCCCATGCCAAACCAATACAAAATTTAAAAATAAGGTTTTAGTAGAAGTAATAGACTTGTGAGTAATGGGGAACCCCAGGTTTCCAACTGGAACCCTTCTTGAAGGCGAGACGTTCGCCAATATAGATATTCACAACCCATGAATTGTCGGTATAGCAGGGTAAATTGCCGTGGGATAATGTGCTATTTGCTGTGTACGGTCTGAATGTCGAATTATCGAACTGAAACATTATGCGCCTGGTTATACACAGGGTACAAGCCAAACGGATTGATGTGAGTACTCTAAGGGTTATCCACTGCGGAACCAAGCATCGTTGTTTTCCAGGGATTTATCCCTGTTTTCGTGGAGATTTACCCCCAACACTATACAAACAATGGGCCAATGGCTGTTAGCGACTCGGACAAACCAACATAGGGAGTCATCATTGGTAAAGTTGCATTTGATCAGTGATTCAACGGGTGAGACGTTGCGCTCGTTCTCCAGGGCGTCGCTTGCCCATATTGACTTGCCGACAGCACACAGCGAAAAAGTTTGGAGTTTGGTCCGCTCGCAGGCAAAACTTGAGCAGGTCTTTGATGCCATCAAGAATGACCCTGGCATTGTTCTTTACACGCTTGCAGACAAAGCGCTTAGCGACAAAATCGAACAATTTTGTCGAGCGAACAAACTGCCACACTATGGCCTATTGGAGCGCAGTATAGAATTTTTTGCGGCAGCAACCGGTTATGCTGTGAGCCGAAAAATTGGCAGTCACCATTATCATCATAATGAGGAAAGCCTCAGTCGGCTGGCAGCGATGGAATTTGCCCTGACGCATGATGATGGTCAATCACCCCAAGGCTATCAGAATGCTGATGTCGTGATTGTTGGTGTTTCGAGAACCAGCAAAACACCAACCTGCATTTATTTGGCGAACCGTGGCATCAGGGCAGCAAATTATCCCCTGGTTCAAGGCAGGCCCTTGCCGCATGAACTTCTGAACATGAACAATGTTTTGGTCGTGGGTTTGACTTTATCGGCGCGTGCGCTGGCCGACATGCGGCGAACCCGGCTCGATCAATTGGGCGAGGAACAAACACATGCATATGTCGATCACGAAAATATCCGTCAGGAAATTTCGGAAGCGCGGCGGATTTACAGCGAGCAGGGTTGGATCACAATTGATGTCACCCGCAGAAGCATCGAAGAAACGGCATCGATTATTATTCAAAAACTTGAAACCTATCAAAATCCAAAGGAAACAGAATCTTGATTTTGAGTGACATGGTAACCGAACACCCTTTGCTTCTGGCAAGCAAAAGCACAGCCCGCAAGCGCCTTTTGGCCGATTTAGGCTATCGGTTTCAGGCCATTGCTTCGAATGTAGATGAGGCAGAAACCAAGCGGGCGTTGATTGCCCAACAGGCGACAGGCTCTCAAGTCGCGGAAACATTGGCTGAGCTCAAAGCACAAAAAATCAGTCGTCTCCATCTCAATAGCTTAGTGATTGGTGCTGACCAGGTTTTATCTTGCGGCAATGTTCTTTTTGATAAACCCACAGACATGGACCACGCCAAAGCGCAATTGATGGCGCTGGCTGGCAAGGAACACCGGTTGGAGAGTACAGTTTGCCTAGTGCTCAATGGAGAGCGTTTGTGGCACCATAATGAGCCGGCTGTCTTGAAAATGCGGGCGTTGACGATCTCGGATATCGACCGCTACCTCACATTTCTTGGTGATGCAGTTCTCGAATCGGTTGGTTGTTATCGAATTGAGAAGGAGGGTGCATATTTGCTCGAAAAAATAACTGGCGATCCTTACGTCATCCAGGGCATGCCCCTTATTCCCCTTGTCCGACAATTATCATTGCTTGGGCAGGTCCCCCTTGAATCTATTGCATAATTATATGAGGGTAATATGGCTCAGCGCAAAGCGGGCATTATCGGTGACCCCATTTCTCACTCGATGTCACCAACAATCCATGGCCATTGGCTTCGTCGCTTTGGGTTGAACGCAACTTATCTCGCGATGCATGTCTCATCAGATCGTGTGCCTGAGCATTTAAAAGCGCTGGCTGATGAAGGATATTCCGGTATCAATGTCACGGTTCCTCACAAAGAGCGTGTGTTCCAGCTTTGCGATGATTTAACGCCAACAGCCCGCGCTATCGGCGCCGTGAATATTGTACGATTTGCCAATGGCAAGTATATCGGTGACAACAGTGACGCTTATGGTTTTTGGGCACACTTGGAACAGTCTTTAATCAATCAAGGATATTCCGCCCCGAAGCGCGATGCTCTGATTGTGCTGCTTGGTGCCGGTGGCGCGGCGCGCGCCGTGTTGTTTGCGCTCAAATCGCAGGGCTTTAACAACATTCGGATTGCCAATCGCTCTCAAAATAAAGCCGAAGCGCTGGCATCGACGATCGGGAGCGGGATAGCAACGCCATGGGCCGAGCGCCGACGGATTGCTGAGCAGGCTGCCCTTATAATAAACAGCACATCGTTGGGGATGGCGGGCCAACCCCCGCTGTTTGAGGGCGAAGAGAAACCGGCATTCGGGCCAGAGCAAATTGTCTACGATTTGGTTTACAAACCACTAGAAACCGAGTTGCTAGCGATTGCCAAAGCGGGTGGCGCGTTGGCAATTGATGGCCTTGGCATGCTTTTACACCAAGCCGTACCAAGCTTTGACGCATTTTTTGGTCAGACACCGACCATTGATCCTGTCTTGCAAACCCTCATTGTTAATCGCATAAGTTAACGTTGGAAATCGCCAATCCATCTGCATAAGCATTTGCACAACATGGAACACCAATGCCAAAAATCTTTGGACTAACGGGCGGCATCGCTATGGGGAAGTCCACACTGGCGGCCAAGCTGCGATGGGCTGGCCGCCGGACAGGCTTGATGTTATGGTTGCACGATGCAGATCGCGCCGTTCGTGCTTTGATGGCACCTGATGGTTCGGCCTACCAGCCGATTGTCGCGCTGTTTGGCGATATAACGGTGGCGGGGGCAGGGACGGCTCTGGATCGCATGAAACTTGGTACGGCAGTGTTCGCCCGCCCGGAGCTGCGTGTGCAATTGGAAAGCATCCTACATCCCCTTGTCTATGGCCGCACGCGGCAATTTCTGGCTCGTGCCGCGCGGTTGCGGGTGCCGGCCGTGGTGCTGGACATTCCGCTCCTGTTTGAAACAAATGGTGAGACGCGGTGCGACAGGATTGTCAGTATGGCGGTAGCACCGGCAATTCAACGCCGACGCGCCTTGGCGCGGCCAGGAATGACGGAAAAAAAATTTCTCGGCATTGTCCGTGCGCAAGTCGGCGCCCAAACAAGGATTAAGCACGCCGATACTGTTATCAACAGTGGTGCTGGGGTTGCTTTTGCTTACCGCCATTTGCTCAGGGCATTAGCATCGTCTGGAGTTCCCAAGCGATTTATCGCTGGTAGGCGCCAATACACCGGACTGTCTCAGGCCTGGCCGCCTCGACATCGTCGCCATGGTTATTGGTCCCGTTCTTATGGTAAAAGGTGTGATTATGGATAGTGTTCGAGAAATTGTGCTGGATACGGAAACAACAGGCCTCGACCCTTTAAAGGGCGATCGGCTGGTTGAAATTGGCTGTTTGGAGCTGATCAATCATCTCATCACTGGCAAAACATTTCACATCTACATCAATCCGGAACGCGATATGCCAGAGGAGGCATATCGGATTCACGGTTTGAGTATCGATTTTTTGTCAAAACATCCGACTTTTGATCAACAAGCCGAAGCCTTCTTGGCGTTTATCGATGATTCGCCGTTGGTGATCCATAATGCCAGTTTCGACATGAAATTTTTGAACGCAGAGCTTCGCTGGCTCAACAAACCTGAAATTCCGATGTCGCGGGCCATTGACACCCTTGATATCGCGCGAAAGAAGTTCCCCGGAGCACCAGCAAGCCTGGATGCTTTGTGCCGCCGCTATGGGATCGACAACAGCAACCGAACCTTGCATGGCGCGCTCTTGGACTCCGAGTTGCTTGCTGACGTTTATCTTGAATTGATTGGCGGCAAGCAGCCTGGCCTCACTCTTCAGCCCTCGAACATGCCATCGACGGACGCTCAATTGTCTCGCACGGCCACGATGGCGGCTGACGAGCGAAAATCGGAAGGCTCTGGTATTCGCGCCCTGCGGCCCCATGCGGCATCTGCTGCCGAATTAGAAGCCCATCAAGCGTTTATCGCGGGCATTAAATCCCCGATCTGGTCTATTTATCAACATGCAGACAACAATGCTGAATAAAGGTGTCCAATTGCTGTCTGACGCTGTCGGCAGGCTGCTGATTGCCGTCATCTGGCTCTACAAAAAAGCGATCTCGCCCTTGCTAGGTCAGCGCTGCCGCTTTGAGCCAACCTGTTCGGTCTATGCCATGGAGGCGATTCGCACCCGTGGTCCGATTGTGGGGTTTTGGTTGGCGCTTCGTCGGCTGTTTCGTTGTCATCCTTGGGGTGGGCAGGGGTTTGATCCTGTGCCGCCACGGAAAAAGCAGGAATAAATTGGGACACTTGCTTCAATCAAAACATCGCCCACATGCGCATTGGTGTCTAGCACAGCAGGGCTCGGTAGAGTATTGGGCAATTTTAATGTTTTCAGCGTAGGAAAAAGGTCCAGCATGGAACAGCAACAGCAAGTCAGCACGCGAAACATGGTTTTGTTTTTTGTGTTTGCCGGCATCATCATGTTTGCATGGAGTTTTTTTGTCATTGAACCGCAGCAGCGGGCGCGGCAAGCTGAGCTGGAGGCTGAGCAGGCGGCACAGGCCGAGTTAGAAGCGGCGTTGGCGGAAAACAATGTTGATGTGTCATCGGCCAACTTGGATCAAATCAATCAAACCCGCTTATCTGTGTTTGGCGACGGTGCGGGTGCTGACTCGGCCAGTGTTAGCATGGTTATTTCGGATAGTCGGCCTGAAGCACCGCGGTCGGTCGATGATCCATCGCAACCGAATGTTCTCGAAGGCCGCGTTAACCTGGTGAATGGCCGTCTCGATGCGGCATCCCTGGTCCAATACCGCGAAACAATGGCGACAGATAGTCCAGTGATTGACTTGCTCAAGCCAAGCGATCAGGACGACCGGTTTTTTGTGGATTTTGACCTGATTCAACTGAGAGACGCCAGCGGTGGATCGAATGAGACGCTGAGCTATAACAGCAGTGCGATGGATGCTGGCTCGTTGTGGCAAGCCAGCGGCGACATGCTAACGCGCGAGCAGCCGCTGGTGCTGACCAATGTGATTGAAGGCAATCGGGTCGAGCGTCTCTATGAGGTGGTCGACAACTATTTGCTGCGCGTGACTCAGACGATCACCAACACCTCGGGCCAGGACATCTATGTGATCCCGACAACCAAAATCGTTCGCGACGGCACAACCGAAAACGACCGCACAAGTTTTATTGGTCCTGTGGTCGCTAATGGCGGTAAATTCTATGAGCAAAACTATCAAAAAGTTCGCAAGAACGCCGACGCAAATGGCGTCTTCAAAAACTGGGAAGGTGATGCTGGCTGGATCGGCATGACTGACAAATACTGGATGGTCGCCGCAATTCCACAGCGCGAAAATCCACGGAATGAAGAGCTGGTCTCAGTGCGTTTTGACGATGGTGGTTACACCGGCCAGGTGACGAATTTTGAGGTCCAAACCCGTCCCGAAAACGGTCAATATTTGCGTAGCGGCCAGGTTCTTCAAGAAAGTGTGCTGGTCTTCATCGGTGCGAAAGAGGTCGCGACACTTAATCAATACACGAAGAACTACGACATCAAGTTTTTCTCCCGTGGCATCGACTTTAGCTTTTTATTTTTCATCACCCAGCCGTTCGCTGAATTCCTGATTTTCATCAATGGGTTAATTGGTAATGCGGGCTGGGCCATCATTGTGCTGACCTTGATCGTGAAAGCGATTTTATTCTGGCCCAATGACCGCGCCTACCGCAGCATGGAGCGCATGAAGCTCTTGCAGCCGCAGGTCCAAGAAATCAATGAGCGCTATGCCGATGATCAACAGGCCAAATCAAAAAAGATGATGGAGTTGTATAAAGAGACCGGGGTCAATCCGTTGGGCGGCTGTTTGCCCATCTTCATCCAGATGCCAGTTTTTTTGGCCTTGTATCGCGTCCTGAACGTTTCGCTTGAAACGCGTCACGCCCCCTGGATGCTGTGGATCCAGGATTTATCAGCCAAGGATCCGTTGTCTATCCTGAATGGCTTCGGATTGCTGCCGTGGGAGGTTCCGGTCGAGGGGATCGTGACCTTCATTTCTGTTGGACCTTTGGCAATCATGATGGGTCTATCAATGGTCATTCAGCAGCGGATGAGCCCACCACCAACCGATCCCACGCAGCGGCAAGTCTTTGCTTTGATGCCGATTGTTTTCACGTTTGTCATGGCCAATTTTGCCGCCGGGCTGGTGCTGTATTGGACGGCAAACAATTTGTTGACCATTGCGCAGCAATTCATCATCAAGCGCTCGATTGCCAACGATCAGTCGATCAAGCTATCAACCTCTGAAAATCGGCAGAAAAAGCGCTTTGACGAACAAAAAAATCGCAAATCGTGACCTCGAACGCTGAGTTATTGTCTCCGCTAACCTCAGAAGAGGAGGCCTTGGCAGCTTTGGTCACCAAGCCGATCGAATTTTTGATGGGTGTCACCAGCATGGATCAGCTGCCCGTCGCGGATGTGGCTGAAATTGCTTTCGCCGGACGCTCCAACGTCGGCAAAAGCAGCTTGATCAATGCGTTGGTTGCGCGCAAAGGCCTGGCGCGGGCGAGCAATACGCCGGGGCGAACCCGTGAGCTTAATTATTTCCGCGCCGCTGAGCTGGGTTATATCGTCGATCTGCCTGGTTACGGCTATGCGGTCGCGAGCAAAGATAGCATTGCGCAGTGGACCAAATTGACTCGGCGCTATTTGGTTGGCCGCCCGTCGCTGAAGCGGGTGTTCTTGCTGGTCGATGCCCGCCACGGCGTCAAAGCCAATGATCAGGAATTGATGCATGAGCTGAATGTTGCGGCCGTATCGTTTCAGGTTCTGTTGACCAAAGCTGATAAGATCAAACAGACCGATCTGATGAGCATCCATAACGCGACCTGTGCGACCATCGCCAAAATGCCAGCGTCTCATCCTGAAGTCATTGTGACCAGCAGTGAGAAAAAGATCGGGCTGGTCCATGCACGTTTAGCAGTAGCCAAGGCGTTGATCGGTCAATAAACTGCAACGTTGGATCGTTGACGACCCAGAGGGGAAACGAACATGAATACAACAGCCGCACAATGGCTCGAACGGGCGAATATTTTGCGCGAAGCATTGCCCTATATGCGGCGTTATTCGGGTCGTAGTATCGTGATTAAATTTGGCGGTCACGCCATGGAAAGCCAGGAAGGCATCGACGGCTTTGCCGAAGATATTGCCTTGCTAAAGCAAATTGGGATGAACCCGATCATTGTCCATGGGGGCGGACCAATGATCAAAGCCATGCTGTCGCGTCTCAACATCGAGACGAAAAGCGTCAATGGCTTGCGAGTCACCGATGACGCCACGATGGAAGTGGCTGAAATGGTGCTGGGTCAGGTCAACAAAAGTCTTGTGGCTGCTTTTAACCGCTCTGGCGAAAGTGCTGTCGGGTTGAGCGGCAAAGATGCTGGCCTGCTTCGCGCTGAAAAATTTATGCCCGACGGCCAAGACATCGGCTGGGTGGGGCAGCCAGCTTTTGTTAATCCGCGGATTTTGGCGGCAATGGAGAGCGCTGCCATCATCCCGGTCATTGCGCCGATCGGGTTTGGTGTCGGCGGTGAAACGTACAATATTAATGCTGACACGGTCGCAGGCGCGGTGGCGTCGGCCATTGGTGCAACCCGTTTGCACATGTTGACCGATGTGCAGGGTATTTTGGATAGCAATAAAACCCTGATTCCTGAGCTGACACCAGATCAGGCGGAGGCGCTCAAAGCTAAAGGTGTTATCAGTGGCGGCATGATCCCAAAGGTCGACACTTGCTTGAACGCAGTCCAACAAGGCGTTGAAGGCGCAGTGATTCTGGATGGTCGAGTGCGGGGATCAGTGTTGCTCGACTTGCTCACGGACCTTGGACAGGGAACGCTTTTTCGTGCTTAATGCACTGATAAAGAAAAATTCAGTTATCAGCCAGTATCACACTGTTAGCACGCTCAGCGTGGCAATTTTAATGACAGTTTGGTTGTTAACAGCGCGCGCGGGGGCACAAATATCCATTCCTGAGCCTCTGCCTTCGCTTATGCCAGAAGCACCGCAATTGGATGGCACTGTGGCGAAGGCTGTGCGGCGTCTTTTCTCAACCAAAGGCGTAGCGAGCGGCGTTTGGGTTTCGCCTCTTCAGGCTGAATTTAGCGTAAATCCATTGTTGGATGATGGCTGGCAATGGCGTGGCGGTGTCAGTGTCTTAGATGATAACATGGGCGTTGGCGGTTTTTCGGGGATCGAGGCAGAATGGCAGATCGGTGGCACCCTTAGCTTTGTTGCGATCAGTGACGCGGGCACTTGGGTTGGTGGCAGAATTGGCCGCCAAAGCTTAGGCAACTATGACTCGCTGTCCTTGACGGAGCCATCGGTCATCCAAACCCGCCCCGGTGCCCGGCCGCGACAATCCCAAACCAACCCAGAAGCAATCGCTTTGGATCAAGCGGGCCATTTTTTGCTGGCTTTTGAGGGCGATCACCGTGTTCAGAAACACGGCAGCATCGAACAACGCCCAAGTGTTCTTCCTGTGCCGACAGCACTGCGTTCGGCGGCAACGAACCGTGGAATTGAAGCGCTAGCGGTTTTGCCGGATGGCCGCTATTTTGCCGTTGGCGAAGATTTTGACCCGACCCTAGGCTATCGCGCCTGGCTTTGGGCTGCTGGCGACGCTGCTAACTGGCAAACCTTGGCCTATCAGCAATCTTTCGAAGATGGTTTTGCCTGGACGCCAACGGCCGCTGCAGTCATGGATGATCGCATGTTGGTTGTCGAGCGCTGGTGGGATGGCGGGTTTCGGTTTCGCTCCCGGCTGGTTGGTCTGCCTTTGACAGCAGTTAGGCCGGGTGCGTTGCTGCAGCCAGAGGTTGTCATGGAATTAACGCCTCTGGCCGGTTCGTTCGCCAACATTGAAGGCCTGTCGGTGGTGCCATCACCACGCGGGTGGTTGGCTCTGTTTGTCTCTGATAACCAACGGCTTTCTTTGTTGCCAACAGTTCTTTTTGTTTTGGAAAAGCTGGATTAGCGTCCAGACGCTCGGGTCGGGGAAAGCTTGGACGCAATTGCCTCAACATTACGCTGCAAGGTGGCGGACCCCACCCGTTTGACGGCGGTTTGGGCGAAGTGATCCCGAAAACTTTGGTCGTTCATTTTCAGAAGATCATCAATGCGCGCCTGGCTGGTGGCAGGCTTGGCTTCAAACGCTGGCTCGGTTGTTTGGTGGGCGAATTTATTCCAAGGGCAGACCGCAAGGCAATCGTCGCAGCCAAAAACACGGTTGCCGATCACGTTCAAAATGCTGTCAGGGATAGGGTCATCGCCTTTATGCTCGACATTCCAATAGGCGATGCATTTGCTGGCATTGAGCGTGTAGGCCGTCTCGATCGCGCCAGTGGGGCAAATGTCGATACAAGCGGTACAACTGCCGCATTGATCTGGGTGCGGGGCAGCGGGATCGGCTGGCAGGGCGCTGGACAAATACATGACACCCAGGAACAGGTAGCTGCCATAGTCTTGACTAACCAGATTGGTGTGTTTGCCCTGCCAGCCGACGCCGGCCATCTGGGCAAGGGCCTTTTCCGGGATGGGAGCCGTATCCACAAAGACTTTCACATCTGCGTTCAAGTCGGCGTATTCCCGGCAAAGCCACCGGCCCACGCGCTTGAGCCGCTTTTTTAAGACATCATGATAATCTTTGCCGCGCGCATAGGCGCTGATGTGCGCAAGTGAGTGATCGAGCAGACGGGATTCCCAATCCTGTTTTGGATCATCGGTTGGTGCATAATTTTGTCCGACCACCATGACACTACGGACGCTGTCCCATAGGGCTTCGGGTGATTGGCGCTCTTCAAGGCGGGCTTCTAACCAGCTCATGCTGCCATGTTCGCCAGCATCAATAAAAGCCTGATAACGCTTTTTGTTGCGTTCTGGGATGTGCGCCGGGCCAAAACCGCAGACATCAAAGCCCTCAGACAATGCTTTTTGCCGAATCGCTTCTTTCATTGCTGTCAGGTCGGTCTTGTTTGTCACACGCTATCAAAGCTCACTGGCTCGTGGTAAGGAGATCCCGGTTTTTATTGTTTTACCCGGAAACACTGCCGTGACCAAGAAGCTACACATCAAAACCTATGGTTGTCAGATGAATGTCTATGACAGTGAGCAAATGGTGAACGTTTTGTCGCCATTGGGCTTTGAGGTCACCCCCGACAGCGACCAAGCTGATTTGGTTATTTTAAACACGTGCCATATTCGTGAGAAAGCAGCGGAGAAAGTCTACTCTGAGCTTGGCCGGCTGAAAGCTGTTCAGCGGGAAAAGCGTGCCGCTGGCTGGACGGGTCCAGAGCAAAAACTAGCGGTTGCTGGCTGTGTTGCCCAGGCTGAAGGCGATGAGGTATTCCGACGGGCGCCTGGCGTCGACATGGTCTTTGGCCCGCAAAGCTATCATAAACTACCAGAGATGGTGACGCGATTGTACGAGGCCCAAACGGGTGAGCGCGTTCGGTTGATTGATACAGATTTTCCGGTTGAGGATAAGTTTGATGCCTTGCCAAAACCAACCAGCAATGATGGACCAGCCGCTTTTTTGACTGTTCAGGAAGGTTGCGACAAATTTTGTACCTTCTGTGTGGTGCCATACACACGGGGTGGGGAATATTCTCGGCCCGCCGCCAGCATTGTCGATGAAGCCAAAGCCATGGCTGACTTGGGTGTCAAAGAACTGACTTTGCTGGGTCAAAACGTCAATGCCTATCATGGCGCAGGAAGCAACGGTCGTGATGTGTCTTTGGCCGGTCTGATTGAATTGTTGGCGGACATCGATGGTATTGAGCGATTGCGCTTCACGACCAGTCATCCAAATGACATGAGTGATGACTTATTTGCCGCGTTTCGCAGTCAGCCCAAGCTGATGCCCTACTTGCACTTACCGGTTCAGGCGGGTAGCGACAAAGTGCTGGATGCGATGAACCGTCGCCATACTGCCGATGATTATCGTCGCATTATCGCGCGATTGCGCGACAATCGTCCCGATATTGCCATCAGCGGCGATTTCATTGTTGGCTTCCCTGGAGAGACAGACCAGGATTTTGCTGACACCCTTCGGCTGGTCACGGACATCGGCTATCAAAGTGCTTACAGCTTCAAATACAGCATGCGGCCCGGCACACCGGGGGCAGCATTGGGTGATCAGGTGCCGGAAGCCGTAAAAAGTGAGCGATTGGCAATGCTCCAGACATTATTGAATGAACAACAGCTAGCCTTTAATCAGGCCAGTGTCGGCAATACGATGGATGTTTTGATGGAACGTCGGGGACGGCAGCCAGGGCAACTGCTTGGTCGTAGTCCTTACATGCAATCAATCCACGTGGAAGCGCCACAACGGCTGCTTGGCGAGATCGTCAGTGTCAAAATCACGGAGGCCAAAGCAAATAGCATTGCGGGCGAGGTTGCATTGATTGCTGAAGCTGCATAGAAGGCAGGGGGCGAGTCTCTTTGGTCATGGATGAGCCGAATCGGATGGAGGCTCGAATGGAAACTGTCGATGCAAAATCGTCTCGTTTTACACTTTGACGAAAACCGTTTGCTGGTCGCTGTTTTTGGGCCTGGCAATTCACATTTAACCCAAATTGAATCGGCGATGCCCGTGCGGTTGTCCTCGCAAGGTAACCAGTTGGTGATGGATGGTCCCGACGCAGAGTTGGAAGTGTGCAAAGGCATTTTTGAAGCGCTGTACGCACAGGCAAAAAAAGGGGAAGATGTCGGCCCTGCTGATGTTGATGCGTGCTTGCGTTTTGCTAATAAACTCACCATCGAGGCTCCGTCTGTGCGGGAGGAGTCCGATCAACCGATGATGGCCGGCATCGGTGATACCGAACTGGCGATGAAAACCCGTCGTAGCCCAGTGAAACCACGATCACCCGGGCAGGCGCGTTATCTGGATGCGATGGCAAAATATGAAATGGTTTTCGGCTTAGGCCCAGCGGGCACAGGCAAAACTTATCTCGCATCGGCGATGGCGGTCAGTAAACTAATTAGTGGGGAAGTCGACCGGCTTATTCTTACCCGCCCAGCAGTGGAAGCGGGCGAGCGCTTAGGCTATTTGCCTGGTGATATGAAAGACAAAATCGATCCATACCTGCGGCCATTGTATGATGCTTTGGGCGAAATGATGAAGGGCAATGAACTGACCCGCAAACTGGAAAGCGGTGCTATCGAAGTCGCCCCTTTGGCGTTTATGCGAGGCCGGACGCTGAAGCATAGTTTCGTCATCTTAGATGAAGCCCAGAATACCACGGCGGCACAAATGAAAATGTTTTTGACCCGCTTGGGTGAGGGGAGCCGGATGGTGGTCAATGGTGATTTGAGCCAGACCGATTTACCGCGCGGGACAAGCAGCGGGTTGAATGAGGCTGTCCGAATTCTCAACGGTGTAAAGGGCATTGGTATGGTTGAGATGGATGAGAACGATGTGGTTCGCCATCCATTGGTCGCCAGAATTGTCAAAGCTTACGACCGAGCCGATGCATGACGCTGACGCTATTTTGATCGAAAACAAAATGCTCAGCGTTGAGCTGCTCGTTGCTGATGAGCGTTGGCTGGCTACTGTGCAAGCTGGTCAGGTTACTGCCTTGTTGGATCAAATCGCTGAAAAGTTCACTGAGCCGCTGGGATCTGCGAATGTTTTGCTGTCCAATGATGCGCATGTGGCCAAGCTCAATGGTCAATTTCGTCAAAAAAACGAACCGACCAATGTTTTGTCATTTCCCGATGGCGACGGTATGCGACTCGGTGACATTATTTTAGCGCATGAAACATGTGCTCAGGAGGCCAAGCGTGATGACAAGGCCTTTGGGGACCATTTTATACACCTGATTTTGCACGGCATGTTGCATTTGTTGGGCTTTGATCACACTAATGCTAAGAATGCGTGTGAAATGGAGTTACTCGAACGCGAAATTCTGGCG
Organism: uncultured Rhodospirillales bacterium; assembly: GCA_963978305.1. Lineage (GTDB taxonomy): Bacteria > Pseudomonadota > Alphaproteobacteria > UBA7985 > UBA7985 > CAXBRM01. Next base: position 21,921 of record CAXBRM010000004.1, read on the forward strand.
GGGCTTGGTATTCCTGATCCCTATGACGACGAGACGTTTGAACTTAGTTAAAAGAGTATGAGCTCGAACACAAACAGTGCTGAGCCAGCATCAGATGCTGGCGACGCAGACACCGCCGACGACAACCCGGAACCCGGGTCGGGTCTTCAGCTAAATTTTCAGCGCCGCTTGGGCCGCTTTGCCAAAGGGCTTGGTGACGCTTTTGGTCACTTGTTTGGTGATCCGAGGGCCGACCTGTTGGCTGAGCTCACCCAACAGGCGCCCGATGATGGATTGCTCGACCCCGGCGCCAAGGATTTGGTAAGCAACATCCTTAAGGTTGGTGATCAAACCGTCGAAGATGTCGTCATTGCCCGCGCAGACATGATCGCGGTTCCAACTGACTTTAATCTTGAAAGCATTTTGGATCTGGCTGTTCGTCATGGTCACTCGCGGTTTCCGGTCTACAAAGAGACACTGGACCAGATTGTCGGTGTCGTTACGGTCAAAGACGCGTTGAAAGCACGCCAGGGCAATGGACCAACGACGGCCAAAGAATTGGCGCGAGACGCGATTTTTGTCGCGCCAAGCATGCCGATTATGGAAATGCTGGTCCAAATGCGGTCAGGTCGCGAACATATGGCCTTTGTGGTGGACGAATTTGGTGGCATTGATGGCTTGATCACTCTCGAAGATTTGATCGAGCAAATTGTTGGCGATATCGAAGACGAACACGATGCTGAGGCGCCCTCGATTGAGTTGATGGCGGGTGGCCGGGCGTTGGCTGATGCGGGTGTCAGCCTCGAGGACGCTGAAGATGTACTGGGTGCATTTTTGACAGACGAAGAGCGGGATGAGGAAATTGATACCCTGGGTGGATTGATTTTTACCCTGTCTGGCCGAATTCCGTTGCGTGGTGAGCAAATTGCCCATGACTCGGGCCTGAAATTTTTGATCGTTGAGGCAACACCCCGCCGAATTAGACGGGTCGAGTTGTCGGGTATCAAAGAAAGATAAAGCGCCATGATAACGTCGCTTTGCTCCCTTTTGTCAGTGCGGCCTTGGCTTAGCTTATTGCTGTTGGGCGCGCTCAGTGCCTTAGCCCATGCCCCAATATTTTGGGTCTGGCTATTGCCAGTGACGTTTGGGCCAGCGCTTTGGTTGATGTTGCAGCGTCAGACCGCGATCGGCAGTATCGGTGCCGCTTTTTTGTTCGCGCTCGGTCACTTTGTCGTTGGCATGTATTGGTTGGCAGCTCCCCTGTACGTGGCGCCGCAAAATGTGCCTTTTGGCCTGATTGGCTCTGTGATTGGAACGCCGATCGCACTACTCGGTATTCCGAGCGCGATCGCTTTGTGTTTCGCGCTGCCCCTTGGTTTGTCACTGTATGTTGTCGGCGACCAAAATCGTCGGACCAGCTGGCTGATCGTTGCGCTGGCAGCAAGCGCTTGGGCGTGTGGCGATTGGTTGCGAAGTTGGGTTTTAACCGGATTACCCTGGAATATTACCGGCTATGTTTGGGGCTGGTCGGTGCCGATGATGCAGTCGGTCGCCTGGATTGGGCCCTACGGCCTGAGTTTGTTGACAGCCATTGGTGCATTTAGCCCAGCCTTAATATTGGTGCGCCGAGATTATTGGTTGCCAGTGCTTGGGGTGTGCCTTGTGCTTATTGGACTTTTGTATCTTGCTGGACTCTGGCGACTGGCTAGCGTTGAACTGACGGAAGAAACAGGCACGCGAGTAGGGATGGTGCAGCCCGTTGCGAGCCAAAACCTGAGCCGCGATTCTAATGAAATACTCGCGGCGGTCACGGATTTGCTGACGCTTAGTGCGACGCTGGCGGATGATATTGATGTCGCAATCTGGTCGGAGGGCGCAACAGGGCTCGAATTGTACCGTGGCCAGGACGTCTATCAGCGGGTAACAGAGTTCACAACTGGCGAGGGTCCAGTGCTGTTAACCGGATCAGCAAAGTTCGGCTATCAGGTTTATCAACCCGGTGATCTTGGTGCAAGTCTGCGGGTGACCAATACGTTGAGCGTAGTTGTGAATGGCGATATTGTCGCCGAGCATGACAAAGCACACTTAGTGCCATTCGGCGAATACATGCCTTTGCGTCGACTGTTAACTTTGCCGAATCTGAGTTTGCCGGGCGCCGATTATACGAAGGGGCCTGGGGTCCAAACGCTGCGGATTCCCGGACTGCCAGGCTTTAGCCCTTTGATTTGCTATGAAGCTATTTTCCCAGGGCGAGTCATTGATCGCACGCGCCGGCCCGAATGGCTGGTGAACATTACGACTGATGCGTGGTTTGGCAATACCAGTGGGCCACGCCAGCACCTGACCAGCGTGCGCTATCGTGCGATTGAGGAAGGTTTACCATTGGTTCGGGTCGCTGGTGCAGGTATTAGCGCCGTCATTGACCCATTTGGTCGCATCGAAAAAGCCATCGATTTGAATATTCGCGGCGCTGTCGCTGCGTCACTGCCTGGTCACACTGGCGTAAGGCCACTATTTGCCGCTGGCGGCCAAGTTATTGTTGTTTTGTCATTTTGGGTGTTTTTGGCCTGGTTAGTCCTGGCTATTTTCGTCAATCTTCGGCGACCAAAAAACAATTCATAATAAATTTGTTGATAAAATATGAATATTTATTTATGTATTGTTAATACAATGATACGTTTTGACATGGTTTCAAATGACTAAAAATGATTTTATCGCCGAAAGCCGCGAGCCCGATAGACAAGTTTCTCCTGACTGGCCGCTATCCCAGGATTCCAGAAAACTGCTTGATGGAACGCAAAACCAAACGCCTGCGACGGAGCCTAAAGCCTTGCCTCATCGTCCTGGTTCCCCCCATCCAGTCGATGTGCATGTAGGAACGCAACTTAAAAAATTGCGTGGACATCGGCAATTGAGCCAGTCAACTCTCGCTGGAAAGCTTGGTCTGACCTTTCAGCAAATCCAGAAGTACGAGGGTGGCAAAAATCGACTAAGCGCCAGTCGAATGTTCGAAATCAGTGCTCACCTTGATGTTTCGCCAGGATATTTCTTTGAGGGCTTGGACCCGGGATTGAAGGCAGAAATTTCTGGAGACCGACAGCGTTGGAGTGAAGACAAAACCCCGTATCAACTTGATAATGATTTTATGACATCGACTGAAAGCATCCGAGTGATGTCGGCGTTTTACCGCATTGCCGATCCCGATGTCCGTCTCTCGTTGAAGAATTTAATTTATCGGGTTGCCCAATCATATCAGGGCAAAATGGACAAATCCGACCAGGCGGCCAGTTGATTGACCAGTTTGCAATAGCCTCAAGAAACGCTAACTCTTAGCAGCATTTTTGAACTGTTAGGGTAACGCGGCGCTTATGGTGTCAGATAAGTTGCAACAGCGGCACCGTGGATTTGGTCTATCCCTGAGCCGTGATCTTTTTGGTCGACGCGGAGGTAAGGCGTTGCGCCCCGCGCAGCGCCAACGCATTGAGATGCTACTGCCGACGCTGGCCCTGCCCATGGCGCAAAAGCAAGCCATTGAGCCCACGGCTCTATTCAAAGGCACGACAGCCAAACGCTTCTGGCTTGAAATCGGTTTTGGTGGTGGCGAACATCTGGCCTGCCAAGCAGCTCAGCATAGTGATGTTGGCATGATCGGCGCAGAATTTTACCTCAACGGGGTGGCGACGGCGCTCAAGCATATTGAAAGCAATCGGGTTGCAGAACGTTGCCGGGTTCATTTAGGCGATGGCCGTGATGTCATGGATAAACTTGCGGATCGATCTCTGGAGCGCTTGTTCATTTTGCACCCTGATCCCTGGCCAAAAGTTCGACATTGGGATCGCCGCATCATCAGTAAACAGACCCTTGATCGTGCCGCTGATTTGCTGGTGCCTGGCGGCGAGCTTCGGATGGCAACGGATCATGCCGATTATCAACCTTGGATGATGAGGGTTGGTCTTGATCATCCAGCTTTTGCTTGGTGTCCTCTTGACCACCGTTGCTACACGGAACAACGACTGGATTGGCCGACGACGCGGTATCAGGCCAAAGCACAAAAGGAGGGTCGGCTGCCAGTATATTGCAGTTTAATCCGTTTATGAGCCCTGCGGCCGGCGGCTTGGATTGACCAACCCCATCACACAGCAAAAAAGAGGATTTAACGAGGCCCTAAGGGAAAGCGTTTGCGGCGCCATACTATCCCGATTGACAGCACGATACCGCTGATCAGCGCCTGCCAAAAGATAAAAGGCATTGGATAAATGCCCGTTTGGAGCAGCAAAGGGACGATGGTAAGTCCCAGCCCCCAAGTGATACCGCCGCCAATCAGGATCACTCGCAGTAGATTTGTTGATGGATTGTTGATCATGCTAGCGCTAATGGCTTAAGGTTGCACAAAATCCAATTCCTTTTTTTATGGATTGAGCGATGCTTTGGACATTTATTGTTATCTTGGCGCTGATATTGGTTTCTGGTTTTTTCTCGGGGTCCGAGACTGCCGTTACCGGTGCGAGCCGTCCCCGCGTGGTACAACTGGAAAAGCAAGGCGATCGTCGCGCCGGTGTTCTGGCGAAACTATGGTCGCAATCTGATACTCTGATCAGCACCATTCTGGTTGGCAACAACCTGGTCAACATTCTGGCAACGGCCCTGGTGACTGCCGTTTTGACCCAGATTTTTCCGATTTGGGGGGCGTTGTTGGCGACCTTGTTCATGACCATTATCGTGGTGATTTTCGCCGAAGTATTGCCCAAAACAATTGCTTTTCGCCATGCCGATGCGATTGCTTTGGCGGTCGCGCCTATGTTGAGGTTTTTGGTAACCGTGCTCAGACCAGCGACTTTCGCGGTTTCTTTGGTTGTGCGCGGCGTGATTGCGCTCGTAGGGCAAAAGCAAGATCAAAGCGAAGAAGAAACCCGTCGCGCCGAGGAACTGCGAGGGTCGATTGAGCTGCTTGCCAGCAATGAGCGTGACGCGCTAGACGATGACGATGTCGCTGAACGGACCATGTTGCGCTCGATTCTGGATCTCGAAGACATCACGATTGAAGAGGTTATGACCCATCGGGGCAAAGTCGAAACCTTGGATATTGAGACGCCGGCCGAAGAACTGGTTAATCAAGTGATGAAAAGCCAACATACACGCCTGCCAGTCTGGCAAGACAACCCGGACAATATTGTTGGCGTGCTGCATGCAAAAAATGTTTTGCGGGCCCTGGCTGATCATGATGGCGAAGCGAGCAAACTGGATGTCAAGGCGATCATGTCCAAAGCCTGGTTCGTGCCTGAAACCGCACAACTGGACGAACAGCTGCGGGCTTTCCGGAAGCGACGAGCGCACTTCGCCGTGGTGGTCGACGAGTATGGCAGCTTAATGGGCATCATTACTCTCGAAGATATTCTCGAAGAAATTGTCGGGGATATCGCTGACGAACATGACTTTATGATGGAGCGCATCCGGCGGGGGCGGGATGGCAGCTACGTCAGTGACGGTGCCATGACCATTCGAGATCTCAATCGTTTGTTTGGCTGGCTATTGCCCGACGAACGGGCGACAACCATTGCGGGTTTGGTGCTTTACGAGAGCCGCCAAATTCCAAAAACAGGCCAGGTTTTTGTGTTCCATAACTTCCGGTTTGAAATCATGGAAATGGATCGTTTGCAGATTACCAAGCTGCGCCTGACCCCACTGTCCCACTAGTCAGTGTTCAGAACTTTGCCCGGATTCATGATGTTGTCAGGATCGAGTGCTTTTTTGATGGTGCGCATTAACGAGACTGCGGCTGGGCCATGCTCGCGCTCAAGATATTTAATTTTTCCATGACCAACCCCATGCTCACCTGTGCAAGTGCCACCGACGCTGATGGCGTGGTCGACCATCCGGCCGGAAACCTCAGCCGCCCGCGTCGCTTCGTCCTCGTCGTCTGGGTCGATCAAAAAGTTTGCATGGAAATTCCCATCACCAACATGACCAATGACAGGAGCGCGAAGCCCGTGAGCAAGTACGTCGGCATTGAGGCGATCAATGCATGCAGCCAGTTGGCTAATCGGCACACAGACGTCAGTGATGATGTTTCGACAGCCCGGCTTTGATTGTAGCAGGGCATAGTACCAATTGTGGCGTGCTTTCCAGAGTCGATTGCGGTCTTCCTGCTGGGTTGCCCATTCGAAATCGCTGCCGTTGTTTTCTTCGACAATAGCACCGACAAGGTTGGCCTGCTCTTTAACGCCTGCATCGGTACCATGAAATTCAAAAAACAGGTGATCTGCTGGTCGCAGGTCCATGTCTTCGTGGTCATTGAGCGCCTTGATGCTGGCTTGGTCGACCAACTCCATCCGAGCGACAGGAATCCCCATTTGTTTGACCATAATTGCCGTGTTGGCCGCATCCGTAACTGTGGCAAAGCTACAAATTGCTGCTGAAATGGCTTCTGGCTGACCAGCAAGTTTGAGCTGAACCTCTGTGATGACCCCCAACGTCCCCTCGCTGCCGACGAAGAGTCGGGTTAAATCATAACCTGCAGAGCTTTTTGGTGCTCGCCCGCCCGTCCTGATGATCTCACCGCTGGCAGTGACGACTGTGAGACCGATGACATTGTCTTTCATTGTGCCAAATTTGACAGCGCTTGTGCCGCTGGCGCGCGTTGCCGTCATACCACCAATCGTGGCATTGGCGCCTGGGTCAATCGGAAAGAATAAACCGGTGGTGCGAAGAGATTCATTTAGCTCGATGCGCTTGACCCCAGCCTGAACCCGACAGTCCATGTCCTCAGTGTTGACTTCCAAGACTTGATCCATCTGGCTGAGGTCGATGCTGATACCGCGGTTCAGGGCGTTGGTATGGCCTTCCAGAGATGTGCCAACCCCAAAGGGCACAATCGCCGTCTTGCTGGCAGCCGCCTGACGAACCACATCCGCGACTTCCTCGGTGGAGCGAACGAAGACCACAGCATCAGGGGGACGGGAGGGGTGACTGGATTCGTCACGACCATGCAGATCAAGCACACTGGGATTGGTGCTAAAGCGCTCGGCAAAGCTCGCCGTCAGATTGCGATGTAATAAGCTATCCATTGCGTATCTCTCCAATTGTATGCCAGTAGTAGCTCGTGCTTGGCTGGTGCGCAATGTGACTACGATCTTATTGGTTGTCGATCGGAGCCGGACGCTTACCTGATTGTTCTCGACATTAACCGATTGGATGTATTTTTTACCATGCCCACTGTCATCAAAAATAAGACAGCGCCCGAAAACCGTGTAGCAGTTGTCTCGAAGCGACGGCAGATCGACTTAGGCTGGGAGCATGAGGGAGATCAACTGCGCTTGCTGTTGCGGATGTTCAGCTATTTATGGCCCGCAAATTCACCCCGTTTACGGTTTTTGCTGATTTTGACCGTCAGCGCGATGGCGGTGGGACAGTTGCTGTTGTTGGTAACCCCAATTTTCTTTTCAAAGGCAATTGATGCTTTTCAGTTTAGTCAGTTGGGCTTGGGGTTTTGGCAGATTTTTTTAACTGACAGCGATGTCTTGGCGGTTCAGGCCAAGGAGCAGGGCGTTGATACGGGTGTTGTTGGCACCACGTTGGGGCTGGTGCTGGCGATGGTCTTTGCCTATGGCGTAGCAAGACTGGCGGGTCAGGCAATGAATGAAGCCCGCGATGCGTTGTTTGTCAGTGTCGGGCAAAACGCGATTCGAACCATTGCCCTGCAGACCTTCCGCCACCTTCATAAATTGAGTTTACGCTTTCACCTGGATCGCCAAACCGGCGGTCTCAGTCGGGCGATTGAACGCGGCACCAAGGGCATTGAGTTTGTTCTTCGTTTTATGACAATCAATTTGGTCCCAACGACCTTGGCCGTCTCAATCGTCAGCTTGTTTTTGCTTTTGAATTTTGGCTGGACGTACGCCCTGGTGACCTTTGTCACAGTGGTTGGCTATATTTACTATACGATTGCGGTTACCGAGTGGCGGATCAAGTTTCGGCGTCAAATGAACGAAGCCGACAGCACGGCCAGCACAAAAGCTGTTGACAGCCTGCTGAACTATGAAACCGTGAAATACTTCAGCAATGAAGATCACGAGGCCAATCGGCTCGACGAGGCTTTGGCCTATTACGAACACAGCGCGATCCGCAATCAACTCAGTTTGAGCTTTTTGAACTTGGGCCAGGGGCTGATCATCGCCTCCGGCATGGTCATCTTGCTGGCAATGAGCGCGCCTCATGTTCAGAGCGGCGAGATGGCGTTATCGAATTTTGTTCTGTTGCATAGCTTTTTGCTGCAACTTTACATGCCGTTGGGCTTTTTGGGGTTTGCTTACCGCGAAACCAAACAAGGCCTGGTGGATATGGAATATATGTTCAACCTGTTGGCGGTCGAAGAAGAGGTCGATGACAAACCGGGCGCGCCAACCATAAAAATTGACGGGGCACAGCTTGAGTTTGATGCTGTCGACTTTGGCTATAACAATGATCGTCAAATTCTCCACAACCTGAGCTTCAAGGTCGACGCCGGCAAAACCACCGCAATTGTCGGCCCGAGCGGCAGTGGCAAAAGCACGATCGGCAGATTGCTTTTCCGTTTTTATGATGTCTGGGCGGGCGGCATCAAAATCGACGGCGTTGACATTCGTGATGTCACACAGAGCAGCCTGCGCCGCTGCATCGGTATTGTGCCGCAGGACACTGTGTTGTTTAACGACAGCATCTTATACAACATCGCCTATGGTCGGCCTTCCGCCAGTCGCGCAGAAATCGTCGAAGCCGCCAAGCTGGCGCAAATCCACGATTTCATCATTGCATTGCCCGACGGTTACGACACCACGGTTGGTGAGCGCGGGCTTAAACTCAGTGGCGGCGAGCGTCAGCGGGTCAGCATTGCCCGCAGCATTTTAAAAGGCCCACAAATCATGTTGTTCGACGAGGCGACCAGCGCCTTGGACACCGATACGGAGACCGCCATCCAGGAAAGTCTGGAACAGGTCGCCGCGCAGCGAACAACCCTGGTGATCGCGCATCGACTCTCGACGGTGGTCAATGCCGACGAGATACTGGTGCTTGATGCAGGCCAGCTTGTCGAACGGGGAACCCACGCTGAATTGGTGGCGAAACCCAATGGCCAGTATGCGCATATGTGGGAAAATCAGCGTCGAGAGGAAGATTAAGCGACGTGCCTCGATTGACAATCTATCTGCGAAACCAGAGACTCTGTCACGAAGTTTGACAACGTGTTGGTTGATCACCACGCTTATAGTCGAGGAGGGTCAAAAATGCAGCTACCCTTGTTGATGGGGCACCGCGGCGCAGCGGCGCTGGCACCGGAAAACACGCTCGCCGGCGTGCGTGCTGCCAAAGCTGCGGGCGTTGACTGGGTCGAGCTCGACGTGCTTTCCACAGCCGATGCAGTGCCCGTCGTTCACCACGACCAAACCTTGGCGCGCTGCTTTGATGATCCGCGTGTGCTGTCGGCGGCCTCTGCCGACACGTTGCCCGCCGGCCTGCCGCGCTTGGATCAGATGCTGACGCTGCTCAATGAGCTCGACATGGGCGTAAACCTGGAGCTCAAGACCTACGACGACACGCCGATTGATGCGTTGGTGGCTGGCGTGGCTGAGGTGTGGCAACGCTGCCGGCCTAAGGGTTTTCTCAGCAGTTTTTCGTCACCCGCGTTAGAGAAGGCACAAGAAGCTTTGCCGGAGGTGGCCCGAGCCTTCATTACCACGCCCTTTAATCAACGCCGCATCGATGAAGCGCTGCGTCTGGGCTGTTTTGCCGTCAATGTTTACCACCGCGTCATTGGCGCCAAGCGGGTCGCCCGGGCGAAAGCCGATGGTTTGCAAGTCGGGGTTTGGACCGTCAACACGGTGACAGAGGCGATGCGCTGCCGACAGGCGGGCGTGGATTGTGTCATTACGGACGATCCGGCGCTGCTATTGTCGCACGCAAACGACCTATAACCGATTGCGCGGTTGCGCTTTGCCAACAGGTCGGCTAAGAGCCAGCGCTCGACGGTAATCAGAGCCATTGTCTATCGATTCCGCTGCGCCGTGCGGAGGAGGGCAAGGGTTCATAAGAAACAAGAAGCCCCAAAACAAAGAGGAGATGAGCACATGGCTCGTCGTTGTGACATCACCCGCCGCGGTCCACAAAGCGGCAACAATGTTTCCCACGCCCACAACAAAACCCGGCGTCGCTGGTTGCCGAACATGCAGCGCGCGACCCTCCAGTCGGAGATTTTGGGTGAAGGCGTCAAGATGAAAGTCAGCACCCGCGGTCTGCGCACCATTGAAAAGAACGGTGGCCTGGACGCGTTTTTGCTTGGCACGCCCAACCGCAAGCTGGGCCCCTCAGCGCTGGAAATCAAAAAGCGCCTGGTGAAAGCCCAGGCCGCTAAGGCGTAGCCGCTGCTGAGCATCACGCTGCGCGTTCCGCCTTCTGCGTCACAGCCTGTTGACTCGGTCCAGCCCGACCTGACTCACATCAGCATCAGCAACAATTGCTGACAGAACCGATCGCCATTGGTGGCGAATTGGTGCTATAACGTCATAACGATGATGTTTTTGGTCAGCAAAACAGTCGGCTTTCTGATCGATCCCTACAATTTAATCGTTTTGGCGGGTCTGTCGTTTCTGCTGCCCGACCGCCAGTGGGTCGGCCGCTGGCTCAAGCGCCTGTCGCTGGCCTACTTTGCCATGCTTGCCAGCTTGTTTCTGGTGCCCTGGGGCGGCTGGCTGGTGGCGCCGTTGGAGCGCTGGCCGCTGACGAGCGACCTGGGCGAGGGCGAGCGCGTTGCCGGTACGATCGTGCTGGGTGGCGCCGCCAATGGCCGGGTTAGCCGGGTCCGACAAACCCTGGAGCTTTCCGAGCACGGCGATCGCGTCCTCGAACTGCTGACCGCGCTCAGCACCGGCGATGGCCCGGTGATTTATACCGGCGCCTTTGAGGCTGAATTCGCGCATGCGCGCCTGGCGCCATTGCTGACGGCCGAGCAACAAGCGCGCTTATTGATTGAGCCGGATGCGCGCACCACCGCTGAACACCCCTGGCGGCTGGCGGCAGCGGGCATTGAGTTGGATCGCCAGGCGACCTATCAGCTGGTCACCAGCGCCTTTCATTTGCCGCGCGCGACAGCAGTGTTCCGGCAGGCGGGGGTCAGGGTTCATCCGGTCGCGGTTGATTATTTGAGCCCGGGCCGGACCCGCCCGGGCTGGAACCCGCGGATCCGTCACCAACTGGAGTTGCTGCGGATTGGCATCAAGGAATGGGTTGGCCTGCTCGGCTATCGCCTGGCGGGACGAACCTGACCGCGCACGCGGGGGTTTACCCCTCACGCCCAGCAGACAAAAAACCCGCCCTGAAGCAGAGCGGGTTTGATCTTCACGATGCCGTGAAGGACGTTAGAATATGCTAAGACCACTCACGTCAGAGAAGTCTGCTGTTGTGGTTGTGACATCGGCCAGCAGGGTTAGTGTATCTCCGTTATCAATCGTGCCGTTGCCATTGACGTCAATGAATTCAAAGATTCCCTGACTGGTTGCCGTACCATCCATGCTGGCAATCAAAAAGACCTGTTCGTTGGTCGATTGATTCTGCAAAGAGACATTGTCGTTGAACAGATCTTTGAGGTCTGTCATTGACTCCACGGTATGAGAAATTCCGCTAACATCAAAGACCACGACATTGTCTGAGTTGACGTTGATCGCTGAGCCTGTAGTCGTAACGGTCTGAACGCCTGTAATCTGCTGCGTGAGATTTTCTAAGGAAATAGCGTCTTTCTCTTGAGTGCCTGGAGTTGATGTACCTTCGATGAAACCAGTGATTGTATCATAGCCTGTATTGAATTGTTGGTTATTACTGCCTGATACCGTCACCGCCTGACTGTCTGTGATATCGTGAAGCACAATTGTGTCAAGAAGAGTTGCGGTCGCGTTCAAACTAATTGTATCTGCGCCATTTCCAGCTTCAATCGTTGTTGCTGTGAAACCTGAGGCAGCCGTGGCGATTGTGATCTGATCGGCGCCACTACCACTCTCAATTGTTGCCGTTGCCGTTGCCGGTGCCAATGCCGTGTTGGCGCCAACCGCC
>CAXBRM010000005.1:0-28051 GCA_963978305.1 uncultured Rhodospirillales bacterium
GAGGCGGTTAACGCCTGTGGAACGGAAGGCTTTTAATTTGTTGGTTTCTGTGTCGGTCGGATTAGCCTCCAGGGTTATTTCACAGCCCGTCAAGCAACCGAACAGGCGATCAATATGGTCGATCAACGCCGCTACACTGGCTGGCTGCATCAGCGATGGCGTGCCACCACCGAAATAGATGCTGTGCACCCCCGGAGGCCTCGGATATAGCTTTGCGTGACGATCCAGGTCACGTTTCAAGGCCTTGATAGTAGCAGCTTCATCAATCTCGCGTCTGACGGTGACGGCAAAATCGCAGTATGGGCATTTTTTGGCGCAAAACGGCCAGTGGACATAGACCGCAATGCTGGCGGGTTGAGCCCATGTCATCGGTCAAAACAGGCTTTGACCAATTGCACAAAAGCGTAGTGGCGATGGCTCATGCCATGCTTTTTGTCGGGGTCCATTTCGCCAAACGTTATCTTGTGACCATGAGGGACGAACATTGGATCATAGCCAAAGCCGCGCGCGCCACGGATTGGCCAAACCAGCTCGCCGTGGACTTCGCCCTGAAATGTTTCGGTATGGCCATCGGGCCATGCCAGACACAGGGCACAAACGAAATGAGCTGATCGGTCTGCCGTTTCGCCCAAAGCGTTATTCACGCGATCCATCGCAATGGTAAAATCTTTACTCGGTCCTGCCCAGCGAGCCGACAGGATGCCTGGATCACCACCAAGCGCATTGACGCAAAGACCGCTGTCGTCGGCGAGGGCGGGGATGCCAGCCGAAGTCGCACTTGCCAATGCTTTGATTTTTGCGTTGCCGACAAAGTCAGGGGCATCCTCAACCGGTTCAGGCAAGCCTAAATCGCCAGCGGCGACAACATCCGTGCCGAACGGCGCTAACAGCGCTTTGATTTCGACAACTTTTCCTTGGTTGTGCGTTGCAAGAACAATTTTTGTTTCAGTCAATTTGCGCGTCATTGTGAGGTCAATCCGCTGTCTTTCATGGCTGCTGCCATCAGCGCTTTGTTTTGTGCGGCTGCCAGCTCGGCAATACCTTTGCTGGCAATCGCTATCATAGCGCTGAGTTGTGACTGATCGAACGGACCGTCCTCGGCTGTCCCCTGGACCTCAACGATCTTACCATCTGCGGTCATAATGAAATTGGTATCTGCCTGCGCGTTACTATCTTCCGCATAGTCCAAATCAAGGATCACTTCACCGTCAAACACACCGCAGCTGACGGCAGCAATTTGGTGTTGAAGAACCTTTGTGTAATCTTTCATCACCCCAGCGCGCTCAAGCTGACGCAGCGCCATCACCAGCGCTACATATCCGCCTGTAATGCTGGCACAGCGTGTGCCGCCATCGGCTTGCAAGACATCGCAGTCGATTTTGATTTGAACTTCGCCAATGGCTTCTAAGTCGACTGCTGCGCGCAGCGAACGACCAATCAGTCGTTGGATTTCTTGCGTGCGCCCTGATTGTTTGCCTTTTGCCGCTTCGCGGTCGGTGCGTTGATCAGTCGCCCTTGGTAACATGCCATATTCTGCCGTGACCCAGCCACGGCCTGAGTTGCGTAAAAACGGTGGTACACGGTCATCTAAGCTGGCTGTGCACAGAACATGAGTGTCGCCGCATTTGATCAAACACGAGCCTTCTGCATATTTGTTGAAATCGAGATCAAAGCTGACGGTGCGAAGCTGGTTTGGCTGACGGGCGCTGGGGCGGATCATATGAGTGCGAGCCTTCTTTTTGTTTTCATGCAAACGCTGACGACTTAGTCGAGTTTTCAGCTGAACGCCATAGCGCGTTGACCAAGCCCTGACCTCGAATTAGTTATCAAACTATGGATGATCCAAACTTATCAAAACAATTGCTCTCTGGCGACGAACGCGCGCGAAGCGTCATGCGCGGCATTGTAGACGGCTACTTAGACAGCGGCCAGCCGGTCGGCAGCCGTGTGCTGTCGAAGAATAGTGAGCTGGGAGTCTCGGCTGCAACCGTTCGGAACGTCATGGCAGATTTGGAGGAAGCGGGGCTCATTTTCGCACCCCATACTTCCGCTGGCCGACTACCAACGGAGCTCGGACTACGCCTGTTTGTTGATGGACTGATGGAAATAGGCAATCTTAGCCATGAAGACCGTAGCAGCATTGAAGCGATGAATTCAAGCTCCGGCAAGAGCATGGACGAGGTCTTATCAGAGGCGACGTCGGCTTTAGCTGGTCTCACCCACGCTGCCGCTCTGGTTGTTACGCCAAAGTCGGAAGCCTCCATTCGGCACATCGAATTTGTTTCTCTATCGCCTGGGAAAGCTTTGGTTGTTTTGGTGTTTGACGGCGGGCAAGTTGAGAACCGACTGATTGATGTACCACCAGGTTTGCCACTCGACGGCCTATCAAAAGCAGGGAATTTTTTGAGTGCGCGAACGCAGGGCAAAACCTTGCGCGAGGCTATGATGCTGGTGACGGCCGAAATTGAAGCGCAACGCGCCGAATTGGATGCATTGACGGCCAGTTTGGTCGAAGCGGGTCTCGCGAGTTCAGTGGGTGGTTCAATTAGCGAAGGCTCACTTATTTTGCGTGGACAAAGTGAGTTGTTAGGCAATGTGCAAGGCCAAGAGGATATTGAGCGCCTCAAACGTTTGTTTGCTGCGTTGGAAACCAAAGAGATTGTTCAAAAACTAGCTGGGCAGGCCCATGATGCACCGGGCGTGCAAATTTTCATTGGCTCGCAAAACGAATTGTTTGGGCTGTCCGGCTGGTCAATGATCTTGGCGCCTTACAAAGACAAAAGCAACAATAGTGACGGTCAAGTAATCGGTGCCGTCGGAGTCATTGGTCCCATGCATATTAACTATGGGCGAGTCATCCCAATGGTCGACTATACAGCACAAGTTGTGGCCAAGGCTCTGACTTGAAAGCGTGGCTATCATTCCCAACTATCCGTGAAGATTTGAATCCTTGAGGACAAACAGGCCAGAATAATGACGACTGATCCAAAGACCGCTGCAGAAAATTTGGCTGAGGACATTAAACTCGCAAAAGCTGCCGAACAATGGGCGCAAGAACATGACGATGAGTTGGATGAGGACGGTAATTACATCGGTCCCGATCCAGATGCTGAACTTGAAGAGGTGGAGCCGACGGCCGAAGAGGTCATCGCATCGTTAGAAACAAAATTAGCTGATGCAGAAGATAAAGCTCTGCGTGCTGCCGCTGAGCTTCAAAACTACCGGCGTCGTGCTGATCGAGAGTTAGCCAATGCGCGCAAGTTTGGTGCAGAAAAATTTGCAAAAGACGTGATTGCTGTCGCAGACAACCTGCGCATGGCGATCAGTTCTGTCAGTGAGGAAGAGGCCGATGGCGATCCAAAGCTCAAGAATATGCGGGTCGGCGTCGTCATGACAGAAAAAGAGCTTCTGGGGGCTTTTGAAAAGAACAGTGTCGAGCAAGTTGTGCCTCAGATCGGTGATGATTTTGACCACAATTTGCACCAAGCCATGACTCAAATTGAAACCAGCGATATTGCGCCCGGCAAGGTTGCCATCGTTATGACCGCGGCTTATCGCCTCAATGACCGGTTGCTCAAGCCGGCAATGGTTGGCGTGGCCAAAGCACCAGCTGATGACAGCAACAGCGATAGCGATCGCGAGTGATTCCGTTTTTAATCACAGCTTTTGTGATGGTGGTGACCCCGGGGCCGGCGACGATTAGCGCAGCCGGGGTTGCAAAGGGTCTCGGCTTCTGGCCGGCAATGCGATACAAGTTTGGGCTGCTGATCGGCGGCTCGCTTACCCACTTCATCGTTTGGATTGTGATCAGTGGGGGATTGCTGAGTTTTGTCTCCCTGTTCGGGACTCAAGCAACCGAGATTGCGATGCTGGGGTTGGGAGCGGTCAGTCTGTGTATATTGTTTTGGGTTGCATGGAACATTGGTTCATCAAGCGGTGAATTGCGCCTTGATGCGGCGCGCCAGGCGCCTGGGTTTTGGCGAGGCCTGCTTCTGAATCTGGCGAACCCAAAGGTTTATGTGGGCACGACACCACTGTATTATGGCATTGGCTATGAACTGGGCTGGTCGAACGTACCGCTCGAGTTTGCCTTCAAGTTTCTTGTGATTTTTTTGTTTGCCTTCATGTCACTGACGGCTTGGGTGTGGTTCGGCGCTGCTTTCAATGATCGTCGCATAGCGCCTGTTTATTCGCGTGCCTTAAACGGTGTGTTTGGCCTGGCGCTTGGGCTTGTAACCTTGTGGGTCGGGTGGCTCATGATCGCCGAGGTTCTTTTGTAGTGGCCCGTATTTTTGTTTTGTACACTGGTGGTACTTTTGGTGGCGTGCAAACCAGCCGAGGCATTTCGCCCCTGCCTGTCGCAGAACTGGCGGGTTTGTTGCCCAGCGTCGCTGCCGATGTCTGTATCGAAGGCTTCGAACGCATCTTGGATAGCAGTGGCATTGAGCCGACGGATTGGGTCGACATCGCGCAAGTTGTTGCCAAAAATTATGAACAATTCGATGGCTTTGTCATCCTGCATGGCACTGATACGATGGCTTACACCAGTAGTGCTCTGAGTCACTTATTCGAAGGGTTAGCGAAGCCCGTGGTGCTCACTGGAAGCCAAGTCCCACTTAGTTTTCCGCAAAATGACGCCGAACAAAATTATCGTGATGCAGTTCGCTTTGCCGGTAGCGGCCCGCCTGGTGTTTGGGTTGTGTTTGGCGGTTTGGAGATTCGCGGCGATCGTGCTGTGAAAGTAAGCTGTGAGCGCTGGCAAGCGTTCAGCGCACCAAAAGGGGACTCGGATCGCGGTGTTGACACACGGCCCTTCCGAGCGCTCAGCCGCATTGAGCCCGATGTACGATTGCTATTTTGTCATCCAGGGTTGACGGCGGCAAAATTGGCCGAGGAAATCTTACGGCCAGCAAAAGGGCTGGTGATCGCCAGCTATGGTGTTGGCAATTTGCCGGATGATCCGATTGTTGAACAGGCTCTTGCAACGGCAATAAGCGAGCATGGCAAACGGATTGTCCAAGTTACCCAGTGTGCCCATGGTGCTGTGGATGCAGGCGTGTACGCCGCTGGCGGTTCGATGGTGCGTACTGGCGTCCAAGCTGGTGGTAATTTGACAATTGAAGCAGCGATTACAGGCCTTATGGTTGATCTTGCCCGGGTGTAGTCTGAGGGTGAATATGGCGGTGCTATACAGCTATCACGCTCAAACCACCCTTTCGTTTCATAAGCCTTCCCAATACTGGTTGGGAAGGGTAAAGCATTGGAAAATCGTTTAAAGGTCGATACCCATGACAGCTGCTGTGCTCGACAAATCTGCGCGTGTTCAAATTGAAGACCCACTGAATATTTACATTGAACAAGACAATGCCAAAACGGATGCACAATTGGCTGCGAGCAGGGCCCGCAAGGCCAACGGTCAGCCAGCAAGTGCTATTGATGGCTGGACGGTGGCTGTCAAAGATAATTACTGTACTGCAGATTATCGAACCACAGCAGCCAGCAAGATTTTGGAGAATTTCCAACCGACCTACGAAAGCACGGTAACGGCAAGGCTGCGAGCCGCCGGTGGTATTGTTAACGGTAAGGTCAATATGGACGAATTCGCCATGGGCAGTTCGACCGAGACCAGTCACTTTGGGCCAACTTTGAACCCTGTTGCGAAGACACTTGGGCTGTCCGACCGTGTGCCTGGTGGTAGTTCTGGCGGATCTGCTGCTGCTGTTGCCGCTGGGATGGCGGATGTGGCGCCGGGCAGTGACACTGGCGGATCGATTCGTCAGCCAGCCGCCTTTTGTGGCGTGGTTGGCTTCAAACCCAGCTATGGACTGTGCTCGCGTTGGGGCATGATTGCGTTCGCCAGTAGCTTGGATCAGGCAGGTGCCTTTGGCAAGTCAGTCGGCGATGTCGCCAAAGTGATGCAAGTCATTTCAGGCCATGATCCACAGGACAGCACAAGCTGGTCAGGCGATTACCCAAGCTTTGACATGACCAATCTGCCCAAGGGGGTAAAAATTGGTGTTGCAAAAGAGGTGATGGACGCTGCCCGGAATGAGCACACGGATGCCATTTGGGCACAAATTGAAGGGCTAAGGTCAAGCATCGGTGCTGAAATTGTTGAAGTTGGTTTGCCAACCATCAAATATGCGTTGCCGAGCTATTATGTTTTGGCTTTGTCAGAGGCCAGCAGCAACCTCGCGCGCTATGATGGTGTGCGCTATGGTTTCCGCGCTGAGAACCCAACGGGTGACCTCAACAGCATGTATCAGTTGACGCGCAGTCAGGGCTTTGGCGCTGAAGTCAAACGCCGGATCATGAGCGGTACTTTTAGCCTGTCGACGGGTTACTACGATGCTTATTATCTACAGGCAGCGCGGGTGCGCCGAATGATTTGTCAGGAATTCGCAGATGCTTACAAGCAGGTTGACTTAATTGCGATGCCAACCACCCCGACACCTGCGTTTGAAATTGGGGTTGAGCGTGCCGATCCAACCGAAATGTACCTGGAGGATGTGTTTACGGTTCCGGTAAATCTGGCAGGCTTGCCGGCGATCTCGATTCCAGCTGCCAAGGCAGTGGATGGCATGCCGCTGGGTATGCAGCTGATCGGACCCCGACTTGGCGATGATCTGGTCTTGACCGCAGCTGCGGCGGTCGAAGCAACTCTTGTTTAATTGTTGGTCTCGGAGGTGATTGAGGCTTGGGTCTTCGGTCTCGAAACGTTGCCATAGACAAAATACCCGCGCGATCTGCGTTCAAAGGATAACTTTTTAAGCTATCATTTTATTGTAATTTAAAGAATAACTTTTTTTGGTAAATTGTTGCATTAGTCGTTCAGGAAATGAACAAGGAGAGACAGCCGATGAGTGCGTTCGAAAAAGCGCTTTCTGGAAACCAGGTTTTGTTGGCCGATGGTGCGATGGGAACCAACCTTTTCGGGATGGGTTTACCGGCAGGAGAGGCGCCCGAGCGTTGGAATTTGGAGCAGCCTGAAAAAATTGAAGCGCTTCACCAAAGTTTTGTTGATGCTGGTTCTGATCTGTTTTTGACCAATAGTTTTGGTGGAAATCGACATCGCCTGGCTTTGCACGGCTTAGAGGAAGATGTCGTGACAGTGAACCGTAAAGCGGCTGAGATCGCCCGTGGCGTGGCAAATGCTGCCGGGCGTGATGTGATCGTTGCTGGCTCGGTGGGACCAACGGGCGAATTGATTGAACCCCTGGGTAAAATTAGTTTCGATGATGCCCGTGACGCTTTCTCAGAGCAAATTGAAGGCTTGGTCGATGGCGGTATTGATGTTGTCTGGATCGAAACCATCTCGGCGCCTGAAGAATTGCGTGCCGCGCTTGCCGCGGCTGACCAATACGCTGTGCCGGTCGTTGCCACCATGAGCTTTGATATGGAAGGCCGGACAATGATGGGTCTAACGCCCGGCGCATTTACCTCGCTTGCCGAAGAGCATAATCTTGATGGTTTCGGCGCAAATTGTGGCGTCGGCGTCAGCGATTTAATGGGATCGGTGCTGGCGATGCGTTCTGCCATCAATAGTCGTTCGGACGCTTCCCGCAAGGCCATGCCTGCAATTGTCGCAAAAGCAAATTGCGGAATTCCAAGATTCGAAAATGATCAGCTCATTTACGATGGCACACCAAAAATAATGGCCGATTTTGCATTGCTTGCCCGAGCTGCGGGTGCCCAGATCATTGGTGGTTGTTGCGGGACAACACCTGCGCACATCGCGGCGATGCGTGCCGCGTTGGATGACAATGGTGAATCGAAAAGCTTGGCGGTGCTAGCGGTTAACAAGGCGCTGGGCACCATGAGCGCTGGTGCCCAAAGCTTGGCTGAGGGGCGAACCGATAGCGCAGGCTCTCGTCGCAGCAGCAAATCCCGGCGCCGCTAATTGCAATTGTCGGTGGGTCGCTCTATGTCCCAGCAGTGACAATGGCAACTTTAGGCAGCAAAAGCATGGATCAGCGAGCACTACGAAACGCCTATGGGCGTTTTATGACGGGCGTTGTGGTTGCGGTCACCAAAAATCGCGACGAAAAGCTGGTCGGGTTCACGGCCAATAGTTTTTCCTCAGTCTCGATGGATCCACCGCTTATCAGTGTCTGCCCGGGTGAATTCCTATCAAGTTACCAGGCGTTTAAGGCCTGCGAGACATTTAGTGTGTCAATCCTGTCGGCAGGGCAACAAGAAGTTGCCAGTGTGTTTGCTGGCTATAAGGGCGATCGTTTTGCCAAAGTCAAATGGCATGCTGGGCCGCAAACCAACATGCCGCTTATCACAGATTCGGCAGCGACGTTTGAGTGCGAAAGCCACCAAGTGGTATCAGCCGGTGATCACCTTATCTTAATTGGGCGGGTGCTGTCTTTTGCGGATAACAACAGGCCAGGACTTGGTTACAGTGCTGGCGCGTTCTTTACACTTTGACATTGCGGAACTGTACCGCCGACCAGCATCTGTTTCGGATTAATCCGCGCCGATAACCATTCTAAATCAGGCCCAGCTCCTGCAACTGTAACATGACCTGGTGCGCTGCCTCATCTGGCGTGATCTGGCTGGTGTCCAGGCGTAATTCTGGATTTGCGGGTGTTTCGTATGGATCGTCGATCCCGGTAAAGCCCTTGATTTTCCCTGCACGGGCCAGGGCGTAAAGACCTTTGCGGTCTCTTGCTTCACAAACTTCCAAGGGCGTTTCAACGTGGATTTCAACAAAGACGCCTTGTTGGCTCTCAATCATGTCTCGGACGACTTTCCGTGTGCTGCTGTATGGCGCGATGGGCGCGCAGATGGCGATGCCGCCGTTTTTACTGATCTCTGAGGCGACAAATCCGATCCGTTGAATGTTTAAATCCCGATGTTCTTTGCTGAACCCGAGCTCACTACTCAAATGTGTCCGGACGACATCACCGTCGAGTAGCGTACAGGGCCGCCCGCCCATTTCCATTAATTTGACCATCAGCGCGTTCGCGACCGTACTTTTGCCAGAGCCGCTAAGGCCTGTGAAAAACACGGTAAAGCCGCGTTGGTTTAGGGGCGGATAAGCTTTTTTGAGTTCAGTCAACACTTCGGGAGGGCTGAACCAACTTGGAATTTCCAAATCTTGGTTCAGCCTCCGGCGCACTTCGGTACCACTGATATGGAGTTGAGTTTCACCATCTTTGACCTCGTCAACAGGGACATATTCGGCGCGTTCTTGGATGTAGACCATCATTTTGAATGGCACCATTTCGATGCCGATTTCATCCTGATGTTTCAGGAATAACTGTTGCGCGTCATAGGGACCGTAAAAATCTTCGCCTTGACTATTCTTACCGGGGCCGGCGTGATCCCGACCGACAATAAAATGAGTGGCACCATAGTTCTTACGGACAAGGCCATGCCATAAAGCTTCACGGGGACCTGCCATCCGCATGGCCAATCCGAGTAGGCTCATGGTCGTGGTTTGATCTGCATAACTTTCTAGGATCGCCTGATAGCAACGAACGCGTGTATAGTGATCAACATCGCCAGGTTTTGTCATCCCGACGATTGGGTGGATCAACAAATTGGCTTTCACCTGCTTCGCGGCACGAACGGTCAATTCTTGGTGGGCACGGTGTAGAGGGTTGCGCGTTTGGAAGGCGACAACGCGTTTCCAACCCCACTTGTCAAAAAGCGCTCGCAATTCATTGGGGGTGTGGCGCTGAGCGCGGAAGTCGTAGTGGATCGGGGCCTCAATCCCTTCTAGCTTGCCACCGAGATAATGACTGCCGGCAATATTGTGGAGATAATGGACCGCCGGATGTGCCTGGTCGTCTGCGCCAAAAACTTGTTTGGCTTCGTTTGATTTGTCTGGCGCCCAATTGCTTTCAACTGTCAAAATTGCAATCAGCACACCCTCTTGGTCGCGCAGCGCAATGCGACTCCCAACCTGGGCCTGGCTGGCGAATTCCGTGTCGACATCCAGTGTGATCGGAATTGGAAACAGAGTACCATCAGTGAGACGCATCGTCTCAACGACGTTGTCGTAATCCGCTTGGATCATAAAGCCTTTTAGCGGCGAAAAGCCACCGTTCAGCAATAGTTCAATGTCGCAGATTTGACGCTGGGTCAGAGTCCAGCTGACCAAGCTGCCAGCATCGGCTTTTGCCGAAATCTTTGCCGCTTCATCGAGGTACAGTTCGGAAACATAGTTGGTCATTTTAAGTGTTCCTTTGGGCGCGGAATAATGTCTCAGTGTGTTTAGTGGGTTCAGAGCCGTTAAGGCCTGATTGGTGCGCCCTGTCATCATTGAGGCGGTGGGAATATCTTGGACAGGCACGCCAAGCGCCTTGGCGATCACAGCGGCGTACCGATCCGGCACGCCTCTGGTCTTCCATTTCGCTGGCGCGTTCCGATACAGCCCAAGACTTTCAGCGAGTTGAGCCTGGCTACCAAAACGGGCAAAAATGTCATCAATCGTAAGCATGTAGCCATTATGACTACACTAGCATGGTTGGACAATGATTGTGTTCAGATAGCAGCTATGGTGAACTGCCAGGGGCTATCAAGATGAAGTCATTATGGTACAAGAGGCTATGAAAAAGCGTGTTGCAGCCAATCAATCGGTGCTGACGTGGCCAGAGCGGGCACCTTTTGATCTCAGTACGCTGACGAGTGATCCAATTCCGCTGGTTTTTGATCTCGATGGTACCCTCATCAATGGTGACAGTAGCATGGCCCTGTGGCGCGCTGCTTTAAAAGCACCTTTTCGTCAAAAGCTTCGGTCCATCCGTTTCTCTGGGCTTGATCGAGATCATGTCATTTTAGCATTTAAGGACTGGGCGCTAAAAGTCGTCCAGCAGTTTGACTTGGCTATGTCTGATTTGTCGTTTCGCCCAGACGTTGTTGCGTTTGCTCAGGCCGCTGCCGAGGTTGGTCGTCCGCTTTGGCTGGTTTCAGGGTCGATGAACCCTGTGGTTGAATACTTTGCTGAGCGGTTAAATTTGGAGCACGAGATCCAATTTGCATGTGTCCGTGGCAGTGATTGGCCCACAAATTTGATTGGTCACAAAAAAGCCAAATGGCTGCTGGAGCACGCTTCCCACGGTTTTGACTATATTGGTGACAACCCAATTCAAGATCACTTTGTCTGGAAATGGTCGCGATATTCTTATTTGGCCGCGACAGAGGTCTGAATTCCGCCTATAACGGGAGCGATGAAAAGGCAGTCTTAGAGGAATGAAAGACAACGTGTTATCCATACCGATTGATTGGGCGAGAAATTTTAGAACTCGGATAGTTGACGCGCCGCTTTTTGAGCTGCGACGGCTGACCCTTTTTCTCGGCATTATGGCCTTGCCGTTCGGCCACTTGCTCGGCACGCTTTTTTTCCTCATCACAGCTTTGTTGGGTGTTCGCGAGATCGGTTGGCGCGTGCGCGGTCTCGCTGTTTCCCTTTGCCTGCCCTTTGCCGCTGCTTATGGCTTAATTCTTGGCGCAGAGCTTTTGAGCCCCAATCCGGTCGGTGACACCCTGGAGACAGCCTTTAATTATTTGCCGTTGCTATTGTTGCCAGTTGTTTTTGCTGTGGCTTGGCGTTCAGGTGTCGACAGCATGAAAATTTGCGTTGTGGTGTTGGTGACGAGCGTACTGATGGCGACGATGGCGTTGGCTGAAGTCTTTGTGTTTGGTCAATCGGCAGCCGATGGTAATGTGATTGATGCGATTTCAATTGCGCCAGCTGAGTTTGCCCTTGTGGCGTTTTTGTATGGACTGATCGGTATGAAAACGCTGCTTTTGAATAAAGAGCCGATGGTAAATGCCGTTCCCTGGCCGTTTGTAGTGTTGGGTCTGTTTAGTTGTCTGCTTTGTATTTTCCTCACAAAAACCAGCGTGATGGTGGTGCCAATGGTAGTGGTTGTCCTCGTTGGGGTTTTTGCGCTTGCTTTCGGTAGCCGACGTGTCTGGATCGCGCCGAGCATTTTGGTGATTGTTGTCTTTTTAGGTGTTGCTGTGTCGAGCCTGGAAATCGTGCAATTAAAGTATGAATCAGCGTTCCAAACCCTGGCCCAAACCTTGGCGATTGAGCCAAGAGAGGGACCGATGGCACAGTCTTTATCCATGTGGCTTGCTGGATGGCAAATGGCGCAAGAACAGGTCGTATATGGCCACGGCAATATCCATGCAACTCTGGTTGCTTTGCAAGAGTATCGCCAGCCTGATTGGCCGGTATTTGTAACAGGTTCTAACTTTAAAAGTGCCTTCGTCGACCATATTGTCCTGTTTGGTGCCATGGGCTTGGCGGGTTTGCTGATGATTGTGATGGCACCCCTGGTTGTGGTTGGACCTCCGTGGTTTCGGCAATACACGGCGATCATCGTGGTGGGAACGTTTGTTTACGCGTTGTTTGGGCGCTTCATGAACAACGATATTACTGGTGCTGTTATGCTGGTTGTTTGGCTGTCATTGCTGTTAACCCAATCGCTTGTTGGTCAAAAAAGGCGCTGACGTGTTAATCTGCAAACTATTTGACGAGATAAAATGATGCCTGCCCAACAAGCTTCATCCAGCGATGTTCGTCTTGCGCTTGCGCGGGAAGCTCGGCCGACCAATCCCAGCATGGCAATTGTCATCCCCGTTTTCAATGAGAGCGAGACGGTTTCTCTGTTTATGGATAGGATGGAGGCGGTTGAGGCATCGCTTGCCGAAGCTGGTTGTCAACTTCGCTACGTCTTTGTCAATGATGGCAGCCAAGATGATACACTCGAGAGGTTGATCACTATTCAGTATGAGAACCCAAACGTTTTCGTTATCGACTTTAGTCGAAATTTTGGCAAAGAAGCGGCGTTGACCGCCGGTATTGCTGAGGCCGTCGATCAGCGCGTTGATCTTGTGGTTCCGATCGATGTTGATTTACAGGATCCGCCCGAGTTGATTGGCGATATGCTAGCAAGATGGCGAGAGGGCTATCAGCTCGTCTTGGCCCGTCGGATTGATCGGTCTTCCGACGGTCCTTTAAAAGCTTGGTCGGCTTTTATATTTTATCGATTTTTTAATGCCACGACCCGTCACAAATTGCCTGAAAATGTCGGAGATTTTCGCTTGATGGATCGTCAGGTCGCTGAAGCGATCGGCCATTTGAATGAACGCAGCCGCATGATGAAGGGCTTGATGAATTGGGTTGGTTTTACCCGAACCTTTGTCGATTTCCATCGTGAGTCTCGCTCGGCAGGTGCCTCAACATTCAATGTTAGGTCTCTTTTTGGCCTTGGCATCAGTGGCTTTTTGGCGTTTTCGACGGCGCCGTTGCGGGCAATCTTAATCATTGGTATTTTGATCGCTGTGATTGCTTTTTTCTATGGTGCCTACATCGCGCTCAAAACACTGGTCCAAGGTGTTGATGTGCCTGGCTATGCGTCAACCCTTGTGATCATCCTGGTATCTTTGGCACTTCAGCTGATAACACTTGGAATTGTTGGTGAATATGTTGCCCGGTTGATTGAAGAAGTCAAAGCCAGGCCCAATTACTTGATTGCGCAAAAAATCAATGCATCGACAGCGCATGATTTGCAAATGCGGCAACCCGAAGGCAACAAAAAAACGAAGAACAAAGGCAAGAGCTAAGGCATTGGGTCATGCACACAAGTTCTAACCTGTCCGGCCATTTGGGCCCTATTTTTTACGCAGGTTTCAGCTTAGCGTTTCTGTCCTATGCTGTTGTTGTGGCCTTAATTGCAGCTCTTTCGTTCTACACCACGCCGCAAGCAGATGATTTTTGCTATGCTAACAAAGCGCTAACCCATGGTGTTTTTGGAGCGCCAATAGACGAATATCTAGAGTGGGGTGGGCGTTACAGTTCGACATTTATCATGGCGCTCCTCGTCATGCATTGGGATTTCGTTGGCGCGTATTGGCTCATCACAATTTTGGTCATGAGCAGCTTGGCCGTTGGTTTTTTTGTCTTTCTATCGAGCATTTTAGGCCGTGTTCGGGTATCTGTGCTGCTGACTTTACCAATTTTGGTCACTTCGCTGATAGCGCTACCAAAACCAGGAGAAACGCTATTTTGGATGGCAGGCGGTGTTACCTATGGCCTCAGCAGTGGCGTGTTTCTGGCTTGGCTCGGCACGCTCGTCTTTTTGTTGAAAGATGAGGGCGCCTTTGGGGTTGGCCGATTACTGTTAGTGGGGTTAGCGATATTTTTGAGCCTGTTGTTGGCAGGTTTCCAAGAAAGTCTGATGTTAATGACTCTCGCGGTTGCTGTGCTGTTTGTTGTCGCTAGCTTTGCGATTAAGCAACATTGGTCTGCTCGTATGAGCTTCGTGGTGATCGCTCTGAGTTGTCTGATTGCTGGATTGGTTGTCGTATCAGCGCCTGGTGCAGTCAATCGAAGCGATAACCATGAATTTGCAAGCAGTTTGCTTCTGACACCTGCGATTCAATTCGTTGTTTTGATGGTTACCTTTGTGTTGGTTCTTCCATCTCAGCTTGGCAGTTGGATCAGCGCGGTCGGATTCACGGCATTGCTGGGCCGTATATCAGCGCCGGTCCGGCATCGTACCATCTGGTTTATCCTTGTCAGCACGGGGCTGGTTCTTTCGGCGGGTGCCTTGGCACCAGCCTGGGGACTTGGCGCGCCCCCGAGCCCGCGGGCTTTTACGCCACTGTATTTCGTCGGCTTTGTCAGCGCAATTTATATCCTGGTGAGGTTGGCACCTGTTTTGCAAAATCAGGCTGCCAAATTACAATGGTCGGCCAAAACGCGGGTGCGCATCATTGGGGTGCTCTTGGCATTCCAAGGCTTATCGGTATTGAGCAGTGATTTCGTTGGGGAAGCGGTAACCAATCTTAGGATTGGTGGCACCACGCCAGCGGCTGACTACAAGGCGCAATGGCGGGAGCGTTTTGAAAAAATTGATCTTGCCCACGTAGCAGGTGAGGAACAACTCGAATTGCGGGCTCTTGATGTTCGGCCATCACTATTGAGCGTGTCGGATCCTATTGCCGGCGGTTGGGAGTCTGCCTGTTTCAACAGCTTTGTGCCCATCGAACAAGTTCTTCTTTCAAGGTGATTTGCCTTTTGTAAATCAAGAAACAGTTAGCAGGTGAAGCGATGTCAGCCCGCCGAGATTACCACAAAAAAAAGATCTTAGTGACAGGCGGAGCGGGCTACATTGGCAGCCACCTTTGCCTCGCGTTGCTCCGAGATAATTTTAATGTTGTGGTTCTCGATAACTTCGACAACAGCAGCCCGGAAAGCTTGCGACGTGTCGAGCTTTTGAGCAACAAAACGCTGGACATTGTGAAAGCTGATGTTCGTGATGCGGCAGCCTTAGACCAAGTTTTTCAACAACATGAAATTGCGGCAGTGTTGCACCTGGCGGGCTTGAAGGCTGTCGGGGAAAGTGTGCTGAAGCCTGCAGCTTATTACGATTGCAATGTTTATGGCTCGCTCGTGTTGGCCCAAGCAATGCAGCGAGCACGTTGCCAGACGATTATATTTAGTTCGACCGCCACGGTTTATGGCAACCCGGACTGCGTGCCACTTACGGAAGAAGCGCCTTTAAGAACCACCAATTCTTATGCAGCGACAAAATTAGCGGTCGAAGAAATGTTGGTTGGTTTCGGTCGATCTGACCCCAATTGGCGCTGCTTATCCTTACGCTACTTCAATCCTGTTGGTGCTCACCCAAGCGGTAGGATTGGCGAAGATCCAAACGGCATACCAAACAATTTGTTTCCATTTATCGCTCAAGTGGCGGTTGGTCGACGGAAAACGTTAAATGTGTTTGGGTCCGACTATGAGACACACGATGGCACGGGTGTTCGAGATTACATTCATGTCGTTGACTTGGCCGAAGCGCACCTGCTGGCTCTCAAGTATCTTCTCAGCGAGGTTGATGAAAACAAGATTCCAAGGGCGGTGAACCTCGGCACCGGAATAGGTTACAGCGTACTGGATTGTCTTGAGGCTTGGCGCAAAGCCACTGGAAAAAATATTCCCTACCAATTCGTTGATCGGCGACCGGGCGATGTGCCATCGTATTTTGCTGACGCGTCGCTGGCGGCTGATATATTGGGTTGGACTGCCCGTCAGGGCTTGGCCGAAATGTGTGCTGACCATTGGCGATGGCAGCAAGAAAACCCGTTAGGCTACAACGCAAATTGAAGGGTCATTGTGTGTGATGATCTGTTCGACGTCATCAACCATGTGTTGACCAATTCACGAACATCACGAACGCCACGAACGGAAAATGTCGTGATGCTCAACATCGTTGTATCCGTCACATCTGTTTTAGTTGCGTGACATGGCGAAAACGATCTCATCTGCAAAGCACTGAAGCGCTGTCAAATCGCCATCGTTGACAAAGTGTTTATCGGCTAGCGCGATTGGCGGCGCTTTGTTGATATGCTCGACCTCGGCCCGGTCCCTTTGGCGTATTTCGACGGCCGTCAGTGGGCGGCTCGGGCGGTTTGCCAGCCTGCGAGCACGCGTTTCAAAGCTTGCATGGATCGCGACCACAAGTAAGCGATCCGCCAATCGTTCCCGCAAGAACGTCAATTCTGCGTCACTGTACAGCCCATCGATAATAAGTGGCCAGGCACGTGAGCCATCCAAATCAACGTCTGTTAGGGCAAGCTTAGCCATTGCGGCTGAACCATGTATTCTTCGTAAATCTTCGCGTACCAGGCGTTCATTGTCTGGGGTTTGCTCCAATCCTCTCGCTCTAACTTCTTGCAACACCTGTCCGCCAAAATAGACGGTTGGCCATTGGGTTTGTGTGGCAAGATAGTTCACAAACGTAGATTTGCCGGTACCTGCAAGGCCAACGGCGGCAATGAAATCGAGGGAATTGCTGATCGTCATGGTTGTGGGGTAGTGTCCCTGTGGCTGAAGCGATACCGATTTCACTCGGATTTGGCCACTATAGCCTTCATTGATGCCGAAAGAATAGTCTTGGCCAACAATGTCCGTCGGGGGCATAGATTTTTGTTATGCAATGAGTCGCATTGAAGGCTTCATCAAATTGGCTTATTTATTTGTTTAGATGGAAAAACGCAGATCGGTGATCACCTTTGTCACGCACCCGATCGCATTAAAGGATTTCTCCCATGACTGGAGCCACTGACTATAGAGTTGCTGACATCTCACTTGCTGAGTGGGGCAAGAAAGAAATTGAGATGGCCGAGGTTGAAATGCCGGGCTTGATGGCAATTCGTGAAGAATACGGCGATAGCAAGCCACTCGCTGGCGCACGGATCGCCGGCTGCCTTCATATGACCATCCAGACCGCTGTATTGATCCAAACGCTTGAGCACCTGGGTGCAACAGTCCGATGGTCATCATGCAACATCTTTTCGACTCAGGACCACGCTGCGGCAGGTATTGCTGCAAATGGCACACCTGTGTTTGCTTGGAAGGGCATGGATGAAGACCAATTTTGGTGGTGCATTGAGCAGACGATCAAGGGTCCTGATGGTTGGACGCCCAATATGATTTTGGACGATGGTGGCGACCTGACCATCATGATGCACGACAAATACCCCGAGTTGCTTGATGACGTAAAAGGGTTGTCTGAAGAAACCACGACCGGTGTTTTGCGTCTGTACGAAATGGAGCGGAAAGGCACGTTAAAGGTTCCGGCAATCAACGTGAATGATTCTGTCACCAAAAGCAAATTCGATAACCTTTACGGCTGTCGAGAAAGCTTGGTCGATGCCATTCGACGCGGCACCGATGTGATGATGAGCGGCAAAGTCGCTATGGTTTGCGGATTTGGTGATGTCGGCAAAGGCTCAGCCCAATCTTTGCGCAATGCAGGCTGTCGCGTGATGGTTTCCGAAGTCGACCCGATCTGTGCGCTGCAGGCTGCAATGGAAGGCTTTGAGGTGGTTACCATGGACCAGGCAGCCCCACAGGCAGATATTTTTGTCACCGCCACTGGCAACGTTGACATTGTTACCGTTGATCACATGCGGGAGATGAAAGATCGCGCAATTGTTTGTAACATTGGACACTTCGATAGCGAGATTCAGATCAATGCGCTGAAAAACTTCAAATGGACAAACATCAAGCCGCAGGTTGATGAGGTTGAGTTCCCCGATCAAAAGAAAATTATTGTGCTGTCAGAAGGCCGCTTGGTTAACCTTGGCAACGCGACTGGGCATCCGTCATTTGTGATGAGCGCAAGCTTCTCGAACCAAACGATCGCCCAGATTGAGCTGTGGCAGAACCATGCAAATTATGAGCGCAAAGTTTACGTCCTGCCAAAGCATTTGGATGAGAAGGTCGCGAGCCTGCATTTGAAGAAAGTTGGCGCGACTCTCACACAGATGAGCCAACAGCAAGCCGATTACATTGGTGTCACACCGCAAGGGCCATTTAAAGCCGAGAGCTATCGTTATTAAATCGCTATTAAACGATTGACGCTGGCCTCAATCTGACTGGAAAGATTTGTTTTGATGGCAACGAAGGTTGGATCCAAACGGCCACATTTTCTGTTGTGGGCGCCTCTTGTTGCGATCAAGCACTGGACAGTCTGCATATTCCGCGATAGCCAGCCAATAACATTCGCCTGCCGATCTTGTTCGGCCCAAGGCGCGCCATAGCAAAGAAGCGAATAGTGACATGTCTGAATACGTCTTTACGTCAGAATCGGTGTCTGAGGGTCATCCTGACAAGATTTGTGACCAAATCAGCGACACCATTGTTGACCTGTTTTTAGCAGAAAATCCTGAAGCCCGAGTCGCGGTTGAAACCTTGGCAACCACCAATAAAGTTGTTTTGGCTGGTGAAGTCCGGCGCGCCATTAGCCCAGAAACCATGATCCAAGCGGCCCGGGATACGATCAAACGCATCGGCTACGCGCAAGAAGGCTTCCACTGGCAAAATGCCAGCATCGATTGCTACGTCCACGGCCAGAGTGCCGACATTGCTCAAGGCGTTGATGAGGGTGAAGGCCTTCACAAAGAAGAAGGTGCGGGGGATCAGGGGATCATGTTTGGCTACGCTTGCCAGGAAACCCCGATTTTGATGCCAGCACCAATTTTCTACAGCCACGAGATCTTACGCAAGCTGGCAGAGATGCGGCACAATGGCGAAACGATCCTTGAGCCGGATGCCAAAAGCCAGGTAACCCTGCGTTATGTTGATGGCAAACCGGTTGGCACCACCAACGTGGTTGTTTCGCATCAGCATGCGGCGAGCGCGACACAGAAGCAATTGCGTGAGTTAATCCGCGGCGTGATTAGCGACGTGCTTCCCTCTGGATGGATGCCGGCGGACGAAAATTTGTATGTCAATCCGACCGGTCAATTTATCATTGGTGGTCCAGACGGTGATGCCGGATTGACGGGTCGGAAAATCATTGTCGACACCTACGGCGGCGCCGCGCCCCATGGCGGCGGAGCCTTTAGCGGCAAGGACCCGACCAAGGTCGACCGTTCGGCTGCCTATGCGGCACGCTGGGTGGCCAAAAATGTCGTTGCGGGCGGCTTGGCGGAAAAATGTGTTGTGCAGTTGAGTTACGCGATTGGTGTCGCCAAGCCGATGTCGATTTTTGTCGATACGGGCGGCACAGGTCGCGTTAGCGACGAACAACTGTCGGCTGCTATTGACGAGGTTTTCGATTTGACGCCGAAGGGTATTCGGACGGCGCTGGGTCTCAACAAACCGATTTATCAGCGCACGGCGGCCTATGGTCATTTTGGCCGTGCTGCTGATCCGGATGGTGGTTTTTCCTGGGAAAAAACGGATCGGATCGAGGATCTGAAGAGCGCATTAGCCTGAGCTGAGGCAGGTGAGGTGATAGCCAGATGACCACTCAATTGACGCGTTTTGTCATTGTTGGCTGCTTCGCCACCGCTGTTCATTGGCTGACCGTTTTCTGGGTGGAAAACTGGTTTTCAACACTGCACTTAAATGTGTCCAATGTGATCGGCTTTTTGCTGGCCTTCCCGGTGAGCTATTTGGGCCAACGTTGGTATACGTTTCAAAGCCGTGTAGACCACGCTCAAGCCGCATGGCGTTACCTAACCAGCCAGTTGATCGGTCTCGGCTTGAACAGCTTGGTGGTGTTTGCGCTGGTTGTCACTTTTGACCAAGAGCGTCTGCTGTTTGTGATTGTTGGCACAGCTGCGGGGGTGATCGCCGTGTTTTTGCTCAGCCGATTTTGGGTGTTTGGCGTGGAGCAACAAAGGCGTTTTGATCGCTGATGGTTGAAACCTTCCAGGGGCAGTTGGCGCGTTTTGGCTGCCGAAAAAAAGGCAATTACCCTGTCATCAAACAAAACACAGCAAGGTTGTCGTAAAACTACTCCACTGTAACGCTTTTCGCCAGATTGCGCGGCTGGTCGACATCGGTCCCCTTGGCCACGGCGGTGTAATAGGCGAGCAGTTGCATCGGCACGACATACAAAATCGGCGCCACAAAGGAATGGACCTGGGGCAAAGCAATCGCCGTTTCGGTCTTGTCTGCCAACCGGTTAATCCCATCCCGATCGCTGAGCAGCATGCACCGCCCGCCGCGGGCGATTGCTTCTTCACAATTGCTGGCGGTTTTTTCAAATAGCTCACCGCTTGGCGCGGCGACGATGATCGGGACATGCTCGTCAATCAGCGCAATTGGTCCGTGCTTCATTTCACCAGCGGCATAGCCCTCGGCATGGATATAGCTAATTTCCTTGAGTTTTAACGCACCCTCAAGTGCGATTGGATACAATGACCCGCGGCCAAGGAATAAAATATCCCGTGCTTCGGATAAACCGCGACCGAGCTCGGCAAATTTGCCAGTATCACTCAGCACGCTTTCGATTTGTGTTGGTAAGCTGACCAAGCTGTCCAGTAATGAGCGCATCTGTGTGGCATCGATAGCTTTTCGTTGTTGGGCGGCTTGCAACGTTAAAAGCCCAAGCAGCACCATTTGCGTGCTCATGGCTTTGGTCGATGCGACGCCGATTTCAGGGCCAGCGAGGGTATGCAGGGCGAGGTGACTTTCCCGGGCGATTGAGCTCTCCGGGACATTGACGATGCTGATGATCGTTGCGCCTTGCTCTTTGCAGTACCGTAACGCGGCCAGGGTGTCGCTGGTTTCCCCTGACTGGCTGATGAACAACGCGGCTTCCCCCGGCCCAATTGGTGCTTCACGGTATCGGTATTCGCTGGCCACGTCACACTCCACCGGCAGACGGGCGATTTGTTCAAACCAATATTTGGCGGTCATGCCGGCGTAATAGCTGGTGCCGCACGCGATAATGGTCAGTCGCTTGAGGGCGCCAAAGTCGACGTTGAGATTTTCAAGCGCAATTTCTTTTGTGGTTGGGTGCAAATACGCCTGGAGCGTTTGATGGATGGCTTGTGGTTGTTCATGGATCTCTTTTTCCATGTAATGGCGATAGTTGCCTTTGTCGACTGATCCACTGCTGATGTTGCTAAAGATGATTTTTCTGTTTGCTGGTTGGTTGTCTTGATCAAAAATGCGAGCCTCACCCGGCCTTAAGACAACCCAGTCACCTTCCTCAAGGAAACAAACCTGTTTGGTCCACAGCGACAACGCGAGTGCATCGGAGCCTAGGTACATTTCCCTTTTTGAGCCATCGGTTGTTTCGTCACCAAAGCCAACAGCCAGTGGAGGGCCACGCCGGGCGCCGACGATGGTATCGGCGTGATTTTTGAACAAAATCGCCAGGGCATAGGCGCCTTTGAGTTTTGGGAGCACGGTTTTGGTCGCCGCTGCCGGGTCATTGGTTTGCTCGTAGGCTTCCTGCAACAGGTGAGCGATCACCTCGGTGTCCGTGTCTGACGCAAACGAAACGCCCCTTTTGACCAGGTCTGACTTTAATTCATCAAAATTCTCAATGATACCGTTGTGGACGACAGCGACGTCGCGACTGATGTGAGGGTGGGCATTTTCGTCTGTGGGTGCGCCGTGGGTGGCCCATCGGGTGTGGCCAATGCCGACGTTGCCGAGCAGTGGGCTTGCCTCAACTGTCGCCTCTAAGTTTTTAAGTTTACCCGCTGCGCGTTGGCGGTCGATATGCCAGCCTGTCGCAGATTGCGACAGCGTCGCCATGCCAGCGCTGTCATAACCGCGGTATTCCAAGCGTTTCAGTCCGGCTAAGATTTTCGGAGCAGCGGCTCCATTGCCAATCGTGCCAATTATTCCGCACATGGGCGATTTTCTGCTTTTTTCATAAGTTCGAGATCACTAACCATTGGTTTAGCAGCTTTTGACCGTTTTGATACTATCCGACGTTTCGTCATGTCTTTCTTTGCTTTTTGGTCGCGAGATGCGCGTTGTTTGACACAGTTGGTGGCTTGATGGCCTGTATCAATGGTTGGTTGGGCAAAATCCTAAATGTGCATTTTCTGTTGATTAAAGTCCGGCTTTCAAGAGCTCGTGAATATGCAAGACCAACGTTCGAGCTGAATTATTGTCTTTGACCAAAACAACGTTCAGCGATAATTCGCGCATTTTCGCAAAAACCTCACTGACAGGTTCATGGCCTTCAACACAGAAGGGCTGCTGAGTCATAATTTCGGCGGCTTTGGCATTGAGATTGCCGGCCAGGATAGCACGTCTAACGTCACCATCTGTTATCAAACCGACTGATTGTTGGTTTTCAACAGGTTCTTGGCTGTCTGCCACCAAAGTTGCCCCCAATTGTCCGCTCGTTATTGCGTCAACGACAGTGTTTATTGATGCGTGCAATGGCACAAGGGGGGTTTTACGAACGCCCAATTCAAGTTCCTGCATATGGATAAATTCGCTGACTGACATCGTTTTGAGCCCCAGACTGCCGCTCAAATGTCGGCGGGCAAATTCTTGCTTGGTAAAACCTCTCGCCTCAATGAGAGCGCCAGCGAGGGCATCCCCTAAAGCGAGTTGCATGGACGTACTCGACATTGGCGCAAGGCCCAGCGGGCATGCCTCTGGCAAATCCGGCAACAGCAACAGGAAGTCTGCGGCATTAGCAAGGCCAGTGTTTGTTTTCGCCGTGATTGCGACAACTTTGATTCCGGTGTCGCGGCAATAGGTTAGCACGGGCACCAGCTCGCGGCTTCTGCCACTGCTCGAGAGGATGACGATCAGATCTCCGCTCTGAACGATGCCTAGGTCACCATGGCCAGCGTCAGCCATATGCATAAAGCTCGCCGGTGTGCCCGTACTTGATAGCGTCGCCGCTATCTTGGCACCGATCAATCCACTTTTGCCCACCCCGGTGATGATAACACGGCCTGGCAGCGCTAAAATTTGATCAACAATTTTGCCAAACACGGGAGCATCAAGTTGATCAGCCAGCACGGCAAGCGCCTGCGATTCAGCACCGATTATGGCTTTGGCTTGGTTGAAAGCATCATTATGCATGATCATCGCCAGTTTGGAATAGAGACCATCGTGCTGTGTGGCTTAATCTGCGTTGGCAGCCTCTGCAAGCTTTCGTTATCAGAGTAGACTGAATGCTGGCAAACCCCCCACTCATTCCCATGACAAAAGCCCTGCAAATTGCTATGTTTCAAATAAAGCCGAATTTTTTGGACATTGCAATTGACCCAAGTTCGTCACAAAGAAATCGAACAAAGTTTGGACCTGGTCATCGGCCGATTACGCAGTCGGGCCTGGTCGTCCTTGCTGGTTGCCGCTGTTGTAACGGCGCTGATGGTCAGCTTGATACTTGCCGGTTCGCCTGGTCTTTTGGTTGTATGGAACAAACAAACACCTTGGGCTACGCTGTCGCCTTTTTTAACAATTTTTGCCATTGCCTATGTGCTGGGTGCTGTCTTCTTGCTGGTTATCTGGCTTGGTCGTGGCAAAAAAGGGTTAAGCGAACTGCTTTTGCTGGCGGCCTTGGTGGTCGCTGGCGGCCTGTTGGCCGTTTTATTGCTGCGCGTTTATCATGTTCGATCTATTGATACACTTTGGGCTTTGCTGACGCCAATCGGCTTTATGATTCAATTTAGCGCGATGCGCTGGGTCGCGCCGGAACGTCATGTCGGCGTGCCTTCCGAAAAAACGCAGCGGTTTGCTGAGCGTTTACAGTTGCCAATTTTAGAAAGCCCGAAAGATCCAAAACAGGTATTCACAGCAATCGTATTTGACCCGTCAGAAAAATACTCTGAAGAATGGGAGTTTTTTTTGGCAAAAGCAGCCATGACGGGCATGAATTTGATCGATATTTCTCGTCAGTACGAAAAGGTGTTGGGGAAGGTCCACTATGCGGATCGGGTCACACTGACAGCGCCCAGCGTGGAACTTCAGCCAATTTATCTGGCCGTAAAGGGCATCCTTGAATTTGTTTGTATTTTGGTGACATCACCCGTCTGGCTTTTCATACTCTTGGTTGCCATGATCGCGATCAAACTCGACGATGGTGGAGCCCTATTTTTTAATCAGAAGCGAATGGGAAAATTCGGTCGGGAATTTACCATGTTTAAACTCAGGTCGATGACGTCAGATCCATCTGGATCCATCAGAACTACGGAGGAGAACGACCACAGGGTAACCAACGTGGGCCGATTTCTTCGCAAATACCGTATTGATGAGCTACCGCAATTTTTCAACATTCTGAAAGGGGACATGGCTCTTATTGGTCCACGTGCCGAATGGCGTCACGCTGAAAACGACTTTGTGGATTTGAGCGTTTATCATTTGCGCCATTTGGTGAAGCCAGGGATCACTGGCTGGGCGCAAGTTTTGCAGGGATACACGTCGACACCAGATGCGGCGCGCGTCAAGCTTGAGTATGATTTGTACTATGTTCGCAATGCTAGTTTTCTATTGGATTTAAATATCTTTACACGGACAATTGTCATAATTTTGACAGGCTTTGGTGCCAGATGAACGATATTGGCATAATGAACGAAGGGCGTGATAATAAAAACGAAATGCCGACGGTGCTCATCACAGGGTCAGCGGGCTTTATAGGTTTTCATCTGTCGCAATTACTTTTGGCGGAAGGGTTTAAAGTCGTTGGTTACGACGGCATGACCGATTATTACGATGTTGCCCTAAAACAGAGGCGTATCCGGTTACTGTGTGCAGGCAATGGTCATTATTTACATCACGAAGCAATGCTCGAAGATGAATCGTCAATACGTGGGGTATTTAAGGAGCACCAGCCAGATTTAGTTGTCCATTTGGCGGCTCAAGCTGGTGTCAGATACAGTTTGGAAAATCCTCGTGCGTATTTGGATAGTAACTTAGTCGGTACCTTCAATGTTTTGGAATGTGCCCGAGACCATCAAGTAAAGCACCTGTTGATGGCATCGACATCCTCTGTCTACGGTGCTGAAGAACAGATGCCTTTTCATGAACTTCAGAAGGTTGACACACCGTTAAGTTTCTATGCCGCCACAAAAAAAGCAAATGAGGCAATGAGCCATTCTTACGCTTATCTTTGGGGCTTGCCGATTACCATGTTTCGCTTTTTTACCGTTTATGGACCCTGGGGACGACCCGACATGGCGCTATTTAAATTCACCAAGGGTATCATAGAAGGAAAGCCGATTGATATTTATAACAATGGTGAAATGTACCGCGATTTTACCTTTGTCGATGACCTTGTTCGTGGCATTCGTGGCTTAATTGACGCTGTACCTCCAACCGTTGCTGATCGCGCCGACAACCATTACGACCCAGTGAAAAATGACTCCCTGAGTCAGGTAGCGCCTTGGCGTGTTGTAAATGTCGGCAATTCAGAGAAAGTCGCTCTGTTGGATTTTATTGAGGCCATCGAGAAGCGCCTGGGTAAGCCAGCCATTCGCAACTATATGCCTATGCAAACAGGTGATGTGCCAGCAACCTGGGCAAACGCCGATCTTTTAAAGGCTCTGACGGGCGATCAACCCGCCACGCATTTCTCAGACGGTGTAAACGCCTTTGTTGACTGGTATGTTGATTATTATGGAGAGCAATAGTGGCGTCAGTCAAAAACGATGCAAAAATCGCTATTGTCGTTAATGATCTGCGCTTTTTACACAGCCATCGCAGCGAGATTGTCAGCGCCTCGCTGGAGGCAGG
Organism: uncultured Rhodospirillales bacterium; assembly: GCA_963978305.1. GTDB lineage: Bacteria > Pseudomonadota > Alphaproteobacteria > UBA7985 > UBA7985 > CAXBRM01. The sequence goes on from CAXBRM010000005.1 coordinate 25,985, forward strand.
AGCTGATGTTGCGATATTTGCGCCTGATGATCCTCAATCACCAGGCTTTCTAGAGGCCAAGCACTGGTTCGAAAATCAGGGTGCTGTGTTGTTTCACTTTTCAGCAAAAAGATATGGGATTAACCCAATCTCAGAACTTTTGGGTTTTTTGTCTTTATTTGTTTTATTGTTCAAGTTTCGTCCAACCGTTTTGCATGCGATTACCATTAAGGCCATTTTGTCCGCTGGACTGGCTGCTCGGTTTCTTTCAGTTTCCAAACGGTTATTTGCCGTCTCGGGACTCGGCTATCTTTTCACCGAGCAGAATTTAAGAACAAAATTATTACGATGCTGTGTTTGGCCAATTTATAAGCTTTTAGCTTCTGGTGACGGTGTCACGTTTATTTTTCAGAATCCCGATGATCGGGACCGTGTGCAGATGTTTTTGTCGTGGTCGACATCGAGAATGAAAAAGCAGAGCGTTATTCTGACGGGATCGGGGGTTGATCTTGATCGTTTTGCGCCGCATGAAAAAAATCGGGACGTGTCCTCTGGAGTTCGCTTCGTTTGTGCGGCTCGTCTCATTAAATCAAAAGGAATTTCCGAATACATCCAAGTCGCAACGTTAGTCACAGCGCAAGCCAAAAAGCGTGACGCGCCGCTACCAACTTTTGCGCTCGCCGGAAGCATTGATGAGACAAATCAATCAGCGATCACCCGCACTGAGTTGGAAACTCTGTTACAACACCAAAACGTTGAGCTTTTTGATTTCCAAACCGATATGGCAACTTTTCTAAGGCAGTTTGATGTTGCTGTTTTGCTGTCCCATGGAGAGGGACTACCCAAAGCATTACTGGAGGCCTATGCGAGTGGTCTGGCGGTGGTCACAACGGACGTGCCAGGATGTCGAGAGCTGATAAATTTCGCCCCTGAAAGCACTGTACTGGTGCCTGTGAGTGATGCCGAAGCAGCGGCCCAAGCTGTCGCCGAATTGGCTTTGAATTGTGAACGTGTCAAGCAGATGCAAAGCATGGCGCGGCTGGCGGCAGTTCAGCACTTTGATGTGCAGAAAGTCGTCAATCAGCACCTAATTCTTTACGGTTGCCAATAAGGTCCTAATATTGTGCAAAGATTTATTCCTAGACGGTCGCTTTTAGAGGACACCCGATGCACCAGCCGATGTTTGTCTAACGAAATTGATTGCTGGGTGAGGGGCTGGACGGTGGACCGCTGTGCTGTGGTGTTCTGTGGTTATATGTGCTCACTCCGCGTGAACTTTTGGCTTAGACGGTTAGGTAAGGGCGAAATACGCGTCGTGCTCACGCGACTTTTGTGTGTTTGCAGGTGTAAGGCTGACCCATTGGTCATGATTGGATGAGGTATGTGCGGCATTACTGGAATTATTGATAATCGCGGCACCACGCATGACAGCCTGACGGAAAATATCCGCCGAATGACCCAATCGTTACTTCATCGTGGTCCAGATGCTGGCGCCGAATGGGTTGAGGCGGCGAGCGGTGTTGCGCTTGGACATCGGCGTTTAGCGGTTGTTGACCTGTCTGAAAATGGCGCACAGCCAATGGTTTCCGCCGACGGACGACTGGTCATGGTTTACAATGGAGAAATATATAATGCGGACGAACTTCGGCACGAGTTGAAAGCGTCGGGTTTAAAGTTTTTTGGGCATTCAGATACCGAGGTGATACTGGCGGCGTTCAGCATATGGGGTTTTGAAAAAACCCTGAAGCGGTTGATTGGTATGTTTGCGATTGCGGTTTGGGACCGGCAGCGGAAGCGCTTGATGCTGGCGCGAGATCGCCTCGGCATTAAGCCGCTTTACTGGTTTACGGTTGGAGGTCTGACATTATTTGGTTCCGAGTTGAAGTCACTCAAAGCGCATGAGGACTTTGTGGGCAGAATTGACTTAGACGAACTGGTCGCGTTTTTTCGGTTTAATTATGTGCCGTCGCCGAACAGTATCTACGAAAGTGTCAAAAAGCTTGAGCCAGGCACTTTTGTTTCTTTGAATTGTGCTGGCCAGAGCGCGGTCACGACGTTGTGGTCGTTTGAGCAGGTCGTCAGAGCAGG
>CAXBRM010000006.1:0-27393 GCA_963978305.1 uncultured Rhodospirillales bacterium
GATTGCAGGGTGCAATTGCTGTGATCTTTTAAGTGATGCGGATAGAGAGAAAAGCCAAACATGCCCCCTCGCTGGGTAAGCGCACGCAGCACGTCATCGCTAAAATTGCGCAGGGCGGGATGCCACCAACTTGGATTGGCGTGGGTAATGGCAATGGCACGTCCGCTCAGATCGATCGCCTCCAGGGTGCTTCGCTCACCGCTATGGCTCATGTCAATAACCATGCCAACCCGGTTCATTTCATTGATCACCTGTTTGCCGAACCGCGTTATTCCGGTGTCGCGCGTTTCGTATGCGCCGGTGGCGAGCAGCGATTGATTGTTGTACGTCAACTGCATGAATCTAACACCCAGTTGATGCCAAATCGCCACCAGTCCCAGATCTTCCTCGATAGGCTGTGGGGTTTGAAAGCCAAAAAAGATTGCCGTACGGCCGGTTTGTTGAGCGATATCAATGTCCGCTGCCCTTGACGCTCTCAACAGGCGTTTGGGAAACCTTTCAAAGAGTCGATTCCAGGCTTCAAGATTGTAGATCGCTTCGCGAAATGTTTCGTTGTAAGCAATTGTGACGTGCACAGCATCGACGCCCCCGTTAGCCATTTGATCAAAGATCGTCGGCGACCAATTGGCATACTGCAAACAGTCGATAAGGTAAGGCGACGTTGTCACGTTAGTGCCCCCGCCGTTGTCACTCTGGTGCCCCTGCTAAAGTGTAACTGGTCTTCATTTGAGTAAAGAATTCCATTGCAGCACTCCCTTGCTCACGCGGGCCACTGCTGCTCATTTTACGACCACCAAAGGGGACGTGGTAGTCCATACCGCCAGTTGGCAGGTTGATGGTAACGATGCCGGTCTGAATATGCCGCCGGAAGTGTGTCGCCCGCGCCAAACTCTGGGTAAAAATGCCGGCTGATAAACCATAGTGGGTATCGTTCGCCGTCGCCAGACCCTCATCATAGCTGTCAACTTTAATCACGGCAGCGGTCGGCGCAAACATTTCTTCGCGGTTGAAGCTCATGTCATTGGTGGTATTGGTCAGCAAGGTTGGCGCCATGTAATGGCCCGGGGTCCGGCACTCGACGGTGCCACCGCCGACTGCGATGTCAGCACCCTCGATTTTGGCTTTCTCAATCCAATCTAAGTTGGCGGCCAGTTGCCCAGCGCTGACGCACGGTCCGATATTGACCCCCTCATCGAGTGCGTTTCCAACCTTTATTGTTGCCATTTTTGTTTTCATCAAGTCAACGAACTGGTCATGGACCGCTGAGTGGACAATTAACCGTGACGAGCAGGTACACTTTTGCCCCGTGCCAAAATAGGCGCCAGCGATTGCAGCAGCTGCTGCTGCATCAAGATTGGCATCATCCATGACCAGCAAGGCATTTTTACTGCCCAGCTCTAACTGATATTTGCCCAGATGACTGGCGGTCGCCACTGCCACTTGTTTGCCGACCTCCAAACTTCCGGTGAAAGTGACTGCATCAACTCGTGGATCACGCGCGAGCGCGTCACCGATCTTACCGCCGGAGCCCATTAACAGCTGCACCGCATTGTCCGGCAGACCACTGCGCGAAATAATCCCCATCAAGGCGTGAGCAGACCCTGGGGTCAGGTTTGCTGGCTTAAACAGTACGGCATTGCCGTAGGCAAGCGCCGGCCCGATTTTCCAGGCGGGGATCGCCATTGGAAAATTCCATGGGCTGATGACGGCGACGACCCCCATTGGTTCACGGCGCACATCGATTTCGATGCCAGCGCGGACGCTATCGGCGGTTTGACCCATTTGTCGCAAGACTTCGGCGGCGTAAAAGATGAAATGTTTACCGCTTCGATTGACTTCGCCAATGCCCTCAGCAAGCGTTTTGCCTTCTTCGCGCGCGAGCAATTCGCCAAGCTCATCTTGACGGGCGAGTAGCTCATTGCCAATAAACATCAAGGCCGCTTGGCGTGCTTCCAAACTCATTTCACGGCAGGCTTTGCGTGCAGCGATGGCGGCCTGTATCGCGCTTTCAAGTTGTGTTGATGTCGCTTGAGCATACTCACCAATGATGTCGTTTGTATCACTGGGATTAATGTTTTGGATCGCTGACTCGCTGTCTACCCATTCGCCAGCGATGTAGTTTTTGTACATGAAACGCGCCTTGGTATTAGCAATTTGACTATGGCTTGTCGGGATAGCGCTGGTTTTGCCAATAAACAAGAGGCAGTGTATTTTCTGATAGGTGCGGTTTGAACGGTGACGGACAGAAAGTCTGTTGAGCCTAACGTTATTATTTGTAAATTGTCGATCGAGCTGGCTTGGGTAATTTGGCTTCGATAGTCTATCGACAATCAAGACCTAAGCGTTGACTCCTCAGCAGTTTCGCTGCACTGGGTGCTTTGCGGGATTAATACTCGCTCAGGCGCTGAATAGGAACGACGGATGACGTAAAGAGCAGCCGATGAGATTCAAGACCTGGGCTGAGTACATAGAGAGGTAAGGTTTTCAGGTTGGAAGGGTTGCACCTTACAATTATCGGTCGCGGTGCTTTTGGGTCAGCGTTAGCGTCGGTTTATCAACGAGCTGGTGCCAGCGTCCAATTGCTTGGTCGGGAGCGTTGGCCAGACAACGTCAATTCAAGCACGTTCGTTGCGGTGCCGACCAGTGATCTGAACAGCGTGCTCGGTCGTTTAGCGGCCCACAATCATCAGCTTAAGGCGATGATTTTGTGCTGCAAAGGTATTGAGGCGTCTTCTGGACTTTTGCCGACTCAGATCGCAGCTCAATTTTTGCCCGATGTATCGACCTATGTTTTGAGCGGCCCAGGTTTTGCCAAAGATTTGGAGGCAGGCCGCCCCGTTGCCCACACTCTTGCTCATTCGAAAAATGCGGCGGCGTTGGCAAAAATGCTCAGCACACCGACCTTTCGGCTTTATCACTGCGATGACAGGGTTGGTGTCCAGCTTTGCGGTGCTCTGAAGAACATTATCGCTATCGCTGCGGGTGTTGCCCAGGGCTTGAGCTTTGGCGAAAGTGCCCGCGCGGCGCTCATTACGCGCGCGACTGTCGAGCTGCGATATCTCCTGAAAAAACTGGGTGGCAGACCGGAAACACAATGGACACTTGCGGGCATCGGCGATTTGATTTTAACTTGCAACTCACCAACTTCTCGCAATTTTCGGTTTGGAGAAGCAATTGCAAAAGGCACCACCGTTCACCACGCTCTCGGCGAGATCGGAACAGTTGAGGGTCTTGGCGCATTGGCGGGGCTGGGGAAATTGACCGCCTTTGATCAAGCGCCGATTTGTCAGGGTTTGAGCGATGTTCTTCACGAGGGACAAGACCCCAGAGGTGTCGTTGAGCGTTGGATGACGCAGCGACCATCTAAAGCTGGCTAGCAAACTGTTATCCAGGGTCAGCTAGGCTGCACGCTTCCGCCAGCGAGAGATGCCAAGAGTCAGAATCGCCCAGAGCACAGCCCAAAGCGCGCCGTAGCCCAGCCAAGCACTTGGCGGTTGTTCAAAGGCTGGACGCAGCCAGCCCCACCAAAGTTGATCACCACCTACTGGATAGTCAGCGATTACCAGCGTCAGTTTGCGTTCAAAGAAGACGGCAAACAAGTCAAAAGAGTTGCGGCCAAAAGTTGAGGCCCATATCGCCCCACTGGGTATTTCTGACGCTCCCCGCCAGCCAGTCGATAAGAGGCCGGCAAACCCTAGAATGATGCCGCCTGTCCAATAGACAACGATCGGTATCAGCGACAACCAGCGCAACACGAGCAACATAATCACGCCGGTCTGCCTTGCCGTCGACTTGTTTTGTTCAGGTCCAAAAAATGAAAAATCACCATAGCTTGTTCGATCCATTTGGGCGTTTGATTATGTAAACAATCGTTCCATCGGATTGATGTCCTTGTAAAGATCAGCAACCCATTCGCCGTAGCCGTTGTAAATCTGGGTAGCATGGCGCTGCCGAGTATGGATGTCTTGCTCGCTTGCCTGGCTCCAGCGGCGGTGGGGCACATCTGGATTAACATTGGCCCAAAAGCCGTATTCGCTGCCATTGGCTTCTTCCCAGAACGTTCTTGGGCGTTCGGCTGTGAATTCAAAACGAACAATACTTTTGATGCTTTTAAAGCCATATTTCCACGGCACGGCCAACCTTAGCGGCGCACCGTTCTGATTCGCGATTGGTTTGCCGTATACACCCGTGGCAATAAACGCGAGTTCGTTTCGAGCCTCATCAAGGGTCAGCCCCTCGGTGTAAGGCCACGGCCAGCCAAAGCCACCGCTTTGATTCCGGGCTTCTTCGGGCCGGAAAAAGGTTTTCATGACAAGATACTTCGCGTCACTGGTCGGTCTGGCCATGTCAACCAAATGCCGTAAGGCAAAACCACTCCAAGGGATGACCATGCTCCAGGCTTCAACGCAACGGAGACGATAGATCCGCTCTTCCATCGGCATCAACCGAGCCAATGCGTCGAAATCGAGTGTTTGCGGGTTTTCGCACAAACCTGCAATTTCAATTGGCCACGGTTCGGTGGTCAACCGCTGCGCCGCGCGCTGGATGCGTTTGCTGGTCCCAAATTCATAGAAATTATTATAGCTGGTTATCGTCTCTTCACTTGCCAGAACCCTGCCATCGCCAGCGGTGAATAGAGCATTGTTCGCCACGGGATATAAATCCCTGGTGTCCGCAGTTGCGACATTGCCAAGCAATCCGGATGCTGCCAGTCCGAGCCCGACACCGCCGCCCAATTTGAGGATTTGCCGACGGTTCAAAAAAGTTTGCTCTGGTGTGATGCTGCTTTCAGGCAGCTCCCATCCTCGTTTAACGCGCGTTAACATCCTTGTTATCTCCCATGGTGACCAGGTCTAATCTATAAAATAATTCCTGTTCTCAAGATGACTAGGTACAATTTAAGGATTGTTTGTGTGCTTTCAAACGAACAGCAAACCGCAGATTGGTAAGCACCCTTGATACCACACTTGAGCAATGGCAGATCGCATGTCTTATTGCCCTTATAATACATATCCAGATATGACATGAATCATGGGGCGCTTCTTAAGGTCAGCAGCAAGAGCGTTAAGCGTGACGTATGTTTGTGCTCTGGTGACCGAAGCTGCGTTTGCTGACCCGTTAAGGCTCCAATCTGCAGTGATCGGTGTTACACCGCCCGGTGCCTTACAGGCCGCTGAACAGATAAGCAAAAGCGACCCGCCCAATCATGGATTGGGGTTAAAGCTCAAATGGCGAAATCATCGGCTGTTCGAGCAGGTTTATTCCAACCGCTCTGATCTGCTTGTTGACGGTCATCCTGGTGGGGAGTTTCTTAAAATCAGCGAATTGCGCTGGGCGTCCAGATACCCTGCGCTGGTTGTTGATTTCGATCAATTGTCCGACACTGGTGCCAAGAGCGATCGATTGCGAGCCTGGATTGGGACTCAGGCGTTTGGCTCCTCTGAACCGATGGTGGACTTGGATTGGACGTCTTACGGTGAAGGCCAAACCTTGACCGATCCCAATTATAACGACGACGAGGGTTATACATTTCTGACGTTGTCGCCTGATACGCGGCTCGATTGGGCTGGTGGCATTGACATTCAAAATCGCAGTTTTGTGAGTGTTGGCAGTCCCAGTGCACAAGTGCGCCTGTTTGGTGGCTCAGGGCTGTCTGTTGAAGCCCACAATTGGACTGCAAGAGGCGCTGAGGGCTTTTATTCAGTCGATGATTACTTCGACACGCCGGTTTTTGTTCCTGACACACAGGAAACTGTTCGGCTCCAGCACTGGCTGGCCTCGCCTTACTCAACAGTGGGGGTCGCCTTTCAAACGCAGCGGTTCCGGGTGGCCGCAAACTCCCGTGTCGGGCTTAACGCATCGTTCCTGCATGATGACCATGTGCTTCGCGATTTGGCCATACGATCGGTAGGCTTGGGGTGGATGGCGGGTATTGATGGTTCTGTTGAAGCCGTGTTGTCTGATCAGCTGGACCTGATTGTCTCGGGCGATTTGAGTCGTGCGGCCTCCTATGGCTTATGGCGTCGCAATATCTGGGATGTTGGCTCGGAAGAATATCCCGATGGGCTGACGGCTGATTGGTTGCGCGGCTGGCAAGAGACATCTGTGATCGACACCAAATCCATCGACTGGTCCATCGAGTTTGGTCTAACCTACCGGTTTTAATTGGGTTGGCGCGTCAAAAAACCCATTTTCACATAATGGTCGATCGGCGCAGTATCAGTTGCTCAGGTAAGCTGCCCGACTGACCTGCTATTTGAAAACATATATGGTCGGTGCGTGACTGTGCTTGTGCTCTAGCCATCATCTCCATGCGAGATGAGTGTAGCAAATTGTTCGAGGATTGTTTTTGGTCCGTCGCCTCAAAGCGCGTTAATTCGGTCGTTTTTTGCATCGACCACGACTTGAAGCTGGGGCAAAACAAGTCTAGGGATTTTTTGTTTTAGAGGAGGGCCCTATGCCGCTTTCGATGAACCGTGATGTTTTCATTACGTGTGCTGTAACTGGTAGCGGCGGCACACAGGACAGATCTCCTCACGTCCCGCGCAGTCCTGAAGAAATTGCCAACGCTGCGATTGAGGCTGCGAAGGCAGGGGCGGCAATCGTACATTGTCATGTGCGTGACCCAGAAACTGGTGAGCCGAGCCGCAAAATCGAATACTACCGCGAAGTAACCGCTCGTATCCGTGAGGCAAACGTTGATGTTGTGCTTAACCTGACTGCCGGTATGGGCGGCGATATGCTGTTTGGCAGTGCCGAAGAGCCTCTGCCTCTGAATCCTGGGACAGATATGGCCGGTGCCAGAGAGCGCGTGGAACATGTTCGTCAATGTTTGCCAGAAATTTGCACACTCGACTGTGGCACCATGAATTTTGCCGAAGCTGATTATGTGATGACCAACACACCGGGCATGCTGCGGGCGATGGGCCAAATGATGACCGATCTTGGCGTCAAACCCGAGATTGAAGCGTTTGATACCGGCCACTTATGGTTTGCGAAGCAACTCGTCGCCGAAGGGATATTACAGGATGACGCGCTGGTTCAGCTATGCATGGGTGTCCCTTGGGGTGCGCCTGATGATCTCAATACGTTTCTGGCGATGGTGAACAATGTCCCGGAAAATTGGGTTTGGAGCGCGTTCTCATTGGGGCGTCATCAAATGCCATTCGTTGCGGCAGCTGTGTTAGGCGGGGGTAATGTCCGCGTTGGCCTCGAAGACAATTTGTTTCTGAGTAAAGGGGTGTTGGCCACCAATGCGCAATTGGTCGAAAAGGCGGTGAGCATCATTGAGAATTTGGGCGCTCGCGTCATTGGCCCCGACGCCGTTCGCGCAAAACTTGGGTTGACCAAGCGCGACATGATCGCTGCTTAAATGATCGTGGGAAAGCATTATGACAGCTTTAATCCAGAAAGCCGCCTGTATCGGCGGCGGCGTGATTGGCGGGGGCTGGGTTGCGCGCTTCGCTCTTAATGGCGTCGAGGTGCGTGTTTTCGATCCTAATCCAGCAGTCGAACGACAAGTATCAGAGATTATGGTCAATGCTCGCAAAGCGCACCTCGCGTTACACGGCGACAACTGCAGCGCCGAAGGTGAAATTCTGTTCTGCGATAGCCTGGAAGCAGCGGTCGCGGACGCAGAGCTGGTGCAAGAGAGTATTCCGGAACGCCTGGACTTAAAACAACAGGTGCTTGGTGACATTGAAAATGCAGCAAGCGAGCAGACCATCATAGGCTCGAGTACGAGCGGTTTGTTGCCATCCAAAATGCAAGCCAATTTAAAACGCCCCGAGATGCTGACGGTCGCCCATCCGTTCAATCCGGTATATCTGTTGCCGTTGGTCGAATTGTGCGGCGGTGCGCAGACATCAGCACGGACGCTGGAACGCGCCGGTGAAATCTATGACAGTTTAGGCATGAAGTCTCTGGTGATCCGTAAGGAAATCGACGCTTTTATTGCCGATCGCTTGTTGGAAGCTGTCTGGCGGGAAAGCTTGCATTTGGTCAACGATGGTGTGGCCAGCACCAAAGAAATTGATGATGCCATTCGCTATGGGTTTGGACTGCGTTGGGCACAAATGGGTTTGTTCCAGACTTATCACGTTGCAGGCGGCGAGGCGGGCATGCGCCACTTTGTCAGTCAATTTGGGCCTTCGCTCAAGTGGCCTTGGACCAAGTTGATGGACGTGCCCGAACTGACTGAGGCGTTGATCGACAAAATTGCTGATGGGGTGGAGGAACAAGCCAACGGTAAGACGTTCCGCGATCTGGAAGCAAAGCGCGATCAGAACTTAGTCGGTATTCTCAAAGCACTTCAAGCCAACAATTGGGGCGCTGGTGCCCTGCTCAACGGCAGAGAGGAAAGCTGATGGACTTTGGTTTGACCCAGGAACAGCAAATGATCGTCGATACGGTGCGAGATTTTTGCGAAAGCGAACTTTATCCTCACGAAGACTTGGTAGAACGACTCGGCGAAGTCCCGCGAGAAATCGCCGACGAAATCAGCGACAAAGTGCGGGACATGGGGTTCTATGCGCCGAATTTTCCCGAAGATGTTGGCGGTGGTGGCCTCAGTCACTTGGAGTTCACGTTGTTGGAACGCGAATTGGGCCGGCCAAGCATGGCGCTAAGCCACTATTGGGGTCGACCACAAAATATTCTGATGGCGTGCCAAGGGGATCAGCGGGAACGATGGTTACTACCAGCTGTCCGTGGCGAGAAACGTGATGCGCTTGCTATGACGGAGCCTGATGCCGGCAGCGATGTTCGCGGCATGAAAGCGACGGCTGTTCAACAGCCTGATGGCGACTGGGTGTTAAACGGCACGAAACACTTTATTAGCGGTGCTAGCGATGCAGACTTTGTCATTGTTTTTATGGCAACTGGCGAGGATTTGACACCCAAAGGCCCCAAAAAGCGGATCACCTGTTTCGTTGTCGATCGCGGCACACCTGGCTTTGAGATTTTGCCGGGCTACCAAAGCGTGAGTCACCGTGGCTATCCAAACAATATTTTGACCTTTGATGGTTGTCGTCTTGATCAAAGTCATGTGCTTGGCGAGGTCGACGGCGGTTTTGAGGTGATGAACGAATGGCTTTATGCCACTCGGCTGACGGTTGCCGCTTTTTGCGTCGGTCGCGCGCGTCGCGTCTTTGATGCCAGCGCGGACTGGGCGGCAACCCGCAAGCAATTTGGTCAAACCATCGGGCGCTTTCAAGGCGTCAGCTTCAAGCTGGCAGACATGATTACAGAAATTGATGCCGCCGACCAATTGACCTTAAAGGGCGCGTGGATGCTGGATCAAGGGCTCGACGCTAATCGAGAGATTGCGAGCGCTAAACTTTATGCCAGCGAAATGCTGGCTCGGGTGACAGATGAGGCCATCAGCGTTCATGGGGGCTTAGGCCTGATGAGTGACTTGCCCATTGAGCGTTGGTGGCGTGACGCGCGTGTCGAGCGCATCTGGGACGGCACGTCTGAGATCCAGCGCCACATAATCAGCCGTGATATCTTGCGGAAATTGGGCAGCTAAGTCGACCGATGTACGATAATCGCTGTGCGCAAACCCGAAAAAAAATTGCCGCTGTATTTTATAGCGATAAGGAGGGCATGTGACCAACGCACTTACCCGTCTGTTCCGGCCAAAATCAATCGCTGTCGTCGGTGGTTCGTGGGCTGAGAACGTCGTTGATCAATGTGATCGCATGGGCTTCCAAGGTCAGATTTGGCCAGTTAACCCAAATCGGAAGACGATGGCCGGCCGACGCTGTTTCGCGCATCTTTCAGAATTGCCTGAGCCACCTGATGCCGCCTTTCTGGCTGTCAACCGACACCAGGCGATTGACGTGGTGCACGAGCTATCGGCACGAAAGGCTGGTGGTGTGGTATGCTTTGCCAGTGGCTTCAAGGAAACAGGCACGCCGGAGGGCGAATCCCTACAGTCCGCGTTGGCCAAAGCGGCGGGGGAGATGCCCCTGCTTGGCCCCAATTGCTATGGCTTTGTCAATGGCCTCGACAAAACACCCATTTGGCCAGATGTCCACGGCATGACGCCCGTCGACCGGGGTGTGGCCCTGATTTCTCAAAGTTCGAACATTGCTATCAATCTGACCATGCAAAAGCGTAGCTTGCCACTCGCACTAACCATTACGGTCGGGAATGGCGCAATGCTCGGTCTTCACGATTTGATTCGCTTTGCCGCCAGTCAACCAGAGGTCTCGGCGATTGGTCTGTATGTGGAGGGGTTTGGCGACGCGCATGAATTTCATGCCGCTTGCGCTTACGCACACCAGCAGGGCAAACCCGTCGTGGTCTTGAAAGTTGGCGCCAGCGAGGCGGCCCGGGCCATAACCATGAGCCATACGGCTAGCTTAGCGGGTGCGGATGAAATTGCGACTGCTTTTCTTGAACGTCGTTGTGCTGTTGGCCGGGTGTCATCGCTGGACGCTTTGCTCGAAGCGCTCAAACTCTTGCATTTTGTTGGACCGCTGCCCTCAACACGCATTGCCAGCATGAGTTCGTCAGGCGGTGAGGCGGGTTTGATCTCTGACACCGCACAGGGCACGCAAGTCACTTTCGATGCCTTTGATGACGCTTTGGTTGATCGCGTCAAACAGCATTGCCACCCGCTGGTTCATGTTAGTAACCCTTTTGATTACCACACATTTGACTGGGGTAATTTTGAGGCTCTGTCTGGAATGTATGCGGCTGTGATGGGCGGCGATCATGCTTTAACCGCGTTAATCTTGGATTGGCCGAACCGGGGAACGGGTGACGACGCAAGCTGGTTGATCGCAGCTGATGCTTGGTCCGCCGCCCAAACGGCGACTGGCTCGCGGGCTGTGATCTTGGCTAGTATGCCCGAGAACATGCCAGCTGATGTCGCTCAGATGCTGGTGAACAAGGGCATTGCCCCAATGCAAGGTGTGTCGGCGTTTATTGAGGCGGTCGCTGCAGCGGGCAAGGCTGGGCAGGCTATGGGCGTCGGCCCTTTGAAGGTGACGGAGATCGCTGGTGCGCCGAGGTTGCTCGATGAATTTTCAAGCAAGCAGTTATTGCAGGCTCAATCGGAGGGGCTGCGCTTTCCAACCGGGATTGTGACGCAGCGCCAGGACGAGGCGGTCGACTTTGCTGCGGCGCATCACGGCCAAATCGTGATGAAAGCGTGCGGAGATATTGCGCACAAAAGCGATCGGGGTGGGGTGATTTTGTCTCCAGCGAACCCGCGCCAAGCCTTTGAACAATTGTTGCCGATCACCGGCGCTGTTCTGGTGGAAACATTGGCGCCGCCGCCAATCGCTGAAGCGCTGATCGGCGTTCATTGCGATCCGGTCATCGGGCTGTGTTTGACCTTTGGTATGGGCGGTACGCTGACCGAGGTTTGGCAAGACACGGTTACACTGCCATTGCCAGCTGATCGGCCAGAAGTTGAGGATGCTTTGCGTGGCCTCAAGCTTTATGCCTTATTGGAAGGCTATCGCGGTGCTTTACCTGGTGACGTTGAGGGATTGGTTGACGCCATCATCTCGATCGCTCAATTCGCTGCTGATCATCAAAGTCAGTTGGTCGAACTCGATATCAACCCTCTAATGGTTTATGCCAAAAATGAGGGCGTCATTGCGGTCGACGCTGTGATCCGCTGGAGAGAGGGAGAGACGAGATGAGCAATCATGTGGTTAAGACCTGGCTTGAAGAGGGGGTGTTTACTCTTGAGCTTGATCGTCCCAAGGCGAACGCGATCGATTTGGCGACGAGCCAAGCCATGGGTGAAGCGTTCAAGCGGTTTCGTGATACCCCTGAGGCCAGAGTTGCAATCGTTCGAACGGCGGGCGAAAAGTTTTTCTCAGCCGGCTGGGATTTGAAAGCTGCTGCCAATGGCGATAGCGTTGTTGGCGATTATGGCGTCGGAGGTTTCGCCGGCTTGCAAGAATTGCCGAACCTGAACAAACCGGTGATTGCTGCGGTCCAAGGAATGGCGGTTGGCGGTGGTTTTGAGCTGATGCTGAGTTGCGATCTGATCTACTGTACTGAGAGCAGCAGATTTGCATTGCCTGAAATTAAAGCGGGCACTCTGGCGGATGCTGCGACCATCAAGTTGCCGAAACGGATACCATATCATGTCGCCATGGAAATGCTCTATCTTGGACGATGGATGGACGCCGCAGAGGCAGTGCGCTGGGGATTGGTGAACCACAGTTTTGCCGATTGGGAGACGCTAAATGCCCATGTCCAGCAGGTTGCCCGGGCGTTGGCGGACGGCCCGCCACTGGTGTTTGCCGCCATCAAGGAAACAGCTCGGGAAGCTGAGGGTCGTCGCTTCCAAGACGCCATGAACCTTGTGACCAAACGCCAATTGCCAACGGTTGACCTTTTGTATGATAGTGAAGACAACATGGAGGGTTTTAAGGCCTTTGCCGAAAAACGAGATCCAGTTTGGAAAGGGAAATAAGGCATGCGGGGCGTTGGATTGTTATCCATCTTAATGGTGATGTCATCGACCTTGGCATCTGCGGCTTGCGACTTGGAAGCCATCAAAGCTCAAGCGGCTGAGCGCCAAATTGTCACTTCGACAACGACATCTTCGAGTGAAGGTGCTCATCTCGAACTGGCGTGCACGGATCTGAAAATCACCTCACTCGATCCACTGGTGATCGCCGGCGATATTATTTTCGAAAACCAAGGTGGCTCAGCGTTGACGATCCGCGGTTTGTCAGGCGGTCCGTCCGACATCGTTGAATTAACCAAAACCACTAAATTCCTGGGCTTGTTCACCAGTACGCGTCCTGTGCCCACGGTCCGCGTCAACGCGAACTCGGTGCGAGCACTCTCGGCTGACTTGGGTTATAGGTTAACGCTCACCGGGTTTCCCGACAGCTACAGTATCCCCGGGATTACGCCGCTTTACGTCGATTTGGGGCCGCACAACGATCCTCGCTGGGATGCACGCGGGCAGCTATTGATCGTGAAATACGACAAAACACTGCCCGAATAGATCGTCAAACCCAGCCAAAAGCTTGGAGCATGATGAAGCCTCCGGCACCGGTTAAAACGGCGCCAGCCAGCGCGCGGGCCTGGCGTGGGTTTTGGAACAGGCTGCCCATTTCGCCGATGACAACGCCCAGGACGTGGATCACCGCACTGGCCAACATAAAGCCGGTAAAGTAGCCCAACGCGCCTTTGTTGCCCATTTCCTGGCCGTGGGCATGACCATGGTAAATGGCAAAAAAAGCGACGGCTAACAGACCGACCCAAAGCGGCAGCCGCGCCTGGCTCATGATGACCAGACCAAGCACGACCATGCTCATAAGGATCACGACTTCTACGGGTGCGGCTTCAATGCCGAGCAGGGAGAAAAGCCAGCTGAACGGGACGTTGACAGCCCAATCAAGGCTGATACCAGCAAGGCCAATCGCGCCGCCAATTCCTAGCACGACCACGAAACAAAGGGGTACCAGCCAGACACTGATCCGATTGCCGCTGCCTGGGATCATTTGCACACTCAACAAGCCCACCGCGATCATGGCGAGCAGATGATCCGTGCCATCCACGGGGTGCTTGTAGCCTTTCGCTAAGTCGCCGCTGCCCAGAATAGACGGCAGAATGCCAAAGACGACGGCAGAGCCGACGAATAATACAACGAAAAATATGACTGTTTTTACGATTGAATTCATGGTTTGGTCTCGTTTATTTGCTTGTCGAGGGTTTCGCACGCCCGAAGGATATGGTGGAGAGCACGACCAATGTCTACGCCGTGGCAGTAGCGAACCTTATGACCATCGGGCGAGAGAGCAGTGCGTCCCTTTTCTTTACCGGTTAGGGCAACCGAAATGGCTGCCGCTGTAATGTCAAAATATTCAGGATGAACCAACGCCAGGATCGCGCTTGGGTCGTGAATAAAGCATGCGCGTTTCTGGTACCACTCGGCATGGAAGTCAAAGTAAAAGTCGTTGGCTTTCGCCAGCCAGCGACCAAGATGCGGGCTTGCCAGTGCGATTTTTTCCATATCTGCCGGCGTGATCAGCAGTTGCTCGGTGACATTGAGACCGACGATAAGCACGTCCCAGTCGGCAGCAAAAACGACATCAGCAGCGTGTGGGTCGTTCCAGATATTGGCCTCGGCAAATTCGTTGACGTTGCCCCGAACATCGACGGCTCCACCCATGATGACGACGCGGGCCACCCGCTCAATCAAGCTCGGATCTTTGTCGAGTGCTGCGGCGATGTTGGTCAACGGACCAATCGGAACAAGCACGAGTGTGCCACTGTATTCATGACTGAGACGGATGATCATGTCCACGGCATGCTCATCCGTCTCTTGCAGCTTATGTTTCGGCAGTTCGGCATCACCAAAGCCACTATCGCCATGGACAAAGGTCGCATGGGGCTCGGGGGGCTGGGTTCTGGGTACAGCCAAGCCGCGCGCGACAGGTATATTTTTACCTGCCAACGCGCAAAGATGCAGGGCGTTACGCGTGGCTTTATCGACATCAACGTTGCCAAAAACACTCGTCAGGCCAACGACGTTCAGGCCCGGCTCTGCGAAAGCCATGAATATGGCCATTGCATCGTCAATCCCCGGGTCGGTATCGATCAATATTGGCATGGGGTCAATCTTGTCCATTAAGGAATGCCTCCACTTCTTGTTGGTCAGCGTAAGAGCCGGCTGCCCCGGTTTTACTCACGGATAGCGCTGCTGCGGCTTGAGCAAAACCAATCGCGTTTGCCAGATGAGTATTTGTGGCAAAATGCGCTAGAAAACTTCCGAAAAAACAATCACCTGCACCGGTAGTATCGACGACGTTATCGACGTGAAAAGCAGCGAATTCGCGGTTTTCCTGATGGTGCCAAACGCTGACCCCGTCTGCCCCTTTTGTGATAATGACGAGCGGGATGCCAATGCTTTCAATGCTTGTTTGGAGGCTGGCTTCTAACTGTTCCGCTTCGATGGCATTCAGGGCCATCACATCAATTTTGTTGATAACCGCTTTAATCGCCAGTGGGTCAAAGGGTGCAGCCGCATAAGCAGTACTCAGCCCCTTTTCTTTGGCCCATGCCAGCGCTTCAGGGACTAGATTTGTTTCATTTTGGGTCAGGAACCAATCTCCCGCTTGGGGCACGCGGACACCACTTTCCAGTTGGCGCAGATGGTCCAGGGTTAATTCTTGATTGGCGCCGGGGTAAAGCAGAATTTGATTCTCGCCTTCAGCGTTGACCTGAATGATCGCGTGGCCGCTGGGCGTAACACTTTCTTGAATGTGCCATTCCAAATTATTTGTTGCCACTGCCTGAAAGGTCGCGAGATCTGAGCTTGGACAGGCGCCGATGTGAACAACTTTGGTGCCTGCCTTGGCGATTGCGGCGCTGTGGTTAAAGCCTTTGCCGCCGAGGTGGCGCTGGTATTCGTCAACAAAAAGGGTTTCGCCTGGCTGAACAAATCGCTGAACCCGATAAACATGATCGAGATTGAGGCTGCCAAGATTAAAGATTTTGCTCATCACTTAAAAGGTCTCTTTAAACGGGCGTAGATCCATTTCGTGGGTCCAGGCTGATTTCGGCTGATTGTGTAAATACCAAAACGTGTCCGCGATGCCAGCAGGATCAATCGAGCCGTTTTCACCAAGCTTTTCAATCAGCTCTGGCCGGCGGTCAATAGCACGTTGCCCGTTTACAATCCCGTCCACGATGACTTGGGCGACATGGATGTTTTTTGGGCCGAGCTCTTTTGCTAAAGCTTGGATCATCAGGCGATTGCCGCCGCGACCTGCTGCGAAGGCCGCAAATCCCGGTTTGCCACGCATGGCCGCGCTTGCGCTGGTGAAAAAAATGCTGCCGCGGCCTTGAGCGAGCAATTTTTCGCTCGCGGCTCGCGCGACATTGAAGGCTGTCAGGCTGTTTGAGCGCCACATGCTTTCAAAAAAGGCCGCGTCCATGTCGATGAAATTTTTATGGATGTTCGTGCCAACGTTATGCACGATACAGTCCAGTGAGGGCAGGGCGGCAAACGCCGCGTTGACCGCATCGGGATTTGTTGCATCGAGCGCGATCGCGTGGCCGTTAAGGGTTTCAGCGTGCTGTGCCAGCCGTTGCCGATCCCGCCCAGCCAGATAAACCTGGTGTCCTTCCAGATGAAACTTTTTTGCGGTTTGGAAGCCGATGCCTTGTTCTGCGCCGACGCCGATGACAATCGTCGTATTCTTCCCCATAGTCTCATCTCTGTGCGGTCGTGTTAGGATAGCCAATGCCACCACAATAATGGATGTTCGATGGTTGTGTACATGACTGCTTGTGGATGCTTTTCTGGGTTTCCATTCCATAACAACAAAAGTTTGGCTATGCCGTGATATGATTTGCATCGGTGGGGAAAATTTGGTCGACCTGGTCGAGGTTGATACGCATGATGGGTTGCCTCGGTTTAAAGCAATCCCTGGCGGTTCTCCGTTCAATTGTGCTCTTGCTCTCGGTCGTTTGGGTGTTCAGCCGCACTACCTAACCCCGATTTCGACCGACGCCATGGGCGACCTTATTGAGGCTGAGCTGAAGCGTAGCGGCGTCAACATTGCGTCCTCGCGGGTCGAATCACCGTCATCTTTGGCCGTCGTGAGCATTAACAACGGTCAACCAAGCTATCAATTTTACCGTGATAACACCGCCGAGCGTCAGGTGACGATGGAAAGCCTTGAAAAGAGCTTACCAGCTTTACCTGGAATATTCCAAGTTGGTTCATTGGCGCTTTGTGATGGCGATGACGCCGATTGCTGGGCCGATCTATTCGTCTCATTGGCCAATCAGGGTACCTATTGTACGCTCGATCCAAACGTTCGGCCCAGCTTTGTTCAGGACCGCCCCCGCTATATGGCCCGTCTGGAGCGGATGATTGCCCGGGCGAGCTTGGTGAAAATAAGCGATGAAGACCTTGGTTGGCTTTACCCCGACGCGGACCTCGAGACCAAAGCACGGGAATTGCTGGAGTGCTCAGACGCCGAGGTTTTGGTGCTTACCAGAGGCAGCCAGGGCGCTCTGATGATGACCGCTGAAGCCACGGTTACGGTGCCAGCGAAAAAAATCGCGCGTCTCGCGGATACAGTTGGTGCTGGCGACACCTTTATGGCTGCATTGATCTACAAATTGCGTGAAAACCGAGGAACCCTTGACGCGAACGCTCTCGCTGGCATCGGTACCTTTGCGGCAAAAGCAGCAGCGATCAATTGCATGCGGGTTGGCTGTAACCCGCCAACGCCGGACGAAATTCAAGCCTGGGTGTGATAAAAGAAAATTATGCAACGGCCATGATAATTAAACGAAGCGGACTTTGCCGTGACGCCAGGCTCAGCTTGCCAATATTGGGAATTGCAGATGGAAACTATTAATTGGGCAATTGTTGCGCCTGGGCGGATCGCAACAAAATTTGCTACAGCGCTCATCCAGCAGAAGGGGCATCGCCTCGCGGCGATATGTTCTCGTTCTTTGGAAAACGCAAACTATTTTGCCAATGCATTCGACCCTGCGGCAAAGCGCTTTGATGATTTGTCTCAGTGTTTGGCTGAGAATTCGATTGACGTCGTGTACATCGCCAATCCTCATCCCTTTCATTTTGAGGCGGCGCATCTGGCCCTGCGTGCGGGCAAGGCTGTCTTGTGCGAAAAACCGATGACCATGAAAGCCGACCAGACACGAGAGTTGGTTGAGCTTGCACGCAAGCAGCAAATTTTCTTAATGGAAGCAATCTGGATGCGGTTTATGCCAGCGTTAATTGACGTTAAGCAGCGTGTTCAAGCTGGCCAAATTGGCGATGTGCTTTTCTTGAGCGCGCAACTTACACTGAAACGTGCAGTAGACCCCGATCATCGGCTATTTTCGCCCGGATTAGGCGGCGGTGCCATGCTTGATCTCGGAATTTATCCGCTTGCATTTGCCGACATGATGCTGGGAGAGCCGATCGCGGTCCAAGGCTTACGCCATAACGCGCATACAGGCGTTGATGATGTTTTTACTTTTACGGCAGGGTATTCCTCAGGTGCTGTCGCACAGCTGTTGTGTAGCACGCGTTTTGAGATTGATAATTCGGCGAAGATTATCGGCACCCAGGGCCAGATTGATATTATTGGACCTTTTCACCAAGCCGACCAGATTATCATTAACGCCTATGATGGAATGCCTCAGACTCTTCAATTTCCCCATGATGTCAATGGCTATGAGTGGGAGATCCGTGAGGTGGCGCGGGCGCTCCGAGCGGGAAAGACCGAAAGTCCGCTCATGCCATTAGCGACAAGTGTAGGACTCGCAGAGCAAATGGATGGCTTGTTGGCAGCGCTCCCGCACCGATGACGTCTATCTATGTCTTTTGTCTATTTCTTTGTCGCTGATTTGGGCATGCTTGTCTGCCGGTCGGAGGCGACACGCTAGGCAGACCGAGACGGCATTGCCCGAAGATCAGTAGCACGCTCGATGGCGCCGCTCGGTTCGTCGATTGGTCAGCCGGCTCACATGCTAAACGTCGCCCGTTGCCTGCCCCCATGAATCACAGTGCAGATCTTGTTAACAGTGACTGGACACGGCGCGCCATGCGCCATACAACGCTCCGAGCGTGGTCCCATAGCTCAGCTGGATAGAGCGCTGCCCTCCGAAGGCAGAGGCCAGAGGTTCGAATCCTCTTGGGACCGCCACTTTGTTTGATTAAACCACATTTAATCAATGGGTGAGGCATAAATTGATTATGCTCGTCCACCATTTCGCCCACCACTTTTGTGTTCCTTAACGCGAATAACTCCCGGCGGATCATTACGCACTTTATCTCTCGACTTGAGTTCGACCTGGGTAAAATCTTAGCCACGCTCCGATTCTTCACAAAGCGTCAATGTCGCAACTCTTCTTATGGGGGAGTAACGCGGATACAGGGGAAAATTTATTGTGGTCAACCACGCGAAAAAAACGCTTCACATCCGCAAAACCCCCGATTTTACTCACTAAATCGAGACAGGTTATGGCAATGATAAACTGCAAGGATTGCAACGCTAAGATTTCTGACGAAGCTAAGAGTTACCCCAAGTGCGGTAGACCAGTTTATTTTTTTTAACAGCTTCCTGTATCTGTTCAAGCCGCTTTTGGGATCGCTATATCTATAGCGATAGCATGGGGAGCTGTATGGTTTTTCTTCTTCAAAAGCTCTGTTGAGGTCACAAATCGAGAAATAATAGATCTTATTTTTTACACGCAGATATCATCTACGGCTCGAAATTCTGGCCCCCCAACAACGTATAGTTACCATGTGCGAGCGGGGGATGATTTTTGGGATTCGATAACAAGTCCGAATTAGCTCGCTCAGGCTACGGGTTGCTGAATTTCTTAGCCGTTACGTTCCTGTACCTAGTTCTGTACCCAGATATCTATGCCATAGCTTATGCCCTTTAGGAGGACCTATAGTTCCGTGCAGCGAAGAGAAGGTTGGATGCATCCGGATCAATTATCCCAATTCTACTCAACTGAGCTACCGTGCTTTCAAGATATTCGAGGCTAGTTCCTAAAATACCAGCGCCTGTTGCAGCAAAACGTATTTGCTCAGACCGGGTGATTTCTTGGCGAATATGAGGCTGGTCATGATCGGCAACAAACGTCAGCGCTAGCTCGCTCGTGCCATCGATTTCAATTGGTATGAATACCGCCAGATAACCGGGGGCAATCAATTCTCTGCGGAATAGAATCTCAGTCTCTAAATCCACTTTATCTGATGTAATCTTGAAGGCTAATCCTTCGCAGCCCTGTCCGGTATCCAGAGCTGCCATTAGCCCAGGTTGCTCGCTAGAACCTCGGCCGCCTTTATCATCCACAAAAATAAATCGACGTTCATGGTTTGGGGCCAAAGCACGCCTCACCTCAGAGAAGTTTATTGCCGGATCCCACATCAGCGACGCGTAACCAAAAACATACAAATCACCAGAGTGTTTTGAGAGGGCCTCTAAACGAAGTCGTTCACGGGTGTCATCTTCGTAAAAATCAATCTTCAGCTCATGGCCGCTGTACTCGATCTGCGCCTTAATCTTCTCCGTCGTGAGCGAACGATAGAATGACTCCTTGTAGGGCCTTATCAATTGACGAAGCTCGGGATGGAAGTAAAACGGGTCGTGTATTGGGCTCGTCTTTGTCATCATTGATCCCATTGTGAGCTAAAGTTTTCAAAAAACATACCTGTAGTTGTAACAGATCCGAGATCCTCTGTAATCCGTGAAATCTTAAGGGGAGACTTCGATATGCACATTCAGGTCATTAATTTTGAGTTAGATATTCCTCAAGAACACGACATCGTCGGGGCAACCGATGTAGCGTAGGTCTTTGCAGAAATGCCAGGACTTATCAGCAAGCACTGACTTGGCGATAAGCAAAATCAAATCTACGGCGGAGTATACCTATGGGACAGCAATGAGGCACATGAAGCCTAGCAGGTTTATATGGCAAAGTGGATGTCTTTTTCGCCAAAAACGCGATCAACTGTTTTAATTTTAGCACGATAGGTTGTGCTTCCGTAGTAGCTGGTTGTGACTTCATCCTTGCCAATCAACTCAGCAATCGCGCAGGGTGTAAGCCCTGGTTCTAACAGGGTGGTGAAGCAACCATGCCCACCGATCTCGTGAGAGGTCAGAGCTGGCAGATTGGTTCCCGCAGGCTTACCTGATCCGTTTCTTGATTATTTTAGCTGGACTGTAGGCATGCAAAAATGGAAAAACCGACCAATGGGATCGAGGTGTTTTTTGCTGAAGGAAAAATTGGCACCTGGTGCGAAGTTTTGTCCAAAAATCAAATTCAACGCCTTTGGCGTGACCACGAACAGCTGATGACCTTGCTTGGCTACGGACCCGACGGCGAGTACTAAGTCGCCCTTTAGATGTCCTGATGGAAGAATTTGAGTACTTGGCGTTTCTGTTATCGGCGGCCCAGTGAAGGGCAGCTAAATTGTTCTTACGCCAGGCCAGCCTTACCGTGTCGCCAGCTTGTCGTGCATTCTTGTGATCGCCTGGCTCGCAGTCTTTTCGAATATGCAGGGAATTAAGGCATGCACAAGTGCCGCAAAACCCGCCACGAAAAGTTTGACCGCAAAGCTCAACGCAAACGCGAAATGTTGCCAATAGCCTTCATCAACGGACCTGGGATGCTTCAAAAATATTCTATCGATCAAGTCGCTCATACCGCGATTACCCCTTAATTTGTGCGAGGGATTATATCTGAGATTTTGTGTTTTTTGGTCTCGATTTTTTATGCTATTTTCATTTATTGTAGTATTTTGTCCCAAGGATATTAGTTTTGTTCGATCATTTTGATATGAAGATACTCACGTTGCTTCAAAAAGATACTTCAGTCTCAATGGAGCAACTTTCTGATCGCGTCAATCTGTCCAAAAATGCGTGTTGGCGTCGGGTAAAACAGCTTGAGCAGGCAGGGGTCATTGCAAAGCGCGTCGCTTTATTGGACCCAAAAAAGATCGGGTTGGGCTTGAGCGTCTTTGTCACTGTACAGGTAAAAGAGCATTCACCCGAATGGCTGGAGCGCTTTGAGGCGGCCGTATCAAGTTTGCCCCAAATTACCGGTGCCTTCCGAACCAGCGGTGATATTGACTATTTGCTGGCAGTTCGGGTTCGAGATGTCGAGGGCTATGACGAGTTTTATAAACGCCTTATCTCACTTGTTCCGGGCACCGATCTATCTGCGACGTTTGTCATGCAAGAAATCAAAAATAGCACAGCCTTACCGATCCAATCAGTCGTCCAAACCTGAAAGAATCGCTCAAGCGGCGGGTCGTTGTTGCCTAATCTGCTCACCGACCCAGGTAATGCTAAACATCTTCACCAACCGACACCGCCGTCATTTGGGGTGGATGAATGAATAGCCAGAATTTCAGCTTGAGAAGATTATCACGTAGCTATTGCATCGGCCACGGGAACATAACTGTAACCCAGCGCCTCGGCGACGGGGCGGTTGGTGATACTACCAGCCCAGACGTTCAGCCCTTCTGCCAGATGCGGATCTGCCATCATGGCTGACTGCCACCCTTTATCCGCCAACGCCAAACCGTGAGGCAAGGTCGCGTTGTTCAGGGCATAGGTCGAGGTGCGTGGGACCCCACCAGGCATGTTGGCGACACAGTAATGAACAATGCCGTCAACCTCATAGGTTGGCTCAGTATGGGTCGTCGGTCGGCTTGTTTCAAAGCAGCCGCCCTGGTCGATTGCGACATCGACAAGCACACTGCCAGGCTTCATTGTGCCGAGCATTTTACGGGTGACCAATTTCGGTGCCGTGGCGCCTGGAATGAGCACCGCACCGATCACCAGGTCAGCTTCCGCCAGTTGCTGGGCGATGACCGCTTTGTTGGAGTGCAAAACGTTGGCTTGATCGCCATAGCAACGGTCTAAGCGTTCCAGGATGTTGGCATTTCTATCGAGGATTGTGCAGTTTGCCCGATGGCCCAATGCGATTTGCAACGCATTCTCGCCGACAACGCCGCCCCCAATGATCAGCACTTTGGCGGGGGCGACGCCAGGCACGCCGCCGAGCAGCACACCGCTGCCACCATGGATTTTCTCCAGTGTGGTGGCGCCAGCTTGAACCGACAGGCGTCCGGCTACCTGACTCATCGGCTTAAGCAATGGCAGGGCTCCGTCGGCGTCTGTAACAGTCTCATAGGCGACGCAGGTAGCACCGCTGGCAACCAAGTCAGCTGTTTGTTGCGGGTCGGGTGCCAAATGTAGGTAAGTATAAAGCAGGTGGTGGGGCTTCAGTAATTTGCGCTCCGCTGCTTGAGGCTCCTTAACTTTGACAATCATTTCTGCGGTGTCAAATACCGCCGCTGCCGAACGGAGAATTTTGGCTCCCACAGCCTGATAAGCGTCATCTTTCGCGCCGATTCCAACGCCAGCATGAGTTTCAATAACAACCTGATGGCCGTGGGCAATGTACTCTGCCGCACTCTCCGGTGTAAGGCCGACGCGATATTCATGATTTTTGATTTCTTTTGGACAGCCAATAATCATCATTTGCTCCAGCTTTGCACCACCGCTTGCAGCTTATCGTCAGTGATTTGCTAAGTCCTTGCAAATTGCACATATTTACGTAGGATTACGCAAAAATATTGTGTTGAGAATGATATGGACGCAATTGACAAGCGAATTTTACGGCAAATGCAGGAAGACAGTCGATTGAGCATGGCCGACCTAGGGGAGAAAGTGGGCCTGTCAGCTTCTGCATGTCACCGGCGGATTAAGGCGATGGAAGACAGTGGCGTCATCAGCGGCTATGTTGCGTCCTTAAATGCAGAGTTGATGGGCCAGACGATGTCCTTCGTTCTTGAGGTTTCATTGAATAGTCAGAGCGATGAAGCGATGCGCGCATTCGAAAGTGCCCTTGAGTTGATTCCTGAGATTTTGCACTGTGATCTTATGACCGGCGGATTTGATTATGTGATGCGTATCAACGCCAAGGACTCTCGTGATTTTGAGCGTATTCATGCGCGTGTGCGTGGTGCACCACATGTCATGACCTTGGAAACAAAAATGGTCTTACGCAACGTCAAAGCATGGCGGGGCATTCGCGTATGAACGTGTCTTTTTGTTAGAAACAAAAAACGCGTGCTTTCCATATCAGGAAAACACGCGCCTGTTTTTGATGTTACGAACCAACAAACAATCGTCGGTTCGTGTCTCGTTGTTAGTCTCTCAGCTTTTCCACAAAGCTCCATTGACCGTTCTGAATTTGGCTCAGGTAAATCGCGGTCGTGCTGCCACGGCCTCCTTCACCAAATGACATCATGTCACCAGTAAAGATATTTTGAACCGTGATGCTCTCCATACCATCAACCAGACTGTCAACCGTCAGATCGGGTCCTGCGGCTTGAAGGGCAGCGGTTGTCACCATGGCTGCTGTATGGCCGAGGAGTGCAGCGCCGGTGACGACTGGTGTGCCAGTTACCTGCTTCAAAGTAGCTTCAAATACAGCTGCCTGGTCTGCCAACGGATTGAGCTCAGGGTTTTTCGCATCATTCATACTGATCCAAGCGCCTGCGGCGTAAAGACCTTCAAGAGCTTCCAACACACCCGCTTGGGCACCCAGCAGTATGACGGCTTCTTCAAAAATTGCGGTTGAACCAACAATTGGCATCCCGAGACCCATCGCAGCGGCTGTCGCTTTGATGGAAATCGCCTCAGGGAAGTTAACGCCAAGATAGATGACGTTACAACCTGCACCTGCGAGCTTGGTCAAAGAACCAACATAGTCACGATCGCCTGGCTGATGCGCGGCAGTTGCGGCAACTTCAAGGCCATTGGCCGCGGCACCAGCTTCAGCACCATCAACAATCTCAATCCCGAAGTCAGTGTCCAGATAAATCACGCAAGGGGTTGTGCCGCCCATTTCCGCGAAATAACCAACCGCTGTCTCAATTTGATCGTAGTAGGTGGAGACAAGCCCGAAACTATCCGGCAGGCCGTCGCCTGCCGTCATTGACATTGATCGTGCGGCGGTCATTGGTAGTAGGTTCGGGACATTAAACTCGCCTTGGATTGGCAACACTGCGTTGTTGTTTGGCGTGCCAAGGGCCAGCAGCATGGCGAAAATACCGTCTTCGATAATCAGTTTCTTCGCGACTTCGGTTGATCGTGGCACTAACGCGGCACTGTCCTCGACGAGCAGCTCAATGTTGCGGCCATGGACGCCACCTTGCGCATTGACGCCGGCAAAGTAGATTTTTGCGGCACCAGTCGATAGAGCTCCCCACGGTTGCAAAGGTCCAGAAAGCGGGGTGTGAGAGCCCAATAAAATGGTGCTGTCAGTCACACCTTGCTGTGCAACCGCGGTCGCGCTCACGCTTAGCGTTGCGAGTGCAGCCGTAGCTGCCATAAAAAACTGCTTCATAATCGATCCTCCCTAGAAGCTGGTATCTGCGTACTGCGAACATCTATGAGTCTGCCGAAACCAAGATACCCAATCTCAGCATAGCATAGGCCATTAGTACATTTGTTCAATGAGTTTTGCGTACTTCTTTTCGACGACTGAGCGTTTCAACTTAAGCGTGGGTGTCATTTCTTCGTCTTCCACGGTCAAGAGCTGGTCGATCAAGCGAACTTTTTTGATCTGCTCGACACGAGCGAATTTGGCATTTACCTTGTCCACTTCGCCGTCAATCAGCGCTATTACTTCGCCAGCGGCGCACAGACTTGTGAAATTTGAAAAACTGACTTTTTCGTCGGTTGCATATTTTTCAACATTTTCCTGATCAAGCATCACCAAACAGGTCAGATATTTTCGACCATCACCAATGATGACGGCGTCGGTAATGTAGGGGGAGGCCTTCAATTCATTTTCAATCTCGGCGGGAGCAACATTCTTACCACCTGCGGTAATCATGATGTCTTTGATCCGCCCCGTGATATGAATGAAACCATCTTCATCGATATTTCCGGCATCGCCAGTTTTAAAGTAACCATCTTCAGTGAACTCAGAAGCGGTCATTTCGGGCAAGTTTAAATAGCCCGTGAACACGATATCTGACCTGATCTGAAGTTCGTTGGTTTTGGGGGCAATGCGCACGTCAGTCCCTTCAATCGCTTTGCCGATGCTGCCAATTTTGGTTTGAGCGAAGGTATTGACGACCCCGGCCGCAATGGTTTCACTCATGCCCCAGCCTTCAACAATTGGTACGCCCAAGGCCCAATACCAACGCAGCAAATCTGGCGAGATTGGTGCGGCGCCAGATACGCATCGATTGACGCTGTTGAGGCCGATCATGGTCCGCACGTTCGATAGCACGAGCCGATTAGCCAGCCATCGCTCAAGCTGAATCAGGGGTGGCACAGGCCGATTCAATTGCGCGTATTCTGCCCACCGCGCGCCGGCGCCGATCCCCCAGTTAAATAGCCATTGTGCCAGCCTTGTAGCGTCCTTCATTCTAAGGTTGATGGAGCTGTAAATTTTTTCCCATACTCGTGGCACGCCATTCATAATGCCCGGCGAAATTTCGCGAATGTTGTCCAGCACGGTTTCGACACTTTCGGCGTAGCAAGTAACCAAGGATTGTGCGATTTGAAGGTAAGAACCGAGGCTGCGTTCATAAATATGGGCAAGAGGCAAGTAACTGATGATTGTTGTGCCTGGCGGGTTGGTCAGGACGGTCACACCGTAGTGCATGGTTGCCAGAATGTTGCGGGAACTGATCATGACGCCTTTTGGTTTTCCTGTTGTCCCGCTGGTGTAAACCAACATGCAGATCTCGTCGCTTTTCGTGGCAGCTGTGACCTCACTCAGATGGTTGGGGCGCTTTTTGACAAACTCCTCACCTTTGGCAACAAAAGCGTCCCAGCTGATTACCTTTGGGTGTTCAAAATTTTCCAAACCATCCATGTCGAAGACAATGACCAGATCGAGCGTCGGTACCCGATCCTGAATTTGAAGATATTTATCCAACTGTTCATCGTTTTCGACAAACAGCACCTGGATTGATGCGTCGATAATAATATGCTCGCACTGTACCGGAGCATCGGTCTGATAAATGCCGGTGACGATGGCGCCAAGGCATTGACCAGCCAGGTCAGCGTAGACCCATTCTTTGCGGTTTTCGGACAAAATGCCTAGCCTCGAGCCCCGGCCAAACCCTTGTGCAGCAAGGGCTCCAGCAATATTTGCGACAGCGGTTCTGTAGTCGTTCCAACTGTAACTGTGCCAGATGCCATAGTGCTTTTCCATGTGGGCTGTCTTGTCACCCAGTTCGGCAGTTCTGGCCAAAAACAATTGGGCAAGCGTCTCGTGACCTTCAAAAGTCAGGCGATTGTCTGTCACCGCAGCTGGTGATCGCCGCTCAATTGGCGCTGGTTGGGATTGAGGTGTTGCGGCCATGGTTTACTCTCAACGGCTTCAAATCACAGGTGTGCTAGCTCAGGAAATTGCTCATGAAAAGCCTGAACCAATGATTATTGTTCCAATCTAGACGTAAATTCGGCATGATAAAATAAATTTTTTCGAAAATTAATTTGATAGGGCATGATTTTGTTGATGTGTCCATTCGGGATCTTACTTGCTGGTCGCCAGCTGACAGAACAGGATCGTTCATGACGATCTCAGATTTCGCTCTGTAAACCTTTGCCATTTAGAGTAAAAAACCAATTGTTCTGCGAAAGATCCCTGATTTTTCTCGACATCCGTGCAAGTGCTGGCTAGTCAGGAGCGGCACAAGTGACGAAACCCAAAGGATGTAAAATGATCGCCACCCAAAACAGTCTAATTGCCACCATGGTTCCGAATACTCGCATCAACCCTCTTGTCCGCGACGTCGGAATGGTCGTCGTCGGCGTGGCACTGTTGGCCATCTCAGCACAGTTTAAGGTGCTGCTAGGGCCCGTGCCTGTTACTTTGCAAGCCTTG
>CAXBRM010000007.1:0-25314 GCA_963978305.1 uncultured Rhodospirillales bacterium
TGGCTCATTGTCTAGGCCTCCACTTCAGCATAAGGAGCGGGCTGGGCACCCAAGCCACCTGGTGAGGCATTCCAGGCCTCGGCACACCCTTTCGCTAGCGCCCGAACCCGGCCAATGTAGCCTTGTCGTTCTGTCACCGAGATGACACCGCGAGCATCAAGCAAGTTGAACAAATGGCTTGCCTTCATACACTGGTCATAAGCTGGAAGTGGCAAGGGTCGGTCCAGCGACAACAGAGCGTTGCATCGCTTCTCAGCCTCGACAAATTGGTCAAACAGAGCGTCCGTGTTGGCATGCTTGAAATTGTATTCGCTATGCTCCTGCTCGGCTTGCAGAAAGATATCGCCATAGCATTTGCCGCCCTGATCTGTTGGTACACCGTCCCAATCAAGCTCATAAACATTGTCAACACCCTGGACATACATGATTAATCGCTCGAGCCCATAGGTCAGCTCTAACGGTACTGGGAAACAATCAATACCACCGACTTGTTGGAAATAAGTAAATTGGCTGACTTCCATACCGTCGCACCAAATCTCCCAGCCCAGTCCCCAGGCGCCCAGGGTCGGCGATTCCCAATCATCCTCGACGAAGCGAATATCGTGCTCGTCAAGCTTGATGCCCAACACTTCGAGACTGCCCAAATAGAGTTCCTGACTATTTTTGGGTGAGGGCTTCATCAGCACTTGAAATTGATAGTAATGCTGTAAACGGTTTGGGTTGTTGCCGTAGCGGCCATCGGTAGGCCGCCGTGAGGGCTGAACGTAAGCCGCATTCCAGATCGTGTCACCAAGGCTGCGCAGAGTGGTTGCAGGGTGGAACGTTCCAGCACCAACCTCCATGTCGTAGGGCTGCAGCACAACACAGCCTTGACGGGCCCAGTAGCTTTGCAAATTCAACACCAATCGCTGGAAGCAAGTCCCGGGATCGGCGGCTTTCTTTTGGAAGGTCATGGTTTCGTTGCCATTGCTATCGTCTGTGCCCAGACCCTAAAACGAACTGCACGTCCTCACAATCGCCAAACCGGCAACGCTCTACAGCCCAAATCGGGACCAAAGCCCTCGGACCTCAAGGGAGCGCAACGCGCTATCGACAAGTTCTTGCGCATTGAAGAATGGCAAATTTGCCAGTAACCCCTTTTTCTTGAGCCCGAAAGTTTTGATTTTTGTTTTTTCGCCAAAGCGCGCCCTTAGATCTGTCTGCAAATGGCCAAGACCATCAGCAAGGCCAAGCGCAATCGCCTTTTCGCCCAACCAAACCTCTCCATTCATGAGCTCATTTTCGTCAAAATTACCCAGTTTTGAGCCTCGGCGCCCGATCACAAAAGCCTTGAAGTTTTGATGCAAAGTGGCCTGCAAAGACAGCAACCAATCCACATCCTCCGATTTTTCCGGGCTGAAACTGTCGAGGCGGCTTTTGTTTGCCCCAGCGGTGTGCAGCCGCCGCTCAATGCCAAGTTTTTCCATGCTACCAACAAAGCCAAACCCAGCGCTAATCACACCGATAGAACCTATGATACTGCTGGCATCCACCATGATATCGTCGGCGGCACACGCCAGCCAATAACCACCACTTGCTGCAACATCCTGAACGTAGGCGATAACAGGGACTTCATGCTGGTCAGCCAACTGGCGAATCCGCGCAGCGATCAAGCTGCTTTGCGCTGGTGAACCGCCTGGACAATTGATTGATAAAGCGACCGCACAAAGAGCGCCTTTTTTGCTCATCGCGGGTTTAAATGCCGCGGCAATACCATCCTCAAGGGCATCAATATTCAGAATAGGGCCGCTGGTTGGGCCACCAGATCCCGGCATGATGGCACCATGCAGCTGAATCACATGCACTCGGCCTGGCTTAATTGTGGGCGCAAACGGGTTCGGCAAAAAGCCAAACAGCCGCTTTGGCTTTTGGGTATTGTCGTCGCTCATAGTCGCGATGTACGAACCATGCTAAAAAATAACAAGGTGTCAAAACCACCATAAACAGTGAAAGATTGAGAATTTAACGTGTCAGCGCCTGAAAATATCCCAAGCCAGCTCGATTTCAGCGGGTACAAATGCCCACTCCCCGTTTTGAAGGCGCGCAAAGCAATGCATGACGCCGAACCAGGGAGCGTGTTTATCATCCGAGTGACAGACCCAAAGGCACCGGCCGATTTTGCTGAGTTTTGCCGCGTTACTGGTTATACCATGCGCGATGTCCGACCCTTGGCGGATGGTCACGAACTCGAAATCAAAATCTAACCGAGGATCGCTATGGCCAGAGTTGCCCTTTACACCCATCCCGTTGCCCAGCTGCACGGTCGACCATCGCCCGCTGGCCCACCATTACCCCACCCCGAACAACCAGATCGCATCGCCAGTGTATTGACAGCACTAAGCGCACCCGCGTTTGACGCCCTGGATCGACTGCAGGCGCCACTCGCCGATATTGCAACGATCAAAAAATACCACGATCCGGCTTACGTCGACCAGGCGACAGCGCCACTCGATGACGGCAGCATTGACCAGCTCGACGCCGACACGCATCGAACGATCGCGTCTGCCGAAGCCGCCCGACGCGCCGTCGGGGCGGCATGCGATGCTGTCAAAAGGGTGATTGCCAATCAAATAGACCGCGCCTTCATTGCGATGCGCCCACCTGGCCACCACGCCGAGCACAATCGTGCAATGGGTTTCTGCTTGTTTGGAACTGTCGCCATCGCAGCCCAAGAAGCCTTGGCCAGCGAAGGGATTGAGCGGGTTGCGATCGTCGACTTCGACGTTCATCACGGCAATGGCACCCAGGAGCTATTATGGAACCAGCCTAACGCGCTGGTGATTACCAGCCAACAGATGCCGCTTTGGCCGGGGACTGGAGAGCGCACCGAACGCGGCGCCCACGACCAAATCATCAACATCCCATTGCCACCAGGGTCGAACGGTGAAGCCATGCGGGAGGCCTATAAGGACGAGGTTTTTCCGGCCCTTGAAAAGTTCAAACCCGACCTGTTGCTGATAAGCGCTGGCTTCGATGCTCACGTTGCCGATCCGCTAGCGGGGTTGAATTGGACAACAGAAGATTATGTTTGGGTAACGAGGCGCCTAGTTGCTTTGGCCGAAAAGCTATGCCATGGCCGCGTGGTAAGTTGTCTTGAAGGCGGTTATGACTTGGCAGCCCTCAGCGAGGCAACTGCTGCGCATGTGCATTGCCTGATGAGCGAATGAGGACCGAAATGACTGACACAGAAAAAGCGCTTCCTGATGATATCGAAGCAATGACTTTTGAACAGGCCCTTGAAAGCCTCAGAACATTGGTCGGGACATTGGAGCGCGGCGAAGCGAGCTTGGAAGACAGCATCAAAGCATACGAGCGCGGCAGCCAACTGCGCGCGCATTGTGAAACCAAATTGAAAGAAGCCAGCGCAAAAATTGAAATGATCAGCCAAGACGCTGATGGAAATATTGACACTGAGCCCTTCCAAGGATGATCGATTTCTCGCTCGGGTTTGACGCATTTCGGGCAAGCGCCAGTGATGCTATTGCGGCGCACTTCCAGCGCTTGCAACCGAAATATGTGCCATCGGTGGGCCTTGCTGAAGATCGGGCCTTTGAGGCCGCGCACTACGCATTTAATGCTGGCGGCAAACGACTGCGCGGAATCTTAGTGCTTTGCAGCGCAACCTTGACCGATCCTCAAAACATCTGTCGACCCGCGGCTGCAAGTGTCGCTGTCAGCGTCGAACTGATGCACACTTACTCGCTCATTCATGATGATTTGCCGGCGATAGACAATGATGACCTGCGACGAGGAAAACCAACAACCCACGTCGCATTTGATGAAGCCACAGCGATCCTGGCTGGTGATGGCCTGCAAGCCTTAGCCATGCAGATCCTGGCAAATGACTTACCACCGAACAGCACAGCACCGGAAGATACGCTGCGCTTAATCGCCGAACTCAGTCAAGCCATCGGCTTCCAAGGCATGGTCGGCGGCCAAATGCTGGATCTGATCGCTGAGTCTGCAACTGAGGCTTTTGATTTTGAGACGACCAAACGCTTGCAGGCAAAGAAAACGGGTGCGTTAATTCGCTATGCAGCGCGAGCAGGCGCCCTTTTGAATGGTGAGCACGGGCCAATTCTCAACGAGCTTGATCGCTACGGCGCCCGGATTGGCTTGGCATTTCAGATTGTGGATGACTTGCTTGATCTCAACGGTGACTCGGCTGTCGTGGGCAAAAAAACTGGTAAAGACAGCAAAAAAGCTACCTTCATTGATGTGTTGGGCGAACAAGGTGCGCGGAACGAGGTGCAGCGATTGACGATGGAAGCCTTGCAAATAACGCAATATTTGCAAGATGATAACAACTTTCGTGCACATCAAGATGCCATTAAACAACTTGCTAATCTTGCTGAATTCATCGCGAACCGCCATCTCTAAGGCAAATTGAAAAAGTCTCGAAAGCGCCCGACCTTATGAGCGACACCAACGTGACACCGACGACAAACCACTCGCTGCTTGATCGGATCAAGTCACCGGCGGATTTACGCCAGCTGCCCATTGAAGATTTACAAACGCTCGCTGACCAAGTTCGCGCTGACATGATTGATAGTGTATCGCACACTGGCGGACACTTAGGTGCGGGTCTCGGTGTTGTTGAGCTAACAGTCGCGATCCATTATGTCTTCGACACGCCCCATGATCGACTGATATGGGACGTCGGTCATCAAGCCTATCCGCACAAAATCTTAACGGGACGGCGCGGTCAAATGGGCACGATCCGCCAGAAGGACGGTTTGAGCGGCTTTGTCCGTCGCATCGAGAGCGAGTACGACGCCTTCGGCACCGCCCACAGCTCGACCAGCATCTCGGCAGGGTACGGCATGGCGCGCGGCGCACTATTTCGCGGCGATGATCGTCACGTTATCAGCGTCATCGGCGACGGGGCAATGACCTCGGGCATGGCATACGAAGCCCTCAACAATGTTGGTGCGGGTGACAACAGCAAAATGGTCATTATCTTGAACGACAATGAGATGAGCATCAGCACACCCGTCGGTGCGCTGTCTGCTTACTTGTCTCGCCTAACCGCTAGCAAAGCTTACCTCAGTGTCCGAAGCATCATGAAAGCCGTCACCGAGCGCTTTCCTAAAATCGTCCATTCTGCCAGCAAACGCTGGGAAGAACTTGCCCGGACAGCGGCCAGTGGTGGTACCATGTTTGAGGAAATGGGCCTGTATTACGTCGGTCCAGTCAATGGCCACCGGATGGTCGATCTGATAACCGTCCTTCAGAACATCCGAGATAGCGAGGGACAGGGCCCCTTCATCGTTCACGTCGCCACACAAAAGGGCAAGGGTTACGCACCCGCAGAAAACAGCGCTGATAAATTCCACGGCGTCTCCAAATTTGACGTTGAAAGTGGTCAACAACACAAAAGCAAAGCGCCAGCGCCAAGCTATACCAATGTCTTTGCACAGGCCCTGATTGATCAGGCCAGCGCAGATGAAAAAATAGTGGCAATCACAGCCGCGATGCCGTCTGGAACAGGACTCGATAAATTTGGCGAATTGTTTCCAGACCGAATGTTTGATGTCGGCATCGCCGAACAGCATGCTGTTACTTTTGCAGCTGGCCTTGCCTGTGAAGGCATCAAACCGTTCGTGGCAATTTATTCAACATTTCTGCAGCGCGCCTACGACCAGATTGTCCATGATGTCTCAATCCAGAATTTGCCAGTTCGCTTTGCCCTGGATCGTGCAGGCTATGTCGGCGCTGACGGGCAAACGCATCATGGCGCATTTGACATTGCTTATCTGTCCTGCCTGCCAAACCTTGTGGTTGCTGCGCCGTGCGACGAAGCCGAGTTGGTGCACATAACCGCGACCGCGGCGGCCTATAATGATGGCCCGATCGCATTTCGTTATCCCAGAGGCACTGGTATCGGTGTTCCGTTACCGACAAACGGAGAGATTTTACCAATCGGCAAAGGGCGTATTGTCCGACAAGGCAATGGCAGCGTCGCTTTTTTCACCTTGGGAACCATGCTCCACCCGGCGCTGATCGCCGCGAAAGACCTACAATCTGAAGGGGTGGACGCAACTGTCGCCGATGCGCGTTTTGCCAAGCCGCTGGACTTGCAACTGATAAAATCATTAGTGCAAAGCCATGATGTCCTGGTGCTGGTTGAGGAAGGTGCGCGTGGTGGTTTTGGTGCCCATGCCCTGCAACAAATGGCAATGGAAGGTCTGCTTGATGGTCCCTGCAAAGTCCGCACCTTCTGTATGCCAGACCGCTATATTGACCATATGACGCAAGCGCAACAACTTGAGGAAGCTGGGTTAACCGCTGAACGTTTAAAAGAGTTAGCGTTAAATTTGGCGAAGCCAACAGCGTCTCGTGATGCGGCTTGATGTGGCCCTTGTCGAGTGGGGCCTGGTGGCCAGCCGGGCCCGCGCCAAGGACTTGATTGGCCGCGGATGTGTTCACCTGCGTGGCGAAGCTTTAACGAAACCCAACAAAAGAGTGACCGAGCACGAACGCCAACAGCTTACAGTAGACGACTTTGTTTGGGTAAGCCGTAGCGCCCTTAAATTGTCTCAAGCCCTCGAGCACTTTGACCCCGACAATCACCTTGTCCCAGATCGGCACTGCCTTGACATTGGCGCCAGTACAGGCGGATTTACCGACGTCTTGTTCGACCGTGGCGCACGGCACGTCACAGCGCTGGACGTGGGGCACGGTCAATTGCACGACAAACTGCGCCATGACCCGCGGGTTCTGAATCTTGAAGGGATCAACGTGCGTCACCTTCAGGCCGGCACACTTCCCTATCGATATGAGATTGTCGTCAGTGACGTCAGCTTCATTTCATTGAAAATCGCGCTTCCCTCCGTGATTGCGATTGCACCTGATGGTGCTCACCTTTTCGCACTGATCAAACCACAGTTTGAAATCGGCCATGGCCAATTGGGCAAGGGCGGCATTGTTCGGGACGCAACAGTCCGAGACGCTGTTGTCCTCGAACTGGTCGATTGGTTTGCTGCTCGGCCCGGTTGGCGGGTTAACGGCTATGTAGACAGCGCGCTGGCTGGCCCAGATGGCAACCGAGAAGCGATTGTCTATGCAACGAAGGGTACAGCATGAGACGCAAGCCACGCCCGGGAGGCGCCCATCAATTTGACATGAGAATCGAAAGCATTGGCGCGCACGGCGACGGGGTCGGCGAGGTCACTGTTGAGCAGAATTGGCAAGAACAAACTTATCAAGTCTTTGTGCCTCAAACGCTGCCCGGAGAACAGATTGTCGCCCGAAGCACCAACCGCCCCTCTGGCGGTGGCCTGCGCGCCGAAGTTGTCGAGCTCAAATCGGTCAGCGATGACCGAATTGACCCGCCATGCCGGCATTTTGGCGCCTGTGGCGGCTGTCAATTGCAGCATTGGCACGAGGCGCCCTATCAAACCTGGAAACGAGCGCGCGTGGTTGACGCTGTCCAACGCGCCGGTGGCAATCCCGCCGTGGTCGAGGCCATCAACACTGTACCAAAGGCCAGTCGTCGTCGTGCCCGCATTGTCATGGCACAAATGGAAAATGAAAATAGCATCTCTTTGGGATTCCGCATGCGCAGCGAGCATCGCGTTGAACCCATCGACCACTGCCTCGTGTTGCGCCCTGAGCTCCGTGAGGCCGTTGAAGCACTCAAATCAATTGCCCCCGAAATCTTGGGGCTAAACAGTCATAGCACCCGTGCAGCTAGAGCCCATAATGGAAAGACCAAGACCAAAACCAAACGACGTCGCAGCGCGATCCAAATCGAATTGGATTTGACATTGGCTGACAACGGGCTTTGCTGCGCACTCAAGGGCAAAGACGATGCAACACTTGATGTACGACTTTCACTCACCGAGCTGGGCAAACGTCTGGACCTTGCTCGGATTACCTGGAATGACGATCCAATTTATCAACCTCGCACGCCGGTAATTCGGCTCGGAGATGCGTTGGTTTCGCTCCCACCCAATCCATTTTTACAGCCCAGTGTTGAGGGACAAACGGTTTTGCAGACCTGGGTATTAGAAGGCGTACCAAGTCAAGCGAACCTCGTCGCGGATCTGTACAGCGGCATGGGAACTTTTAGTTTTCCCCTCGCCGAACGCCAGCACGACGTTTTGGCCGTTGAGGGCAACGAGGAAGCAATCCTGGCCATGGAATCCGCGCGGCGCCAGGATGAACGGTACGCAAAACTCAGCGGCGCCGTCCGCGACCTGGATCGCTGGGCAATTAGTGCCGAAGACCTCAACGGTTTTGACGCTGTCGTTTTTGACCCGCCCCGGGCCGGTGCCAACAACCAAAGCAGAGCATTGGCACAAAGCAACGTACCCGTGGTCATCGCTGTCAGCTGCAATCCAGCCACCTTCAGCCGCGATGCGAAGCATCTCATCGATGGTGGTTACCGGCTGATTTGGACACGATGTTTGGATCAATTCCCCTGGACAGGCCATGTGGAAATTGTGGCAAAATTTGAACGCTGAGCGCGCCTCCGTAGCTGTTGATCAGCCGTTGGTCAGCGAGCAGCTTGGGCAGATTGACCCATCATTTAGGCGATCACATTCCTAGAACACGCTTAGCCGACATCGCCCTTTGACGGTTCACGCCTTCGGCCGCCTCGCTTATGGTGATAACAGAATATGACAAATACGGATTTTCAACTATGTCGTCCGCGCCTCTAGAATTCGCTAAGGAAGCAAAATCCTGGCCCTTTGAAGAAGCCAAGAAAGTACTGCAACGCGTTCAAAACCAGGTTCCTGATAAAGGCTACGTCCTATTCGAAACGGGCTATGGTCCCTCTGGATTGCCGCACATTGGCACCTTTGGTGAAGTTGCCCGGACCAGTATGGTCCGCGAAGCCTTCAAGGCCATCGCGCCACACATCCCGACCAAGTTAATTTGCTTCAGTGATGATATGGATGGCTTGCGGAAAGTTCCTGGCAACGTGCCGCGACAGGAGGAGCTTGCCAAGTATCTCAATATGCCACTGACCCAAGTACCAGACCCCTACAATGCTGCATCAAGCTTTGGGGAAGCCAACAACAATCGTTTAAAGGCGTTTCTGGATCAATTTGGCTTCGACTATGAGTTTCTTAGCTCAACCGACGTCTACAAAAGTGGTACCTTCGATCAGGCACTTTTGACCTTGTTGGAGCGCTATGACGACGTGATGGCGGTGATGTTGCCAACATTGGGGGCGGAACGTCAAGCGACCTATAGCCCGTTTTTGCCCATTTCGCCAACCACAGGGCATGTCTTGCAGGTGCCGGTGGTGGAGCGCAAATTAGACTCAGGAACGATTGTTTTTGAAGACCCGGCCACCAGCCGGTTGACCGAAGTGCCCGTCACCGGTGGCGCCTGTAAATTGCAGTGGAAGCCGGACTGGGCAATGCGCTGGCACGCTTTGGGGGTTGATTATGAAATGTCTGGCAAAGACTTGATCGATAGTGTCAAGGTCGGCGCTCGCATCACGAAAATTCTGGGTAGTCGCGCGCCCGACGGGTTCAACTATGAGTTATTTTTAGACGAACAAGGACAAAAAATTTCGAAATCGAAAGGCAATGGCGTCTCGATCGATGAATTCCTGCGCTACGCTCCAGAAGAAGCCCTAAGCTATTTTATGTGGCAACGCCCCCGTGCCGCAAAAAAACTTTGGTTTGACGTTATTCCGAAAGCCGTTGAAGACTATCTACAATTCCAGTCCAAATACGTGAATGACGAAGGTGCGAAGCGTTTGGACAACCCGCTTTGGGCGATCCACGGTGAAGGGCGCGTGCCGACCCGCGATAGCAGTCTCAGCTATGGTCTGCTGATGAATCTTGCCAGTGTCGTGAACGCCGAAACAGCCGATGTGCTCTGGGGTTTCATCGAACGCTATGAGCCAGGTGCATCCCCTGAAACGGCGCCTTTCCTGAACAAACTCGTTGGCCGAGCGATGGCCTATTATCAAGACTTTGTAAAACCAAACAAGAAATACCGACAGCCAAACGAGACTGAAGTCCAATCGCTTAGGGCTCTCCGCGCCTTGTTGGCGAAAATGCCCGCCAACACGCCTGCTGACGACATACAAACTGCCGTTTTCACGGTCGGCAAGGAAGCGGCATATGAAAACTTGCGGGATTGGTTCAAAGCTCTGTACGAAATTCTTTTGGGCCAGGAACAAGGTCCGCGCATGGGCAGCTTCTTCAGCCTTTATGGCCTCAATGGTAGCGTGGCTTTGATCGACGATGCTATTGCAGGTCAGCTTGGAAACTGACACACTGCCAAGCATGCACATCCTGCCAACCCGCGCTGACTTCCTTTGGGCTGCGAATAAGGGCCAAAAGGCGGGTGGACCGCATTTGCTGATCCAAGGTGTTCGGCGCAAGCGATCCAAACTGTCTGAAGACCCCGACCCCCGGGTGCGCGTTGGGTTTACCGCTAGCAAAAAGGTGGGAAACGCCGTCCGTAGGGCCCGGGCCAAGCGTCGCATGCGCGAATTGGCGCGCCGGAATCTGCCAGCGTTTGCGCTGCCGGGGCACGACTATGTTTTCATTGCTCGTGACATCGTTTGCTTTGCTGATTTCACTATTTTGGAGGCTGAGGCTCGGCATTGCCTCGCCAAAGTAACAAAAAGGCTTGTGGCTGATGGCCAAAAATCTTGATCGCCAAGCGGGTGTTTTTAGCATCCACGAAGCCAAAACCCAACTCAGCCGACTGATCGACATGGTACTTGCTTCCGGCGATGCCGTGATGATCGGACGGCGGGGCAAAGCCGAGGTCATGCTCGTTCCCCTGAGCCTTGATAATTCGGCGCGGCGCGTACCAGGATTGTATCGGTCAACCATTAAACTGCCGATTAAACTGCCGACCAGTTACGACACTGATCGCGGCCCCATCCTGTTAACGGCGCAAAGTCTGCTCCGATGGCTAGCAGCTCCCTTTGAATTACCGGGCCGGGTTCACAAATTCATCAGCGACCCGTCTATCCGGGTCGTCATTAGCACCGATGCGCTACGCCAAATTTTGGTATGGCACGCCAGGGGTGACATTGATCTCGGCAACTTAAAGGGCCGGTTGGCAGCCGCTTGCACAAGTCAAGGCATCGAGGTGGTCGCAATCCAGCCGGCTGTGGCTGAAAAAGCAGCAGCTTACGCGGGTGATGTGGATCAGGCACTTGCCGTTTTAAGCAACTTCAATCGAGCATAGCGCACTGCCATACCTTCTTCATCAGCGTCGGCAATGCTAAGTCATCAATTTGTTTTATTGGATGCCAGAAAAACTGGTTTGATTTCACCATACGCTCAACAGGTTCGACCTTTACAACCCATAAAATCAAATGGAAATGCGTGAACGTATGGTGGACTTGACCCATTGGCTCTCCGCCCATGGCGAGACCCTCGATTGGGTTATCGCCAACAAAATGATCCCAATCCGAAAAAACAGTCTTTGCATTGCCTGCGGCCTCAGCCACATCAATCCAAGCTGAATGTGGAAACATAACCATACCACCAAGCAAACCACGATTTGGATTCGTCTTAACCAGCACCATGCCGTCCGTTGACAACATAACCTTGACCACCCCCCGACGCACAGGCTTTCGTGGTACCTGCTTTTTTGCTGGCAAAGCGTCAGGATCACCATGGGCAAGGGCTTTACAGTCTTCATGAACCGGACACAATAGGCATTTGGGCTTCGTCGGCGTGCAAATCATGGCGCCAAGATCCATAATCGCTTGCGCATAGTCACCTGGCTGTTGTGCTGGTGTACGCGCCTCAGCATGCGTTCGAATCAGCGGTTTGATATCAGCCACAGGCTGTCGCAGGTTTTCATGCCGAACAATGACGCGATTGACGTTGCCATCAACCACAACAGCACGCTGGTCGTAGGCGATTGCGGCAATTGCCGCGGCTGTGTACTCCCCGACACCCGCCAGTTTTCTTAGCGCCGACTCGGTGCTTGGAAAGGCCCCACCATACTGATCTTGGACCTGCCGAGCGGCCGAATAAAGGTTGCGAGCGCGCGAATAGTAGCCCAGTCCAGCCCATTCTCGCATAATATCGTTGATATTGGCGTTGGCCAACGTGTGCACCGTGGGCCAGATAGACAAAAACTTCCTGAAATAGGGCTTTACCGTTGCAACAGTGGTTTGTTGAAGCATAATCTCACTTAACCAAACATAGTACGGGTCAGGTTTTGTTCCGGTTTGTTTCTGTTTTGGTCCAACACGCCAGGGTAAAGTTCTGGCGTGTTGATCATACCAAGCGAGCATACGGTCAGAAAAAGTTCGGATCACAATGACCTCAAGAAATTGGGGGGCCTGACACTGAAGGTAGTGAACGTGACGAAAAAGACGAGAGGCAATTCTAATCAGCCAACTGCCAGCTCGCCAGCTTTGGTGGCGGGACGGCACGCGAGCGCTGATGACCTCTTTGCTTGGGCCTCAAATCGGGTTTCAGACCGCCCGGCCGCCCCGCGAATGTCAAGCCAGTCTAAAGTCGTTGACATCAATGATGCCCGCACCGAACGGGACCGTGCCGCCGGTCAGTATGCCCAAAAACGGACGTATTACAGTCGAGGACTGGGCGCCATTGTGCCCAAAATCGCCAGAGAAGCCGTCGGCAAACGGGCAACCCTTGATGCCAATCTTCAGGTCTACTGGGTTGACATCGTCGGCGAGGAGTTTGCCAGCTCAACCTATCCACGTCGCAGTCGTTTTGACCACCCGAACAAGCGTATCAACGGTGTTCTCGAAATTACTGTCGAACGAGGATATGGTGCGTTTTTGAGCCATGCCAAAGGCCAAATTCTGGATAAACTCAACGCCTATCATGGACTGGGTACGTTTCGGGATCTTAAATTCAAAGAAGGCCCATTGCCCAAGTCCCAACCAAAGCGACAACTTGGACTCCGATCACCCCAAAGACCACAGCATATCGACCTCAGTGACCCGTCAACTCGGCGGCGGTTGGGGCTTCGCGCCGAGGGCCAAACAGCCGCAAGCAGATATAAACAGCAAGCTGGCTGGGTGCCACCAACCCCCCACCGCCATCGTTTGGCGCTGAAAATGGCAGACAATGGCGGTACTGGTGTCAGCCACAAACCCTTGGCTGATGCGCTGACATATCTTGGCGCAAGTCTAGTCAAGCGGGAACATTGATATTATTTAGCCTTTATCGTGTGCTTCACAGCTTTTCGGCAAAGGCCAAATCCATGAAACAAATCATCATGCTCCTGACAATGTGCCTCTATGGCACGTTCATCAGCTTTGTGACCCCCATCGCTACAGCTCAACCGAGCCTCCTTGATCCAGAGTTAGGCACAGATGGCGGTCTCACGGCTGGTCTATGGAGTGAAGACATCATCCTGGGGTCGGCGGATGCCCCCCTGGTCGTTGTTGAATATCTGTCTTGGACCTGCCCTTATTGCCAGCGCTTCCACGAGCTTGCTGTCAAGCCGATCATCTTGCCTCTTGTTGACGAGGGGCTCGTGCGCTTTATCAGCCGAGACCTATTGCGCAATTGGATCGATTTGCGCGTAGCAATGGCTGTCCGCTGCGAGGGTAATGACTTCAAAGACGCGAGCGACAAACTGTTCGCTGCCCAACAAAGTTACTTGGTGAATGATCCTGAAACAGTCGATGCCGCGATTGCCGCAGCACTGGATATGTCAGCGGCAGAATTGGAAGCCTGTTACGCTGATACCGAAAAAACGCAATGGCTTGTTGAACGCACACAGGAAGCAGTTGCGCTGGAAATTCAGAGCACCCCAAGCGTTTTTATTGACGGCGAGCGATTCGAATTGAGCAATACAGCTCAGTTAGAAGATGTGCTTCGTCGGCAAGCTGCGGCCGTTTTTCAATAGTAAACCAAGAATGCTACGGCATCGGCTTTGGCTGACCCGCTGCCGGGCTGTGGAAAATCAAAGATTGCAACAACGCGACTCGAGAGAGTAGGAACCAGCATTATGAGTGAAAATCAATCTTCAGGCAGTCCGAACCTGGGCCTTATCGCCATCGCCGCTGTGGTCGCAATCGTCGTGGTTGTCGGCGGTTTTTTCGTCTTGAGTTCTCAAAACGAAGATCGCCAAGCCTCATCGGCCTCAAACGACAGTGGAACCGACGAGCCAACCAACGTGGCAGCCGTCGACCATCTGACAAAAACTGAAATGTTTGGCGGTGACGGTGGTTTTGGCACCGGTATTTATGCTCTCGACAAAGTCGAAGGGCAAGCCGATGCCCCCTTCACCATCATTGAATACCTTTCATGGACTTGTCCGGCGTGCCGAGCATTCCATGCGATTGATTACAAGCAAACGATCAAGCCCGCCATTGAAGCCGGACATGTTAAGTTTATCAGCCGAGAATTTTTGCGCAATCCCGTCGATTTTCGGGTCGCAATGGCCGCGCGTTGTGATGGCATTGAC
This sequence comes from uncultured Rhodospirillales bacterium, assembly GCA_963978305.1. Classification (GTDB taxonomy): domain Bacteria; phylum Pseudomonadota; class Alphaproteobacteria; order UBA7985; family UBA7985; genus CAXBRM01. The sequence continues at coordinate 14,428 of CAXBRM010000007.1, forward strand.
TTTGTTCAAGCCGCAGACGCGCTTTTCGGCAACCAGTCAGCCTACAGCACAAGCGATATGGCAGCCGTCGACATGACATTGATCAGCATTTTGTCGCCGTTTGGCATGACGCAAGAAAAATACGTCGGCTGCATCACGGACGAAAACCTGGGCGGCTTTGTCAAAGCAATGAGCGACGAAGGTGCCCGACGGGGTATCAACAGTACACCCACAGTGTTCATCAACGGTCGGCGCGCGGGCAACGCCGAATGGGATGATTTGGCAGCCCAATTACAGGAATTGGCCGAACAAGCGTCAAACTAAAGCGGCATAGCGAAAGGTCATTCGGTTGGTTGAATTTTCAAAGCTTCGGCTTGTTGGTTTCAAATCCTTTGTTGAACCAACCGAATTATTGATCGACGGTGGACTGACGGGCGTTGTTGGTCCGAACGGGTGCGGCAAAAGCAATGTCGTCGAAGCGTTGCGCTGGGTCATGGGTGAGAACAGTGCCAAACGCTTGCGCGGCGATGATATGGATGACGTCATTTTTTCCGGCACCAATTCGCGCCCCGCTCGAAACTTTGCCGAAGCGCAACTGACGCTGAAAACTTCAGGCAGTGCCCTAGCGTCACGGTTTCCTGACGCAGACGAAGTCGTCATATCCCGACGGATTGATCGTGGCTCCGGCTCAACCTTTCGGATCAATGGCAAAGAGACCCGCGCCAGCGACGTACGGCTACTGTTTGCTGATATCGCCTCTGGAGCCCAATCCGCCAGCATTGTTGCACAGGGCAAGGTGGCCGCATTAATCGACGCAAAGCCCACCGAGCGACGCGTCTTGCTCGAAGAGGCAGCCGGCACCTCTGGACTCGCCGGCCGACGTAAGGAGGCAGAATCACGACTGAAAGCCAGTGAAACCAACCTCACCCGTGTAAGCGACCTGACCCAGGCGTTGCGAGAGCAACTAAAAACATTGGAAGCTCAGTGCGTTGATGCTGAAAAGTACAGCGTGTTGACCGACGACATTCAACAGCTAGAGGCAACACTTGCCCTGGTGCACTACGAACAGCAGTCGCGTTCTGTTGCACGTGGCCGCGAACAGAAACAAAAGCTCAGTAAAAAGCTGGCCGATCTTCAAACACAGCTCACCAGCCTGACCACGCGTGCAACAAATGCGGCCGCGGCCTTGCCTGCCTTACGAACTGAAGACGCGGAAATTGGCGCGAAACTTCAGCGGTTAATCATTGAGCGCGAGGGGGTTGACCGCGATGCCGCCCGCGTTGAGGAAGCACGGCGCGAGAATGAGCGCGCAACCAAACAACTAATGCAGGATGTTGAGCGCGAAAATACACTCGCTCAAGATGCCGAGAAAGCACTTCAAAAACTGCAATCAGAAGAAGCAGAACTCTATGGACAAAAGGAGGGCTCTGACGCCGACATCGCTACCGCGGCACGTGTCCTTGATGTCGCAAGAGATGCTGCTTCAAATGCCGAAGATCGCCTGGCTGAGTTGACCACCCAGCTGGCTAAGCTGGACGCCCAGACTGCAAACCAACGAAAAGCATACGAAGAAATCATGATGCGCGTCAAACGCCTGCAATCACGGGTTGATCAGGCAACGCTCGAACTTCAGTCAGCCCACAAAAAAATTGCACAAGGCCCTGACCTGGAGATGCTTGGCAGGGCACACCAAGCAGCAATAACGAGCGTTGAAAACGCAAAAGGCGAACAGCAACAGCACGCTGACCTCTTGGCAAAACACTCTGCGGCTGAGCGAACCGCCGATGATCAACGTCAGCATCTGCAAGCGGCATACACTGCGGTAAAAAGTGAACATGATGCCCTCGCAAAAATTACCGAGCAGACGCGGGCAGATACGGGGCAAGCCAACCTTTTAAGCTCAGCTGAGATATCGGCCAACCCGGGGTATGAAAAGGCGCTGGCCGCTTTTCTCGGCCCATGGGCTGGTGCGGACTTGGATCAAGAATTGTCAGCAGAATTTCCAAGCGTCTGGACAGCGCTTGGCCGCACCATGCCGTCACAAACACAGCAGTGGCCTGACGGCATTCGTTCGCTCTCCACGTTTGTTCGTGGTCCGGCAGCTTTGACGCGCGCGTTCGCGAGTTGCGGCGTTGCCGAAAGCATTGAGCACGCCAGTGACAATCAATCCAAATTGGCCTTTGGCCAGGTCTTGACATCCCCAGAGGGCGGCATTTGGCGTTGGGATGGCTATGCTGCTCTACCAGGGTCACAAGAACGCGCAGCCGCTGAACGCATCGTCCAAGTCGAGCGCCTCAAGACACTGGATATCCAGCTCGCGGATGCCAAACGTGAGCTCGAGTTAGCAACAGCAACATGGGAGACCGCCAAAGCTGCTAAAGTCAATCAAGAGCAATCCTTTCACCAGGCCAATCAGGCCTTAGCAGCTGCTCAGCGCCAGGAACGTGATGCTGAGACGGCGATTTTGAAAGCTGAGAAAGAAACATCCGGCGTCCGGGTTCTCATCGAAACCCTGAGCCAACACGTCTCGGACGTGACCATTGAACTAGGCCAAGCCCAGGCTGAATCGGACACGCTCCCGAGTCTGAACAGTCAGGAAAAAGAACGGCCGGCATTGGTGACGAAAATTGACCGCGCCAAAGCTGAACTGCATCAAAACCGGGTTGCATTGGACGACGCCAATGGATCGCTAGAACAAAAACGCCGCGATGCCGCAACGCGCGAGGCACGTTTGGGTCAGATCTTCTCGGAACGGCATGATTGGCTGGGTCGGCAGCAGAACGCTCAGCATTTCCAGCGCTCGCTGGTGGAACGTCAGCAAGCCCTGAAAGAAGCTGCCGAACGCCTTGCCGCCATGCCTGCGCAATTCATGGAGCAAAAATCAACGTTGGCCGACGCCATTTTGGCAGCGGAAACTGAAAGAAAAGCCACTGCTGATGCCCTGTCCGCCGCCGAGACCCAAGACCGCAACCTACAGGTCGAACGCCGCGGACTTGAAAATAACAGCAACGGCATTGCTCAAGATCTTGCCGCCGTCACCGCATCGCTGGAAAGCGACGAAGCACGATTGCGGGAAATGAGCGACGAAGTACGTGAGCGGTTTCAATGTGGCCCACAGGGATTGTATGACCGCGCCCAGCTCGTGCCCGAAACCACCTTGCCCAACAAAGGTGATGTTGAGCGGAAATTGAAAAATCGACTTCGCGATCGCGAGGCCTTGGGCGCCGTCAATTTACGCGCCGCCATGGAGCGCGACACGCTGCTTGAGCGCATTGAAACACTGGCAAAGGAAACTGTCGAGCTTGAAGCTGCTATTGCCAAACTTAGAACAAGCATCACAGAAATTAACAAGGAAGGTCGACAGCGGCTTTCTGAAGCGTTCGACACTGTCAACGAAGCCTTTAAAGAGTGCTTTACCAAATTATTCGGCGGCGGCCGTGCCGAACTGCGCCTTCAGCACGACAACGACGATCCTCTGAATTCTGGGTTAGAAATTTATGCCCAACCACCAGGGAAAAAGATTTCAAATCTGTCTCTACTCAGCGGTGGTGAGCGATCTTTAGCAGCGATCGCCCTAATTTTTGCGCTGTTCCGTAGCAATCCAGCCCCCGTTTGCGTGCTGGACGAGGTGGATGCACCCCTTGACGACCACAATGTCGGGCGCTTCGTTGATCTGGTCGCCGAAATGGCCCAGGAGCTCGGCACACGCTTCTTGATTATTACGCACCATGCCTTGACCATGGCAAAAATGGACCGCCTGTACGGTGTCACGATGGGCGAACCTGGCGTCAGCAACGCCTACAGTGTTGACCTGCGCCGAGCAGAACTTGCACTTGCCAGCTGATCTTCGCAACAGCTCTCGAGTGAATGAGCGCAGCATTGACCATTGCATCCGAGGCCAAAACCAACAATACAGCGTTTCTTTGTCGTCCAGCGTTTCATGAGGACAAAACGACGACGGCAACCATAAACCTTGCGGGGAGGGGAGGGAATTTGACGATCAGTCATCCATTGCGTGTTGTGGGTATCCAGGACGGCCAGCCCTGTTCTGTTGATGACTGTGATGTGGTGTTTGGCGGCACACGCCATTTGGCCCTCGTCAAGACAACCGCCCGAAAAATTACCTGGGCTCACCCGTTCGCCGACAATCGAAGCGCCATTCGCCGTGAACTTGAGGCCAGACAAAAAGTGGCAATCATCGCAACAGGAGATCCGCTCAGCTTCGGTGTTGGTGACACGCTGATCGCCTGGTTTGGTGAGGAAATGGTTCAGGTGGAGCCAAGCTTGAGCAGCTATGCCCTCGCCTGTGCCCGCATGGCTTGGCAACAGCAAAACGTGCGATTGGTCACGGCGCATGGCCGTCCGATCACCGATCTGCATCCCAGCTTGCATCACCAAGCTCGTCTCGTGGTATTAGGCGATGGTGGAACAGCTGTTGCCTTGAGCCAGATGCTTCGCGATATCGGCCTTGGAAGCAGCAAAATCACCGCCCTCAGTCACCTTGGCGGACCCGAGGAGCAAATTGCCCCCCACCCGCTCAGCAGTGATCGTGAATACCCAGCGCTCACCTGTTACGCAGTTGAGTGTTTTAGCGATCGTAGCCAGGCCAGCCTAGCGCTCGGTCCAGGACTTCCCGATCAACTTTTCGACCACGACGGCACCATCACAAAGCGGGATATTCGGGCAATCACCCTGGCCAAATTGGCACCGCGGGATGGTCAGATTTTTTGGGATATTGGCACGGGCAATGGCAGCATCGCGATCGAGTGGGCTCGTCTGGCACCAAATAGCCGCGTGTTTGCAATCGACACCCGCCCTGAGCGGCTTGCCAAAGCTCAAGCCAACGCCATTCGACTGGCTGGTCCGGCCCGAATTAATTTTATTGCTGGCAATGCCCCTGAGGATTTACCGAAAAATTGGCCCACACCCGACGCGGTTTTTGTCGGTGGTGGTCTGGCCAAACAAATTCTGCTGACAACGCTTTGGGAGCAACTGAACAGCGGCGGCCGTCTGGTTGCGAACGCAGTAACACTCGAAGGCGAAGCAAGCCTGCTTGCGTTTCGGCAGCAACATGGCGGCGAGCTAACGCGGATTTCCGTCGCAAAGGAAGAAGCTGTCGGCGCTTTGCTGGGCTGGAAACCCAGCATGCCAATTTTGCAATATGAAGGACACAAACTGACGTGACCAAAGGGCAACCAGGGACGCTTGTCGGCGTGGGCCTCGGCCCCGGTGATCCGGAGCTGTTAACCCTTAAGGCTGTTCGTCATATCGAATCCGCTCAGGTTATCGCCTATCCCGCAGCTGAAGGCACACCCAGCTTTGCTCGCTCAATCGCTGCTGGTTATCTTCGGGACGATCATATCGAATATGCCATGGAAATGCCGATGACGGCAGAGCGTTTTCCGGCGCAAAAGGTTTACGCACAGGGTGCACAACTGTTGGGTCGCCACTTAAGCGCTGGCCGCAAAGTTGCCGTTCTTTGCGAAGGTGATCCGTTTTTTTATGGATCATTCATGTATTTGTTTGGCCGTATGGCAGAACACTATCCAACCGAGATTGTCCCTGGGGTTAGCAGCTTCACCGCATGCGCTGCCGCTGCCAAATTTCCGTTAACCGCACGCAATGACGTGCTAACCGTCCTGCCGGGGCCGTTAACAAATCAGCAATTGGCTGAGCATTTGGCGTTTGGCCAAGCGTTCGTTATTCCAAAAGTTGGCCGCCATCTGGCCCGTCTGAAAACGTTGCTTGCCGACAATGACCTACTGGACAAGGCCGCCTATATCGAGCGCGCCAGTCTGGCAAACCAGGTGGTTATGCCATTGGCAGACGTTGCCATTGAGAGCGCACCCTATTTCAGCATGATTTTGGTCCATCGGCGTGGGAATGCCTATGACGAGGGGTAAGGTCTTTATTCTCAGCGCTGATGAGCTTGACCTGGCAACAACAGTCGCCGCCATCTGGGAAGGCGCCGATATTTGGCTCAAGGGTCGTGACGGCGATTCATTCAAGGGCGCATTGCGCGCCAGTTTTGCCACCGGCCAGCCGATCGTTGCGATCGCCGCCGCCGGGATCCTTATCCGCTGTTTGGGCGATCTGCTCGACAATAAACACGCCGAACCACCCGTTATCTGCATCGCTGCTGACGGTTCCAGCGTCGTGCCATTGCTGGGCGGCCACCGTGGCGCCAACCGGATTGCCAGCCAACTCGCCGCTGAGCTTGGCACTCAGGCTTCACTGACCACCGCAGGTGATGTCCTCTGGAATATTGCACTGGATAGTCCGCCAACAGGCTGGTCTTGGGTTAACAGCACCGCTGAAATCCAGACATTCATGATGCAACTGAACCAACAGCGGGCCGTTCGAGTGATCGGCGCGGCGCGGTGCCCGTGGCTCCAGGACAGTGCTCTACCAATCGCGCCAGATTCTACTCTGGCAATTCATGTTGGCCTGGATCAGGAACCGACGGACCCAAGCGCGCTCTGGCTGGTACCACAATGCTTAAGCGTCGGCATGGGATGCGAGCGGCATTGTGATGCTGACCATCTGCAAACTCTGCTAAGCGACACCTTGGCCGCCTATCAGCTACCGTTCGAAGCGGTCGCCGGTATATTTAGTATCGACCTGAAAGCCAACGAGCCCGGGCTCCATGCTCTGGGCATTGCGCCAAAGTTTTTTTCCCGCCAACAACTCAATGCCGAACGTGATCGGCTCGCCAACCCAAGCGAGGTGGTTTTCAACGAAGTCGGTGTCTGGGGCGTCGCCGAGGGGGCGGCCCTCGCTGGCGCTGGTGCCGAGGCAAAATTACTGGTCGAGAAGCAAAAAACAGCTCGTGCCACAATCGCAATTGCCGCCAGTGATGGCTTCAGCCCGATCCTGACAACCTTGGCCCAACCGCAAGGCACGCTGACTCTTCTGGGCCTTGGGCCTGGCGATCCTGGCTGGCGGGCTGCCACGGCAAGTATGATTATTGATACAGCAACTGACTTTGTCGGGTACAGCTATTATCTTGACCAAATTCACCCTGTACGGGCAGACCAAACGCGCCACGACTTTACATTGGGGGAAGAGGAAAAACGCTGCGCCTTCGCGCTTGATTTGGCTGCGCAGGGGAAAAAGGTTGTCTTGCTGTGCTCCGGCGATCCAGGTGTCTATGCCATGGGCGCGCCGCTGTTTGAGTTGCTCGACCGTCATGCTGAGGATCGACAGGATTGGGGCCGGGTCGCCATTGACGTGCAGCCAGGCATCACCGCCATGCTGGCCGCCGCCGCTAAGTTGGGCGCACCCTTGGGACATGATTTTTGTGCAATTAGTTTGAGCGATTTGCTGACCCCACGGGCCAGCATTGTCCAGCGCCTGCACGCAGCGGCGCTTGGTGACTTTGTCACCTGCCTGTATAATCCCGTCAGTCAGCGCCGCCGCGAATTGCTCGACGCTGCCCGCGATACGTTCTTGCAGCACCGCGCAGCCGACACGCCGGTGGTGATTTGCCGCCAGGTCGGGCGAGCCGAAGAAAGTTTCCATCACGTCACCCTTGAGCAGCTGAAAACCGATGATGTCGACATGTGGTGTATGGTGATGATCGGATCCAGCCAAACCCGCTATACCGGCGAAAACACCAACAGCGAGCGCTGGCTGTTCACCCCGCGCGGCTACGCGAACAAAGCGCCAGCCGACAGTTAAATCAGCGCCGTAACGCCTGTTGGCACGGGTTAAGCGTCAATCAAAACGCCGCCCATTTCCGCCAGTTTTTCGAACTCAACCAGTTTTTGGCTGACCACGCCAGCATCCATCTCGGCAACCTCGGCCACGCGATGAACAAGGATTTCGCGGCGCTGTGGCTTGGCTTTCACCAGGCGGACCAGCGCCAACATCGCCCCATCAAATTCCATGCTGGCGCCGTCCTTTGGTGCCGCAGTTACTGCCGCCAGCACTGCTTGTTCGCCAGCTTCCCAGTTGCGATCGTTCATTTGCAGATCAGCAAGCCGGGCAAACCCGCTTGACAGCGCGGGCATGGCTTCCACGTCGGCAAACAGCTCAATCGCGGCGTTGATGCTGGCCACCGCATCAGCTCTGTCGCCATTGAGCCCATGGGCTTCAGCGATCTGCTCATAGGCCTTGCCCATGTGGAGCTTTTCATCCAGCCCTTGATAAATCGCCAGCGCCGCCTCGGCGGCTTGCTTCGATTTGCCACCATCCTCCTGCACCAGGGCGGTCTGGGCGATGTCAAGATAGGCCCCCGCTTGGCTCAACTTGCGGCGCTTTTCGTCCATCGGAAAGCCCTCGTTTTGTAACAAGCGAACGGCCGACAAACTACTGGCCATCGCCTCATCAAAATCTTCCATGCCGCGGGCAGCTTCAGCATTCACCAGATGCAAGGGAACTTCCAGACACATCAAATCATTGTCGCCGCTCGCATCTGCCTCAATCAGGCTCAAGCCAACCGCCGCCATCGCCTGGGTTGCCTCAAATTCCAACAGATCGTTCATCTCAGCGCAAAGTTTCAGCATGTCTTTGACAAACAAGGTCGCCTCGGCAGCTGTCGGCGTCGTGTCCTCGAAACCAATTTGGCGGGCGACCACCGATCGTACCAAAGCCATGCTTTGCGGTGAGAGTTCCGCATCGTCCTCAAATAAACCCTGCTCGTCAAATACGTCGCTTAAATCTACACTCATGGCTTGTTCACTCAATCATTCCAATTTGCCGGTAGCCACGCCACCGAGCAGCGCGCCATGCTTGAACCCGTTGTGCGCCTAGTCGCCAAGAATGTCGAGGCAGATCTGGCCGTTTGTGGGTTGCAGGGATCGAACAACAGCATTATTGCTGCGCGCCAACCGGGCTCGCCAACAGCCGCTGGAACAATCCGGGACAGGCGGCGGGTTTGGGTACAACCAATAGATCAAGGAGTTGAGGCCATGACCTCCATCCATCCGTCTGGCGCAGCATCGCGCACCACGTTTTGGCTTGCACTGGCAGCCATGTCATTCATTGTCATTTTGTCCAATTGGGCTGTCCTGCAGTTCGCCCCGTGGATCGACACACTGTTGGGTCAACCAGCAAACACGTTCAACTACGGGCAATTTACCTTTCCGCTGACCTTTCTGGTCACCGATATTGTCAACCGTCTGTTTGGTGCGCCGATGGCCCGTCGGATCGCCGGCGCCGCGTTCTTGGTGGCGGTGCCATCAAGCATCATCATCAATGGCCTCCTGCCGTTTCCGGGTGATCCTGAGCCCTGGATCAGCGCAATCCGCGTCGGCCTGGCCAGCGGCACGGCTTTTATCGTTGGCCAATTGCTTGATATCGCGATCTTTCAACGCTTGCGCCGGATGGCCTGGTGGCTCGCCCCATTTGCCGGCTCAATTATTGCCAGTGTTGTTGACACGACCGTTTTCTACAGCATCGCCTTCTACGGCCAGGATTGGGCGATCCGCGCGGGTACCGCGGACTTTATTGTCAAGGTTGTTGTCGCAATCATTGCCCTGGTTCCGTTTCGGTTGGCAATTGCTTCGGCCTTACGCCGCGAGACCAGCCAAGCGTAAACCATGCGGGTTGACGACTTTCACTTTGATTTGCCGGCCAACCTCATTGCCCAGGCACCGCTATATCCACGCGAGGCGGCAAAGCTGTTGCACGTTGCCTCGCATGGTGGTTTGGCCGACAAAACCTTCGGCACCCTTGCCGAGTTGTTACGGCCTGGCGATTTGCTGGTTTTTAACCGCAGCCGCGTCATCCCTGCTCGTCTGTTTGGGGTAAGGCGCCGCGGCAACGCTAAAGCTCATGTCGAGGCAACGCTTACCGAGCAGTTGGACAGCGATACCTGGACGAGTTTTTGCAAGCCGGGCAAACGCCTTGAAGTCGGTGATACCGTTGGCTTTGGCGAGGGTGTTGAAGCTGTCGTCGTCGTGAAAGATGGTCCCGAAATCACCCTGAGATTTAACCGCTCTGGCGCGGCATTGGTGGCAGCGTTGGAGAGGGTCGGCTCCATGCCTTTACCACCCTATATCAAGCGTGCCCGCGGCGGCGACACAGCCGATCTCGCCGATTACCAGCCGTTCACCGCCAAGGATCCCGGCAGCGTGGCCGCCGCCACCGCCAGCCTGCATTTTGATGCCGATGCCGTTGATCGCTTGCGCACTGAGGTCGGTGTTGAAACCGCTGAAGTTACCCTGCATGTCGGGTTAGGGACTTTTGCCCCAATCCGTGTCGACGATACCCGTGATCATATCATGCACTTTGAGCGCTGTGCCATTGATGCCAGCAATGCCCGAGCCATCGCGAATGCCAAAACACAAGGGCGACGAATCCTTGCCGTCGGCACAACCGTATTGCGAACCCTGGAAAGCCTTTCGGACCACATCATTTCAGGTGAAGCCGCCGCGCGACGGACCGATTTATTTATCACCCCCGGTTATCAGTTCAGCGTTGTGGATGCTTTGATCACCAATTTCCACCTGCCAAAATCGACCCTATTTATGCTCGTCTGCGCCTTCAGTGGCCATCAAGAGATGCTGGCGGCCTATCAGCATGCCATTGAGCAACGCTATCGCTTTTTTAGCTACGGCGATGGCTGTTTTCTCGAAAGGAAGGTGGCATGAGCGATTTCGGCTTTGAGTTAATCGCAGGCGAAGCGGGTGGCCCGCGCCGCGGCCGCCTTCATACGGCGCATGGCACAGTGGAAACCCCCACATTTATGGCCGTTGGTACGGCTGGCACGGTCAAAGGCATGACGATGGACGCCGTGCGCGCCACCGGCACGCAAATCGTGCTGGGCAATACTTATCATTTGATGCTGCGACCGACCGCTGAGCGCGTTGCTGCCCTGGGTGGTCTGCACAAAATGATGGATTGGCCCGGACCGATTTTGACGGATAGCGGCGGTTTTCAGGTGATGAGCCTGACCGATCTTCG
>CAXBRM010000008.1:0-24623 GCA_963978305.1 uncultured Rhodospirillales bacterium
TCTCAGTCTTGGCATTCAAAGCCTAGACGACACGGAGCTTTTGGTGCTGGGCCGAAATCATAATGCCCAACAAGCGTGCGACGCACTCGATTCTGCAGCGATGCATTTTGACAACTTTAGCATGGATTTGATGTACGCCCTGCCACGACAAAAGACCCACAAGTGGACGGAACGGGTCCACTCTATGCTGGCATGGCATCCAACCCACGTCTCCCTGTATCAACTCACAATCGAGCCTGGTACAGTTTTTGACAAAGCGCTCCAACGCGGCGTGTTAACCAGCTTTGACAACGACAAAGCTGCTGATCTTTATGAGCAAACTGCGAGCACCTTGGAAGAACTAGGCTACCCGGCCTACGAGGTCAGCAACCACGCGCGTGTCGGATTTGAAAGCCGTCACAACCTTAGTTACTGGCGGTATGAAGACTATGTTGGCGTCGGCCCTGGCGCCCATGGTCGTGTGACAATTGACGGTCGAAAGCATGCCACCGAAAACCCACGATTGTTAAGCGACTGGGAGCAACACGAACGCGTGGTCGCTAAGCCCTTGACCGCCAAAGACGCCGATGAAGAAGCATTCTTGATGAGCATGCGCACCCGCGAAGGCGCAATTGTGGGCGGGCATCTGGTCCTTAACCAAGACCGATTGGCATTTCTCAAGAAACAGAAAATGTTGGAACCAATCGCCAACAGCTTTCGTCCAACCCGTGAAGGTTGGTTGCGACTGGACACAATCACGGGCATGCTACTGACATGAGAACCGGACGTTTGACGATTGTTAGCACCCCTATTGGCAATTTAGGCGACATGAGCCCGCGTGGCGTCGATGTGCTGCAATCTGCAGATCGGCTGCTGTGCGAAGATACACGCCATTCAGCCAAACTTCTCAACCACTTTGCCATCAACCGGCCAACCAGTGCCTATCACGACCATAGCGACGATCGTGCGCGACAAAAATATCTTGACCAACTGGCTAACGGACAGCATCTGGCGTTGATCAGTGACGCGGGGACGCCATTGGTATCTGATCCTGGATACAAGCTTGTCTCAGAAGCAATCGCGGCTGGACACAAGGTCTCGGCTGTTCCCGGGCCGACAGCACCAATTATGGCGCTAACTGTCAGTGGCTTGCCATCAAACCGATTCTTGTTTGAAGGTTTTCTGCCCGCAAAAGCCGGCGCACGCACCTCCGCGCTGCGCATGCTCTCTGTGGTTCCGGCAACATTGCTATTTTTTGAAAGTGGGCCGCGACTGACGAACAGTTTACGGGCGATGATTGAGGAGCTTGGAAACCGAGATGCCGCCGTCGCACGCGAATTAACCAAAACCTTTGAAGAAGTACGGCGTGGCAGGCTCGGTGATTTGGCGGATCACTATGAAAAGATGGGATCACCAAAAGGTGAAATCGTTGTTGTGGTCGGTCCGCCGATTGAACATTCGGTAGATGTTGACGACCCCGAGGTCCGGAATGCCATCATCGCTGGCTTGGCCGCTGGCGTCCGGGTTAAGGACCTGACCAACGAGCTGGCCTTGCGATTTGTTCTGTCAAAAAAGGCTCTCTACACAGCGATTCAAGCCGAAAAGGACACAGCTTGACCCGGCATCAGCGATCAGAGCGCGCGCGGCGGCGCGATGCAGAATCGCGGGGCCGATGGGCAGAGCAACAAGCGGCAAGCTTTCTCAAAACTCTTGGCTTCAGCATTCAAGCCACGCGCGCCAAATCAGCTGTCGGCGAGATTGACATCATTGCCAGGAAAACAGACCTCTTAGTTTTTGTTGAAGTCAAATACCGAGCTCACTGGAGCGATGGCATCGACGCGATCTTGCCACGTCAACAGCACAGGATCGCGCAGGCTGCGGAAGCTTGGCTTGCAACCCAGCCTGACCATGCGACTTTTGACATGCGTTTTGATGCAATCATTGTTAATGCAGATGGCGTTTCGACCCACATCGAAGATGCTTTTCGACCGGAGTAGTAGGCTATGAGCAATCCCCCTGTGCGGGTTGGTGTCTTAATGGATCCAACATCGACTATCCAGAGTGAGGCAGACAGTACATTTGCGCTGGCACTTGAAGCTCAAAGCCGAGGTCATAAATTGTGGCACTTCCTGCCATCAGCAATCAGCTTTCAGGATGGTGTTCTGACGGCACAGGCGAATGCCATGACGCTCCAGCGGGTTGCAGAAGATCCAGCACCACTCGGCGAAACCCAACAACTGAATTTGGCAACAGATCTTGATGTCATCCTCATGCGTCAAGACCCGCCTTTTGATATGCAGTATATCACAATATCGCACCTGCTGGAGGGAATCAGTGATCAAACCTTAGTCGTGAACAATCCCCGTGAAGTTCGTAACGCACCAGAAAAACTCTTTGCAACGGAATTTGCCCAATTCATGCCTGCGACACTGATCACCCGGGATGAAGTGGCGATCCGTGCTTTTCGTCAGCAGCACCCGCATACAATTGTAAAACCTCTGTTTGGCAACGGCGGGATCGGCGTCTTTTATTTGAAACCTGACGATGAGAACCTCTCAAGCCTTCTGGAAAACTTGCTGCAATCGAGCCGAGAGCAACTCATGATCCAGGCGTATATTCCAGAAATCCGACAAGGCGATAAACGGATCATTCTGGTTGACGGCGAGCCGATTGGCGCCATCAATCGCATTCCAGCTGATGGCGAAGCCCGTGCCAACCTTCATGTTGGCGGACGCGCGATGAAAGTCGAATTAACCGCCCGGGAACGCGAAATTTGCGCGACCCTTGGTCCGGTGCTCCGCGCGCGTGGTTTACTGTTTGTCGGCATCGACGTTATTGGTAACTACCTTACCGAAATCAATGTGACTTCCCCGACCGGGCTGCAGGAATTGAAACGTTTTGATGGCGTCGACGGTTCCAGCCTGATTTGGGACGCGATCGAAAGAAAGCTCGGACAATGAGCGGCATAATTCAGCGACTGCTACCAGGCGCGAATGCCATGGACCTCCGGCTGATTGGTTTTAGCAGCCTGCTCCTGATGTTTAGTGGCGTCGGGCAAAGCTATTTTTTTCAATTCATTCGTCCGGATGTCATGGAAACCTTCGCGTTGAGCGAGGATCAGTGGGGAACATTTTACATGCTCGGCACGTTGGCAAGCGGCTTTGCCCTGATGCTAACGGGCAGGATTTTTGACTGGTTTGATTTGCGGGTTGTCAGCGTCATCGTCGTTGTCGGTACCGCGCTCAGTTGTTTTGTTTTTGCCAATATCTGGTTTGTTTGGATGATCGTCCCAGCGATATTTCTGCAGCGCCAATTTGGTCAAGGCTTGATGACCCATGTGCCAACAGCGGCTACGTCTCGCTACTTTACCGATCTTCGAGGTCGAGCAACTGGCATTTTGAGCGCAAGCTATAGCGCATCAGAAGCGCTGCTACCACAGTTTGCGGGTTTGCTACTGCTCATTGTCTTCACATGGCGAGGCCTATACGAAAGCCTCGGCTTTGTTCTGCTTCTCGTCGTCCTGCCGCTAACGTTATGGTTGCTCAAGGGGCATCGCCAGAGACACGCGAAATATCTCGAGGCACAGAAAAACGCCTCCGAACAGGAAGCACAAGTGCCAGGGTCTCGTCGACGGCAATGGACATTGGGTGAGGTGTTAGGGGACCGAACCGCCTGGATGCTGATCCCAACAATTTTTGCCCCTTCATTCATCTTCACCGGCTTGATTATTTTTGGCCTCGATTATGCCGACGAACTCGGCGTCAGCGACCAAGACTGGCGTTTCCTATGGATGCTTTATGCCATTTTTGGCTTCGTTATCACCTTTCCGGTTGGGTGGCTTGTGGATCGCCTGACGGCAACCCGGTTGGCGCCGTTTATTGCAATGCCAATCGCCGTTGGATTGCTGGTGGTTCAGCCTTTTGACGGCGCTGTGATCGCCATGGTCATGTTATTGTTGTGGGCATGTGGTCAGGTATTTACCGCCATTGTTAGCGGGCCTTTGTTGGCCGAGCTTTATGGTGTCAAGCATTTGGGTGCGATCAAATCAGCATATGCAAGCATGATGGTGGTCGCCTCCGCTGGTGGGCCATTTGTTGTCGGCCGCTTCCTGACGAATGGCTGGAACCTGAAGCAAATTTCGTTGATATTTGCTGCATATATCATCATTGCCGCGGTTATTGCCATGTATGCTGTGAGCCGCGTTGATGTGAAGCCGTTAACCAAATGATATTCGATATAATATTAAACGATTTATTATTATATTTAGATGATTTTGTGGTTATACCATTAGCATGGTGGCACATGTCAAAACCAGCGCGTTTATCGGATTAGAAGCACAAAGCGTCGACGTTCAAGTGCTGATCACAGGCGGCTTGCCGAAATTTGATATTGTCGGCTTACCAGACAAGGCCGTTGCAGAAAGTAAAGAACGCATTCGCGGGGCGTTGCAGTCAGTTGGTCTGGCGTTGCCGCAACGGCGCATTTCCGTGAACTTGGCGCCTGCCGATTTGACAAAAGAGGGAAGTCATTTTGATTTACCCATCGCCATCGGGTTGCTGGTCGCCATGGGCGTTGTGCCACAAGCCGCCGTGGACAAATATTTGACGCTTGGTGAATTGGGCTTAGACGGTCGGATTTTGCCGGTTTCAGGCGTTCTTTGCGCCAGCCTTCACGCAGCTGCTCTTGGATTAAATTTGCTGGGACCTGCCGACCAAGCTGAGGAAGCGGTTTGGGCACACCCCAGCGATGGCAACGCTGAGACGACGGTCATCGCGGCACCAAGTGTACTAGCAATGATTAATCACCTAACTGGCAACCAAAGTCTTGCTGCGGCAAGACCGCCCGCTCGACCACTGACTAGCGACGTATCTGAACTGAACTGTGACACAGAAGCCTTCAAAGACTTTCAAGACATCAAAGGCCAAGAAACGGCGAAACGTGCATTGGAGATCGCGGCAAGCGGCGGTCACAATCTCTTGTTCATCGGGCCGCCAGGCTCAGGGAAAAGCATGCTCGCTGAGCGGCTGCCAGGCATTTTACCACCATTAACAGCGGCGGAAGCGCTTGAAGTCACGATGATTCAAAGCGCAAAGGGATTGCTGAACAAGCAGAAATTGGCAATCAAGCGCCCCTACCGAGCGCCCCATCACTCTGCCAGTTTGTCAGCGTTGACCGGTGGGGGTCAAAAAGCCAAGCCTGGTGAAGTCACGCTTGCCCACCGCGGTGTCCTTTTCTTGGACGAGTTACCAGAATTTAGCCGCTCAGCCTTGGATGCACTGCGCCAGCCAATTGAATCAGGCGAAGTCACCATTGCGCGAGCCAACGCGCACATCACCTATCCGGCTCAGTTTCAATTGATCGCCGCGATGAACCCTTGCCGTTGCGGTTTTTTGGGCGACGCCAATCAAGAATGCCGCAAAGCTCCCTTGTGTGGTGAGCATTATCAAGGCCGTGTTTCTGGGCCAATTTATGATCGGATCGACTTGATTGTAAATGTGCCAGCCATCAGGATAGATGATCTCTGCCAGCCGCCATCGGCAGAAAAATCCGTGGACGTCGCGGCTCGCGTTGATCAGTGTCATCAGGCGCAGAGAGCGCGGAATAACGGCCTCTTGAATGCCCGTCTTGGGGGCTCGCAGCTCAACCAATCGACGGCGCTGGACGAAAGAAGCGCCGCGTTGCTCCAAAAAGCGGCGAGCTCTTTCAGCCTTAGCGCCAGGGGGTATCACCGCATTCTGCGGGTTGCGCGCACGATCGCTGATATGGCCGGTGCCAATGCCATTAATCGGCATCACCTTGGCGAAGCCATCGCTTATCGCAAGCTGCCTTCATTCAAATGACGCAGAGATTGTGAGGTGATGCAGGAGTTCTGATCGTTCGAGCTTGGCTCCGCACGATTTGTCGAAAAGCATCACTTGCATCCATGGTTTGGAATGGTTAGCTCAAATCTATCAGGGAGCTTATAAGGCATAGTATGATGAAAAAACCGAGGTTAAAGCTATTGCTTGCCAATCCACGGGGCTTTTGTGCTGGTGTGGTACGAGCGATTGATATTGTCGAGCGCTCGCTTACCCGATATGGCGCCCCTGTTTATGTAAGACACGAAATTGTACATAACCGTTTTGTCGTGCAATCGCTTGAGCGCAAAGGGGCAGTTTTCGTCCAGGAAGTGTCAGACGCCGATCCAACGCGGCCGATTATTTTTTCCGCTCATGGTGTTGCGAAAAGTGTTCCTTCTGAGGCAGAAGCACGCAACATGCATTACATTGACGCCACTTGTCCTTTAGTGAGCAAAGTTCATCGTGAAGCAGAGCGCGACCATGCCGATGGGCACCACATTATTCTCATCGGTCACGCCGGTCACCCAGAAGTGATCGGCACAATGGGCCAATTGGCATCGGGAGCCGTAACGTTGGTTGAGCACGTTGAAGACGTTGCCCAACTATCACCACCACCAGGTCCCCTGAGTTACGTCACGCAAACAACGCTAAGCGTCGATGATACTGCCGACATCATCGCAGCACTTGTCGACCGTTTTCCCAACATCAAAGCACCCAAAAGCCAAGACATTTGCTACGCCACCACCAACCGGCAGGAAGCCGTGAAACATATTGGTGCCGAGTGTGACTTGTTTCTCGTCGTCGGCGCCCCGAATAGTTCAAATAGCAACCGCTTAGTCGACGTGGCAAAAACGGCTGGCGCTCGACAAAGCGTGCTGGTGCAGGACGCAAGCGAACTTGATTGGTCAATGCTCGAAAACGTAGCATGTATCGGGCTCACTGCGGGCGCCTCCGCACCGGAAATCTTGGTAGAAGGCATTATTGACGCGCTGCACGAACGCTTTGAGCTGCAGGTTGAGCCAATCACAATCCGGGACGAAAATGTGAAATTCAACATCCCACGTGAGCTGAGAGATGTTGCATGAATGATCATAAATATGTCGAGATATTTACTGATGGAGCGTGCAGCGGCAACCCTGGCCCGGGCGGGTGGGGCGCCGTGTTACGGTTCAGAGAGCAGGAAAGAGAACTCAGCGGCGGCGACCCGGCAACGACCAATAATCGGATGGAACTGACTGCGACAATCCAAGGCCTCCAGGCTTTGAACAGGCCGTGCAAAGTGATCCTGACAACCGATAGCATCTATGTCAAAGACGGGATTACAAAGTGGATCCATGGTTGGTTGAAAAATGGCTGGAAAACTGCGGCCAAAAAACCCGTTAAAAATGCGGACTTGTGGCAAATACTTTGGAAAGAGGTGCAACGACATCAGGTCGAATGGCGCTGGATCAAAGGACATGCAGGTCACGCGGAAAACGAACGTGCTGACGCTTTGGCGCGTTCTGGCATCAACGCCGTGCGTTAGCCGCTTAGCGCCGCCAAAACGGCTTTCGCACTGCTGATATCACCCTCGCCAGCTTCAAAATAAGTGATCTGTTTGTCTTCGGCGACTAACGCGTAACGACCAGCCCGGGTGCCGAGCCCAGAGGCCGACATATCAACATCAACATCAAGCGCTTTGGCAAGTTCGGCATTCCAGTCAGCCAGCATAAAAATGTGCTCGCGTGCACCCATTTCCTTGGACCAGGCATTGAGGACCCAAGGGTCATTCACGCTGTGGCAAACAATCAAATCCACCCCTGCTTTTTTAAGGGCTTCAGCATGCTCAATGAAGCCCGGAAGATGCTTTGTGCTGCAGGTTGGTGTGAAAGCACCCGGCAATCCAAACATGACAACCGTTTTGCCCGCAAAAATCTCGTCAGTATTAATTGACGCCGGGCCTTGATCCCAGGTTTTGGACATCATCGACGCAATCCGATGGCCGACAGCTCCTGACATTCGCTACCCTTTCGTTAACTTTCGATCAGGACAAGTAAGTGGGGCGTTCAAGTCATCTGTCCAGAGCATCAAGAACAATATTTTTGGTCAACAAGGTCGGTAAGACTTTGCCGTTTGGATGTGTTGGCGAGTATACGATGTTAAAAGGGATCCCTGCGCGCCCAAAGCGCGACAAATAAGCTCCAATCTCAGGATCGTGATTGGTCCAATCTGCCACCATGGCAACCACGTTTTCTTCTTGAAAGGCTTGCCTGACTTGATCGACCTCAATGGCAATCGCTTTATTGAATTGGCAATTGACACACCAGGTCGCCGTGACATCGACGAACACCGTTTTACCCTCTGCCACCATTCTGGCGAGTTCAGCGTCGTTAAACGAAATCCAATTTATAGCGCCCTCGCGCGAGGGCGATTGCCACCCTACTTCGCGCCCAGAAGGTGCAAGACCCGCGAATGCGCCCGGCACAAGAGCCAAAAGAAAAAACCCTAAAATCGGCCCAAGCCCTCTGCCGAGCACTTTGCGGCGGCTGTACAGGAAAAGCAAAACCAATACAGCCAATCCAACAGCACTTGAGGCAACCCAAATACCCCGCTGCGTCAACAACACCCAACCCAAGAACATCGCAAAGGCCAACAGCGATAGACCAAGGATTATCTTCAACATCATCATCCATTGACCGGGCTTCGGCATAAACTGGGCAAGCGAGGGGAGCAGAACAACCAGCCAATAAGGGCTCGCCATTCCAATAGCGATTAAAGTAAACAAGGCGAAAATTGTTGTCGTATCACCCGCAAACGCGACACCGATAACGGGTGCCAGCAATGGCGCCGAACAAGGTGTTGCCAAAAGCGTCGCCAAAACGCCGGTCAAGAAATCACCAGCCAGGCTGGCTCGACCCACCCCAATCACGTTGATTCCAGGGATAACGGGCAAATCAAACCAACCAAACAAGTTCGCTGCAAAAACGACCATTAAGGCAATCATTGCGCTCACAAACCAAG
This sequence comes from uncultured Rhodospirillales bacterium, assembly GCA_963978305.1. GTDB lineage: Bacteria > Pseudomonadota > Alphaproteobacteria > UBA7985 > UBA7985 > CAXBRM01. Next base: position 8,820 of record CAXBRM010000008.1, read on the forward strand.
GTGATTGAAATTGAAATCCCCAACCAACGCTATTGCCAAGATATTGTAAGACAACAATAAGGCTCGCCAATAGCCAAAAGGAAACAAGAACACCCGCTGCCGTCGCCAAAAAACGACGCCGAATGTTGGCTCGCGATTGATCGGGCCGCCCGACAAACGCCATCAGCTTGAGACTGAGCACAGGCAACACACAGGGCATCAGGTTCAGGATGAAGCCGGCCGCCAACGCCGCCACGACCAACGCTAGTAATGGCCAACTGTTTGCTTGCGAAGGGGTATCTGTGGAGGCATGTGGGACAGGTCCACGGGCCCACTCCGCCTGACTGAGACCCTGTGGACTGCCGAGGCGGACAAATCCCAGATCAACGCCACGCTCGCCATCAACTAAAGTCAGTCGCAGATCGGTGTCCATCGGGCCAACACCGCTGTAGGCGATTTCTTGCACGGGAATTCTAACCGTCGCGCTCAAAGCGCCTGCGGACAGATCCACCACTGAGCGCCCAAAAACAAAGCCCGGTTCCACTTCAGGCGTCTCAACAAAGATATCTGGAGCCGTCATCGGTATCGGACTATGCAATCCAAAAATCAGCTCTTGGCTGTTGGGATCAAAGCGATGCTCAGAAAGACCCAGACTGGCATTAGGGCTGTATGCAAACGGTACTCGGCTTGCAAACTCATTGATGCGGGGCGCGTGTTCACTCAGCACGGTCTCTTCGCCCCCGACAAACAGGTCTAGGGCGACAGTCGCTTCACCAAAGATACATTGTTCCTGGCAGACCATGTACTCAACCAGCGCTCTCAGAAAAAGAGGCTGATTGGGATCAACGATTGTCAGATCAATCGGTAAAATGGTGTTGCCCCGATAAACCATGCTCTCAATCCCAAGCTCATCACCTGGAAACGTGTAGGTATAGCGTTCCGGTACCGGCCATTGGATTTGACTTTCTTGAATGTTGCTCTGGTCTTGCCAGGTCACAACTGGCGGCAATCCGACAGGGCCAGGGGATCGCCAATAAATGTTCCAGCCATCGGCAACATCAAATTCTAATCCCAGCTGGACCAAGGCTTGGCCATCAAGCATTTCTTTTGCTGATATCAAGCGAACCCTTGAGAAATCAAAGCTCTCATCCCAGCGGCCTGTTTGAGCAGCCGCCGGTGCTAGCGACAAGACCACCCCAACAAGAATATATCCAAGAAAACGCATTCAGTTTAGCTCACAATCTGACTATCAATAATTGCCCAGACAACAATGTGTGTTGCATAGTCATCATTACCAAGATCATAAATCATTGCGAAAGACAGATAATGTCAATCAGCATATTCTGGTTCGTCACATCTTGTTGCCGACCCATTGCTTCGCTACATCAATGGTCTAGTTTATCGCAACCAACCGTAAAATAAACGTGAGCCTAATTTGACTGGTTTTTCCTTCCCTTTCCGCGGTGACGACGATGAAGACGAAGACGAGCTCATCGAGTCCTACAAACTGTGGTCAGACGATCCTGAACATTTTTTAACCGGGCAGGTTTTGGTCGCCATGCCACAAATGGGCGATCCACGTTTTGAGCACTCTGTGATTTATGTTTGTGCGCACAACGCAAGTGGTGCGATGGGTCTGATATTGAACAAAGAGCACGATTCAGTCACACTGATCGATATGTTTGAGCAGCTGGACATTCAACCCAACACCAACCTGCTCCCATCCAACCAACGAAACGCTGTGATGACCGGTGGCCCGGTCGAGACGTCGCGTGGCTTTGTGCTGCACAGCTTGGACTACAGCCACGAGTCAACAGTCCAAATCACGAATGATATTGGTCTGACAGCTAGTATTGACATCGTGACCGCAATCAGCGACGGGACAGGACCCAAAAATTACGTCATTGCTCTGGGCTGTAGTGCTTGGGGCGCTGGGCAATTGGAAGACGAGTTTAACGAAAACAGCTGGCTCAATGTCAGCGCTGACGATCACCTGCTGTTTGACATTGACCGGCGAACACTATGGAAAACTGCGATCGCCAAGCTTGGTGTCGATCCAGGATTACTCCATGCCACGGTTGGCAACGCCTAAAAGAAAATCATCGTTCACCATTTGCAGATTTTCGCCATTGCCCTAGCCTGACGTTTACGCAGGTCGTATCCCACCGATATCAAATCATCTCTGTCGGGTTTTTGGGCTCCTCGTGAAGCGCCTACAACACGAATAAGCCGTTAAAGCGCTGTATAACAACCTTCTGGCGCATTGTGGTTAGTCGCCAGGACCAATAATTGCTCTGGTCTTTGGCGTACGAAGCATGCCAGCCGAAAAAGCGATAAGCGCATCGCGATCAATGGCATCAATGTTCGCGACAATTTCATCAGGTTCAATAACACGCTTATGCACCATAAGCTGGCTAGCGAGGGCCTCAGCACGGTTGCTGGTGCTTTCGCGAGCCATGAGCAGAGAAGCCTTGAGCTGCGCCTTGGCCCGCTCGATTTCCTCATCACCAATGTCAGATGCCAATTTGTGAAGTTCATGCGCCAAGATATCTTCGAGCTCTGCTAAATGCTCTGGCGAGGTACCAGCATAAATGCTGATCAACCCGCTATCGATATAGCTGCTGCTGTAAGCGCCGATCGTGTAAGCCAGCCCACGCTTTTCCCGAATTTCTTGGAACAACCGTGAACTCATGCCCCCACCCAGCAGCGTCATCAGCACTTGAGAGGTGTAAAATTCCGGACTGCTTGCCCGAGGGCCCTCAAAGCCCCAAACCAAGTGAACCTGCTCAAGATCACGGCACTCCATATAGGCGCCGCCGGTATAATGGCTGGGTGTGTCAATTGGCGGGTCGGGCAAGTCTTTACCCTTGGGCCAAAGATGCTCCTCGCACAGGGCAACAAACGCATCGTGGTCAACTTTGCCGGCAGCGACCGCGATTGCACGGCTTGGCCCATAGGCCCGGTCCCAAAAATCAACAATCGGCTGCCGTTTGACACCGGCAATAATACGGCGACGGCCAAGCACCGGCATACCAAGGCCCTGGTTTTGAAAGGCAACTTCCTGGAAGCGGTCAAAGATAATGTCATCGGGGGTGTCATGGACTTGAGCAAGTTCTTGCATGACGACTTCCCGCTCGCGCTCCAGTTCCTCAGCTTCAAACAAACTGTTCTGGACAATGTCACCAATCATGTCGACAGCCAATGGCACATCACCCTTGAGAACGCGCGCGTAGTAGGCCGTCGTCTCGCGTCCGGTATAGGCATTCATCATGCCGCCGACGCTCTCCATCTCAGCCGAAATGTCAAACGCTCTGCGTCGCGTTGTCCCTTTGAAAACCATATGTTCCAAAAGGTGGGCGACACCGTTTTCATGGGGTTTTTCGTGTCGGGTACCGACATCAAACCACAGACCCAAAGCGACACTTTCGACCGTACGCTGCGGGTCGGTGGCAACCCGAAGACCATTCGATAGCGTGCTGATACGTATACTCATGATCGACGATTGCTCCGCACAAAGGCCTGAAGGGCATTCAAATCCGGTGATATCAAATGAACGCGTTCCTCTCGGTCGAATAAATCTGTCATATGCAGCGGCAGCTCAGGCTCTATCTGTAGCGCCCGCTTGACCGCATCCGGAAACTTGGCTGGATGTGCGGTTGCCAATGAAACCACTGGTGTTCCCCGTGGCGCGCGCCTTGCGGCATGATCGACACCAATCACTGTATGTGGATCTAATATCTGCCCATTCGTCTGGTTTTTCCAATCCGACATAGCCCTTAAAGTTTCCGGATCATTAAGTCTATATCCATCGAAAAGCTCACGCGATTTTTGCCAACCACCCTGCCCAACGTCTAACTTACCCGTCGCACGAAAATCATTGATCGCAGCAGCAACAGCTGGCCCATCACGGCCCATCAAATCAAACAACAGACGCTCGAAATTGCTGCTGACCTGAATATCCATGCTGGGTGAGTGGCTGGGCTCAACCGGCGCCAAACTCATATCATTTTGTTCAAAGAAACGCGCCAGGATGTCGTTGCGGTTGCTGCTGACCCCAAGCCACTCGATCGGCAAGCCCATATTTTTTGCCGCATACCCGGCAAAGACATTACCGAAATTGCCCGTCGGCACAGCAAAATTTACCGGGCGATCTGGTGCGCCTAACTGTAGCGACGCCCAAAAATAATAGACGATCTGCCCCATAATCCGCGCCCAGTTGATGCTGTTGACGGCACCCAGGCCAACGTCATCGCGAAAATGCTGATCGTTGAACATGGCTTTGACCAAGTCTTGACAGGTGTCGAAATCACCCTCCACCGACAAAGCAAAGACATTGGCCGAAGAGGCCGTTGTCATCTGGCGCTGCTGTACGGGTGATACACGACCGGTTGGGAACAAGATAAAAATATCGACTTGGTCGCGATCACGACAGGCCTCAATCGCTGCACTGCCTGTATCGCCGCTGGTTGCACCGACAACAGTGAGACGCTCGCCGCGTTTTTTCAGAACATGGTCAAAAAGCTGACCAACTAATTGCAGAGCAAAATCCTTAAAAGCAAGCGTCGGACCGTGGAACAGTTCCATCATATAATGGTGCGGTCCAACTTGAACCATTGGCGCGATGCTTTGATGGCGAAACGTTGAGTAGGCGTCGGCAACCAGCCGTTCGAGATCTTCACGATCAATCTCACCTTCAACAAAGGGCCAGAGCACTTCAACTGCTAAGTCGTTGTAACCCAAAGCCCTCATGGCTCTGAGCTCTCGTGGCGAAAACTGTGGCCAGCTTTCCGGCACGTACAGGCCACCATCGCGGGCCAAGCCAGTAAGCAGGACGTCACTAAAGCATAGAGTTGGGGCGGTGCCGCGGGTGGAAATGTACTGCAAAACGAGGATCCATGTTTGGAGTCAAATGACTAGGGGTTTCTAGCGTCTAGGCTGGCAAATAGCGAGCTTTGAGGTGACTTTTGAATATCTCGATATCCAGCGGCGCACCGGTAACACTCTTGATAAGTTCAGGCGGCAAAAGCAGCCTGCCCTTGCCATGCACTTGAGTGCCTAGCCAGCCACGCAACCGTGCAAATTCGCCGCGCTCAATATCCTGTTCTAAGTTTGGCAAAGCACTCTTTGCCGCCTGAAAAATTTGTGCCGCAAGCATGGCGCCAAGGGAATAACTGGGGAAATATCCCATCAGGCCAACAAACCAGTGGATATCTTGTAAACATCCTTCAGCATGATTTCGCGGACGGATGCCGAGTAATCTGTCCAGTTCATCAGACCAAGCACCTGGTAGATCAGGTATCGCCAAATCACCAGCAATCATTGCCTGCTCAAGCCGATAACGCAAAATGACGTGCGCTGGATACGTCACCTCGTCGGCTTCGACGCGGATATAACTGCGTTCAACATTGTTCAGGCGGCGCGCCAAAGCTTCTTCTTCCCATGCCGGCTGCTTACCCAAATACTGCGGCAAGACACCGGAGAGGTAACGAATGTAGGCGGGGGAGCGAGCTACTTGCAGTTCATGTAACAGGCTTTGGCTTTCATGGATTGCCATGCCCAGTGATTGGCCAACGGGCTGAAACGCCCACTCTTTTGGCAGTTGCATTTCATAAATGGCGTGACCAAGCTCGTGGATTGGCGGCATAATGCCCAATTCGTCTTCACTATAGCGGCCGGTCATCCGGATATCGTCAAGCGTTCCACTACAAAAAGGGTGTTCACTGGTATCCAGACGACCACGATTAAAATCAAAGCCGATCTCACCCAGTAAATGCTGGCTCAAAGCATGTTGCTGAACAACCTCTAGCGGACCGTCGTAGGCCGGCAGTGCCGGCAACTTGGCTTGATAATCCAATACGTCTTCAAGGAAATTAGGTAAAAATTCGGCATAGTTATCGAAGATTGGATCAACATCTGCCTTTGTCTGACCAGGGCTAAACATCCCCATCAAAGCATCATAGGGTGACAAACCTTTCGCGTCTCCGATTGCGATCGCTTGCTGCTTTGTCAAACTAAGCAAATCAGCCAACGGCTGCGCTACAACGTCAAAATCGCTACTTTCGCGAGCGTCTCGCCACAACAATTCCAAGTCATTCGCTTGTTTCGCCAGCGCCGAGACCAGATCAACGGGGACGGCCGTTGCCTCAATCCACTGATCGCGCATTTCGCGTAAGTTTGCCGCCTGCCACGGATTAAAAACGCTCACCTCAGCCTCGGCGGTATCCAAAAGCGTTTCGATCATCGGATCAACCAACAGGTCATGCTTTAAAGCTGCCATTTCAGCATAAACCTCTCCGCGTTGGCCACCGGATCCTTTCGGCATCATCACGGCGCTATCCCAACCCAAAAGACCGCCCACCTCTGCCAAAACACCCAAGCGACGAAAGCGTGCTTCTAACGTTTTGTACGCGGATAAAGAATCAGACATTAGACGTTTCTCCGAGTTGCATTTTGCCAAGGCTCACGGCTCATTAAAAACCAGATCGCGGCCAAAATAACAGCCAAACTGTACCACGTCAGCGAGTAGTGCCAATGGTTGTTCGATAGGCGACTGGCTGGTGTGAAATATGTGAGCCCATCTATCACAGGGCCAGCAACGATATGGATGTAAGTATTAGCAGAATTATTGGACTCAACAGCAAAGTGTTGATCCAGCTGAGTTGTGTCGACGTAGGCCCATAACGCCCGCTCTGGATCGTTTTGAGGCTTCAACCAGTTTGCTCCTTGCCAGCCAGCGGATTGCAACTTTCCCAAAAAGGCCTCGGTCTGCATTTCCCGGTCGTTGATCTGGCGGATTACAGAGTCTGGAAATGCCGCGTACTTGTTTTGTGGTACGAAACCCAATCTCACCCAAAGGCCGATCGGTGACGGCTGTCCTGTTGTTGACACTTCAGCGAGCGCCATCGCGTATCGACCCGAAATGCCGGCGATGCGATCACTTCCCATGTAAAAGATCGTCTCGGGATTAATGGTCGCCGTCAGTTCATAGACATCACAGCCAGCATTTTCAGACGTTTGCTCTGAGGCGACATCTAACGCCATCAAATCTGCAATGCCGCACGTCGTGACACCAGCTGGAGTGTTGAGCGACGCCAAAAGTGCCTGCTTCCAAAAATGCCGACGCACTTGCCACGTGCCCAGTACCAGAAGCAGAGTAAAGACAGGCAGCACCGCCAACGTTAGTCCTAAGCGAAAGCGAAATTTTCGATCACTTCTCGTGTTTTGCATTGTCATCTCCACCGCCATGCTGGGGTATTCAACAAAGCTGCAATTACCCGCACAGCACAAACCGCCGGTCACGGTAAAAGACAGGTACGGTTAAGTCAGAGTCAAATTTATCCGCCAGCTAGCCGCGGTCGAAGACACCCATGTAGATCGCAACGAACAGGAAGATCCAGACCACATCAACGAAGTGCCAATACCAGGCGGCAGCCTCAAAACCAAAATGCTTTTCTGGTCGATGACCGCCAGCCAAGCCGCGGAACCAACAGAAGGCTAAAAAGAGTGTACCGATCAAAACATGGAAGCCATGGAAACCGGTCGCGATGTAATACACGCCTGTATAGACATCTGTCTTCAGACCAAAACCACCAGCACCAAATTCAATGTACTCAACCAGCTGTAGCAAGGAAAAGAAAATACCCAACACAACGGTGATGCCGAGACCAACCATAAATTCACCGCGCTTGTTCTCGCGTATCGCCTCGTGAGCCCAAGTCACCGTGGTGCCAGAAAGCAGAAGGATCACAGTATTGAATAGCGGGAGATCAAAGGGATGGATCATGTCCAGTGCTGCCACGGCGCTTGGCGGCCAGGCAGTCGCATACCCCTCACTGACAGCATAAAAGAAATAAGCGAAGAAAAACGCAAAAAAGAACATCACCTCGCTGGCGATGAAAAACAGCATGCCATAGCGCAGACCGACTTGGACAACTGGCTTGTGATCGCCCTGTCTACTTTCCTTGATAACGTCAAACCACCAACCAAACATGCCAAACACAAGGACAAGCAGAGATATGGTGGTCAACAGACCGAAGGGAACACCGCTTTGGATATCGACCAGGGCAATGCCTGTGAACGGCACCTTAATTGAAAAAGCGTCGGTGCCTTCCAATAAACCTGTCAGACTGACAAACAGAACCAGCGCAGCGATCGAACAGAACAGCGGCCAAACGCTTGGATCTAAGAGGTGGTAATCATGATTTGGACCATGATGATGGCCTTTGTCATGGCTCTGACTGGTTGTGGCGTCGCTCATCTGATTCACTGCCCTTTTGGTCGTTGTCACTTGCGCTTGGCTTGACACCAATTCTCAAAAATCAAGAACCGTTTTAGATCCTGGTTTTCGACAAGGCAATTGCGTTCGTCGCATTGACGTTGCCCGATTGCCTGATGAGCCATGCATAACATCGGGACAAAGACATATGGATAGCATTAATCGACCGGATAAAAGGTGTAATTGAGCGTGATTTGGCGAATATCGCGGGTGTCCGGATTGTCAAACATGGCTGGATCAATGAAGAAAACCAAATCCATATCGACCGCTTCACTGGCCGCCAACGTCTGCTCTTCAAAACAAAAGCATTGGATTTTGCTGAAGTACTGGCCTGCTTTGAGCGGCGTGACATTGAAAACACTCGTGCCACTTGTTGGCAACGGCACCAAATTCCGGGCGTTGTAACTGACTCTTGTTCCTTCACCGGGTGTGACCACGACAGAGCGTTGATTGGGCTGCACCCGCCAGCTTAAGGACGGGCTTTTTCGAACCTTAAAAACGACTTCAACCCGTGGCAAACCGCCGTCAGCTCCTGGCGCCGCAACCGCGGTACTCGTGGTGCCACCAAAGCCAGTAACAGCGCAAAACACCTGATACAAAGGTATGCTGGCGGCTGTCAGCGCTAACATTCCCAGAATGACTGCAATCAAATAGCGTGCGATTCGGCGGTTTTTTTGAGCCGTTGATAGTTCAGCCGTCACATGTCCCCGCTTTGCTGGGTTTGCTCAGAGCGACTGTACCCGGTTCGCGTTTCCATAAAGCGGACAAAACTCCAGCCACTGTACAGCAGCACAGCAAGACAAAAGGCAACAATGTACCATACAATGCGAATATTGCCGGGCCGTCTTGCCGCCACCCAGCTGAGATCATCAGCTTCTTGTTGTGTTTTTGGCTTACCTGCCATTGTTCGACCTCATCTTTTTGTCAGCGATGGTGATCAGATCATTTGCACCGTCTGTTGCGTATCTAATGCAGCGGTGACAAACAATAATGTCTGATACAAAAGGCTAAACCCAAAGAGTTTTTTTGCCGCACTGTGATCGTCCGCCGCTGCTCTCGCAACCGCCGCTGCGCCTGACAGAAATATAAGCCCCATGGCCAGGGCTACAAGCCCATAGCGCCATCCTGTCCCAGCCAACCACCAGGGCAACAGAGAGACCAAAACCATGCCAAAACTATAAACGAGGATCTGCCGCTTGGTGACCATGTCACCAGCAACAACGGGCAGCATCGGGAACCCGGCTGCTGCGTAGTCATCACGCCTATACAACGCCAACGCCCAGCTGTGGGGCGGCGTCCAGGCCAACACAAACAGAAATAAAGCAAAAGACACCCAGCTCAACTCGCCGGTGGCCATCGCCCAGCCGATCATCGGCGGAAAGGCCCCCGCTGCGCCACCAATCACAACACTCTGGGCGGTACGAGGTTTGAGATAGATTGTGTAGACAACCACATAATATAGGCTCGCAAACGCCAAAAGCCCTGCCGCCAACATGTCTACCCAAATCGCCATGGCTGCGACCGACACCACGCTCAACAACAAGCCAAAAACCAGCGCAGAGCGAGGTCGGACTAACCCCATAGGTAGAGGTCTCGTTCTCGTCCGCTCCATGAGGGCATCCAAATCACGCTCATACCACATGTTGAGCGCTGCAGCAGCCCCGGCACCAAGGCACAAACACAGCAAGCCAACAGCCGCACGCCACCATTCGATTGCACCGCCGCTCATCCACAGGCCGACGGCACCCAAAAAAGCCGAAGCATAGGCTATCCGCGGCTTAAGCAGCTTGTAATACGCCCGAAGAGAACCTGGCTTAAGAACAATAGATTTAGACATCGAGGCTGATTTAGCACATTAGTGTTTCTGATGTAGTCCTTTAGGATCGTAGGCTGTTATTCATTAAACGACACCAGCGCTGGACGATGAACAGTTGTCGACAAAAAAGGGCGATCAACTGCCGCCAATCGCCCTTGTCAACATGCTCATCGATCACAACTAGTGGCTGTTCTTCGCTTCAATCACAGGCAAATCGTCAAAAGTGTGGAACGGTGGTGGTGAACTGACGGTCCACTCGAGCGTCTGAGCATCTTCTTCGATGTCCCAATAATTCGCGCCGACCCGACGGCCCACAATCACCGTATAGAGCGCACAGATCACGAAAAACACCGTTGATGCCAGGGTGATGTAAGCGCCCCAACTGCTGACGGCGTTCCAAAGGCCATAAGCATCCAAAAAGTCGACATAGCGTCGCGGCATGCCAGCCAAACCCGAGAAGTGCTGCGGGAAGAACGTCACGTTAACACCGATGAAAAAAGTCCAGAAATGAACATGACCAGTCCAAGCGGGATACTGACGACCCGAGATTTTACCGATCCAATAGTACCAACCACAGAACAAGCCAAACACAGCACCCATCGACAAAACATAATGGAAGTGGGCAACGACAAAATAGGTATCGTGCAGAACCTGATCGACGCCGGCGATTGCCAGCATGACGCCCGTCACACCCCCGATGGTAAACAGAAAGATGAAGCCGATCGCCCAGAGCATCGGTACGGTAAATCGGATTGAGCCGCCCCACATGGTCGCGATCCAGGAAAAGATTTTTATGCCGGTTGGCACAGCGATGATCATGGTTGCCAACGTGAAATAGGCACGCAACCCGGTGCCCATGCCGACCGTGTACATGTGGTGCGCCCACACAACAAATCCGATAAAGCCAATCCCGACCATCGCATAGGCCATGCCCAAATATCCGAAGATCGGTTTGCTTGAGAAGGTCGACACAACATGGGTAACGATACCGAAAGCCGGCAAAATCATGATGTAAACTTCAGGGTGCCCGAAAAACCAAAACAAGTGCTGGAACAAAACGGGGTCACCACCAAGTGTTGGATCAAAAAAGCCAGTACCCAGCGTCCGGTCAAACAAGAGCATGGTGATTGCACCACCCAATACTGGCACCGCCAACAGAAGGAGAAACGCGGTGATGAGCATAGCCCAAACAAACAAGGGCATGCGATGCAGGGTCATCCCTGGCGCCCGCATGTTCAAAATGGTCGTAATGAAATTAGCCGCGCCCAAAATCGAGCTTGCGCCAGCAACGTGCAAAGCGAAAATTGCGTAAGTAACACCATTTATGTAGATCGCGTCTCCATTGCTACCTGACAACGGCGGATAAATCGTCCAGCCAGTGCCAGCCCACTGGTTGCCTGCCATGAGCAATAAAATAATCGCTGGCACTAGCAACCAGAAACTGATGTTGTTCATGCGCGGAAACGCCATGTCTGGCGCGCCGATCATCAACGGCACAAACCAATTACCGAATCCACCAATAAGACCCGGCATCACGACAAAAAAGATCATAATAAGGCCATGCGCAGTGATTACAGTATTCCAGACAGTGCCAGGTTCTTGGCCATCAATACCGTTCATTAACTGAACGCCCGGCATATGCAGCTCAGCGCGCATCCAGCCAGACAGCGCCCCGCCAATCACGCCCATGATGATGGCATAAATCAGATAAAGGGTGCCAATGTCTTTATGGTTCGTCGAAAAGAACCAGCGCTGAAAAAATCCTGGCGCATGGTGATCGTCGTGCGCATGTTCGGCCGCGTATGCCATGATGTTATTTCCTATCCCAGTGACAGTTTTGAATGGGTTGTCATTAAAGTTACCGATCGACCATCGCAGTTTGGGTTGCCCAATACTGGTCACCCAAAATGTCAGTGACGCGTGGAATTTCCAGGCCATCGCTCGCTAACGCCTGCTCATGCGCAGCTTCAACCCAGAGATCAAATTGCTCGGGCGTCACGACCTCAATGACGATTGGCATGTAGGCATGGCCGTAACCGCAAATCTCAGAACACTGTCCGATGTAAATGCCTTCCTGGCCTGGTTCGACATGTGCCCACGTATGATTGACGCGACCCGGCCACGCGTCAATTTTAATCCCAAAACTTGGCATCGCAAAGCTGTGCCCGACGTCATCGGCCGCCACCTGGAAAGCCACATCGGTGCCAGAAGGGATCACCATGTGATTGTCAACCTCAGCCAAATCGAGACCAGCACCAAGCTCAATTACATCGGTGCTTTCACCGCAGATTTTTTTCGAACAGCTATCGTAGGTCAAACCGGCCAAGTCGATGTATTCACCAACCGTGGTAATATCACCCTCATACTGATCGCCTTGAGCAAGCGCTGCCGTCACCTGGGCATAATCTGCTGATGGCATGTAGCGATCATATTCATAGCCCCAACGCCATTGTTTGCCCACGGCGGTAATCACCAAACCGGGCCGTTGCGGCTGGGTATCGATGAAGAAAATCAGCCGCCAAGCAAAAACCAACAGAACCAGAACGATGATTGTCGGGATGGCGATCCATATCACTTCCAGCATCGTGTTATGGGTGATTTTACTTGGAGTGGGGTTTGTCTTGGCGTTGTAGCGGATCATTACCCAGACGAGCAAAGCAGTGACAAACAATGCAATCAGGGTCATCGGAATCGTCAGGCCGTAATTAAACATGGCGTTAATTTGACGACCCATTTCCGTCGAAACTTGCTGCAGGCCGATTTGGCCTGGAAGCGGTTGCCCCTGCACTGGCACGGACTGGGCCAGCGCTGAAGAAGCACTCAACAACCCAGTGAGAACGATACCGAAAGCGACGCCCGAAGACGACAGTGACTTTAACACGATTTGATACCCTTGTTTCCAATCTCAGCAGCAGTCACAAAACACGTACTGCCCGTTATTCAATAGCAACCCACAGCACAAGCCGACAAGGGATAAACCGTCGCTGCTCCCCTATGACGCACGCAAGTCACCTGTGCATTTGAGCGTTAAATCCTCGTAAATTGATATAATTGTCTTGCCCTCCGGATGCTTGCACATCATGTCAATGGTTTGATGACAACGACTCGATTGAAAGATCACCGATGGCAGCGAACGATTTGATGCAAATAACCGACGATTTGTTTTTTGGCGAAACAGATCTGGATCAATCCAATGTCGACCAACAGCTTCGCAATGCTCTTTCTGGGGCCGATGATGGTGAAATGTACTTGGAGTACACCAAAAACGACTCGGTGCTGTTCGATGACGGAAAAGTCAAAACAGCCAGCTATGCCACCAATCAAGGTTTTGGCCTCAGAAGTGTCGCTGGCGAAAAGCAGGGATATGCACACTCTGGCCTACTGACACCAGAAGCGCTCACCCGTGCGGTTGAAACTGTCAAATCAACCACCGATGGTTATAGTGGCACAATGGATGTTGCGCCAAGCGGCACAAACCAAGCTCTTTACACGGCCGAAGATCCGATGGCATCGCCCAGTTTCGCAAACAAGGTCGAGTTGCTTGCCAAAATAGACGGCTATGCCAGAGCGAAAGATCCCAGGGTTGTTCAAGTGAGCGCGAACCTATCGACGGCATGGAAGGCCATTCAAATTCGACGTGCCGACGGGCAAGTCTTGCCCGATGTTCGCCCGATGGTCAGTATTCGGGTTTCGGTGGTCATGGAAAAAGACGGTAGGCGCGAGAGCGGCAGCTTTGGATATGGCGGTCGCAAGCTATTGGATCCAGAAATCAGCCAAGAAAAATGGCAACATGCCGTGAACGAAGCCATTCGAATGGCTGGCGTGAACTTAGAAAGCGTGCCTGCTCCAGCCGGCGAAATGACCGTAGTCTTGGGGCCAGGCTGGCCAGGGGTGTTATTGCATGAAGCTGTCGGGCACGGTCTCGAAGGTGACTTCAACCGCAAAGGCACATCGCTGTACAGCGGCATGATGGGCGAGATGGTTGCTGCACCGGGTGTCACGATTGTTGACGATGGCACGATTGCTGATCGTCGTGGCAGTCTGAGCATCGATGATGAAGGCACGGCCAGCGGCTACAATACGCTCATTGAGGACGGCCGTTTGGTCGGCTATATGCAGGATCGGCTGAATGCGCGACTGATGGGCGTGCGGCCAACAGGTAATGGACGGCGGGAAAGCTATGCTCACCTGCCAATGCCCCGGATGACAAACACCTACATGCTGGCCGGTGACCGTAACCCGCAAGAAATCCTGAGCAGCGTCGACAAAGGCGTCTACGCGGTTAACTTTGGCGGTGGGCAAGTCGACATCACCAACGGTCAATTTACTTTTCAATGCACGGAAGCTTACGAGATCGACAATGGCAAAGTTGGACGTCCCCTTAAGGGCGCGACATTGATCGGCAATGGCCCGGAAGTCATGCGTCAGGTAAGCATGGTTGGCGATGATCTGGCCCTTGATGAAGGCATCGGTGTTTGTGGGAAAAACGGTCAAGGTGTACCGGTGGGCCTCGGCCAACCAACGCTAAAAATCGATCGGATTACTGTTGGCGGTACGGCTTAGGTCCGGCGTTTCGCTCGCCAATTAGACCTCCGTGAAGGGGCTACGTTCGGGAACCGCAGGCATGGCTGCTGCCTGACAAACGATCGAGATACCAACAGCATCTTCCCACGAACCTTGCTGATCGTCATGGCCCACAGAAAGCTTGGCCTGGAAAATCTTTGTGGACTAGAATATTGTCCTGGCTAAACTGCAAAGAGTTCGATTTTGCCACGATCATCATAAAAGCCCGCCGCATGGCAACTGCACAAAAAATGATGCGCGTCGCCTTGGCATGCGCACAAGACGCACTTGAGCAAGGCGAAATACCCGTCGGTGCTGTGCTGTGCCGTAACGGCAGTATCGTCGCAAAAGCCCATAATCGAACCAAAGGCAACCAATCACCCCTCGAGCACGCAGAATACCTGGTGCTGAAAGCTGCATTTAAAGAACTTGGTCGGCAATATCTGACTGATTGCACACTGTATGTAACACTTGAGCCGTGCGCGATGTGTGCTGGAGCAATCTCATTAGCACGGGTTGGCAGGTTGTACTTTGGTGCTTACGACCCAAAAAGCGGGGGCACTGATCATGGTGCGCGCGTCTTTGATCATCCGCAATGCCACTGGAAGCCAGAAGTCTATGGTGGTATTTTAGAGAGTGATTGTCGTGCATTGCTAGCTGGCTTTTTCGCTACCAAGCGCTAAACTTTGTTAATCATGATCGAGCTGTTTACCACACCACCACAGAGCGAAGGCCAATCGCCGTCAAATGTGCCGATCCAAAGCGTCAGCGACATCGCTTTGGGCGTCAAAAGTACCGTTGAAGCTGCCTTTGGCCGTGTGCGCATTCGCGGTGAGATTAGTCGTCCGAATTATCACCGTAGTGGTCACCTGTATTTGACCTTAAAGGATGAAAAAGCCGTGATTGACGCGGTCAGCTGGAAGGGCCAGGTGGGCAAACTCGGCTTTCGCGTCGAAGAAGGCATGGAAGTGATCGCTACCGGCAAACTGACAACCTATCCTGGCGGATCCAAATACCAGATTGTCATCGACAGCATGGAACTTGCCGGCGAAGGCGCTTTGCTAAAGATGTTGGAGGAACGACGGAAGAAATTGGCGGCCGAAGGTCTTTTCGATGACAACCAAAAGCGACCCTTGCCTTTGTTGCCTGAGCGTATTGGCGTGGTTACCAG
>CAXBRM010000009.1:0-23054 GCA_963978305.1 uncultured Rhodospirillales bacterium
AGGCGGGTAGCCCCGATAAGCTTGATCGCCAAGAACAATGAAGCTAATTCCCCGGAATAAGCTCATCGTGCCAATCGTCACAACAATCGACGGTAGCCCTAATCTCGTCACCAAAACGCCATTGATCGCTCCACAGAACAAACCAACCGATAAGCCGACGGCCACCAGCACGGGCGTCTCCGCCCCCAACTGGACCGCGGCCCCCATTGCCGTCGAGGCCAAGGCGATGATTGAGGCAACCGATAGATCAATTTCACCAGAAATAATCAACAAAGCCATGGCGAAAGCTATCATGGCTTTCTCAGTGAAATTAAAGGTAGCGTCTGACAGATTCCAAGCGTTTAGAAAGTAAGGAGACGCGAAGCTGTTTGCGAGGAAAATAGCGACCGCCACTATGATCAGCAAGCTCTCCCAACTCTTAATTGTGCGCTCGATCGGTGACTGCAAACGATCAGGAATCATACGTTCGGTTGTACTCATGCCACGTTCTCCGCACTTTTAAGGATGATTCGACCCTTGGTTCGATTTGCCTGGGCATTCAGGATCACGGCAATAATGATCGCGCTGCCAGAAATTGCCATTTGCCAGAACGGCGAAACGTTCACGACGGGCAAAGCGTTTGCGATAATGCCAAGGAATAAGGCGCCTAACAACGCACCCACAATTGATCCCACACCGCCCATTATCGACACACCGCCAATGACGCAAGCCGCAACGACTGTGAGCTCAAACCCACCAGCGATATCAACATAAGCCACAGCAAATCGAGATACCCATAAATAACCTGCCAGCCCGGCCAATGCGCCCGAGATGGTAAACGCCCAGAACTGAGTACGACCGACATTAATGCCAGCGTAAGTTGCAGCGTGAGGGTTGCCACCAACTGCATAAAATGCTCGGCCGAGCGTGGTGCGGTTCATTAGCACTGTAAAAACCAGCACAGCCCCAATCGCAAACCAACTTAAAACCGGTAACCCCAACAAATCTGTTCGGGGAAACGCCTTAAAGGCGGCACTCATTTCATGGCTATTAACCCATTTCCCCTCGGTTAGGAGGAAAATCACGCCCCGAAAAATCGTCATCGTGCCCAGAGTCACAACGATCGGCGGTATGTCCAATTTCCACACTAACACGCCGTTGAACATTCCAAGCAGAGCACCAAACCCAATCGAAATGCCAAGAATGAGTGCGATATGTAAGTCAGGCTGAGCAAGATTTATCAGCGCAACGACCATCCCTGTAAGGGCTAGATTAGCGGCTACAGACAAATCAATACAGCGGGTCAGAATCACAATCATCTGACCAATCGCCAACAAAATTAGCGGAGACGTATCATTAAAAACGGCCATAAGATTAGTTGGTGCGATAAAAGCAGGAAAGCGCAACGCGATTAAACCCAGCAATACAACAATTGCCGCTAATAAAAGTAATTCTCTGGATGCTAGGATACGTGTCATTGGTCAGCCTCCAACAATCCGGCCGCATATCCAACAAGTGTCTCAGGAGAAATTTCCTCGCCAGAAAGCTCCTTGGCTATCCGCCCTTCTCGCATGACAATAATACGGTCAGACATACCGATTACCTCAGGAATTTCGGAGCTCACCATAATCACAGCCAGGCCCTCCGACGCAAGTTCTGCCATAAACTCGTGAACCGCAGCTTTCGACCCAATATCAATACCTTTCGTTGGTTCATCAAGAATGATAACCTTCGGCTGGGTAGCAAGCCACTTTGCAATAACAACCTTCTGCTGATTGCCGCCTGACAGATTGCTCACTGCCGTGTCCAGCGATGCGGCTCGCAAATTCAAGCGTTCTGTATAATCACGCGCTAATTTAAACTCTTCCACCAGCCGCAAAAAGCCAGCACGAGAGGTGTTATCGAGCGATGGAAGCGTAATGTTTTGAAAAATTGGCATATCGCCAATCGCACCTTGGCGGCCACGGTCCTCAGGGACATAAACGATCCCGTTCGCGACCGCATCGGCAGGTGAACGGATTGAAATCGGTGAGCCTTCGACAAGCACATGTCCCTCAGCAGTTTGCGTAATGCCAAACAGAGCCTGCATAAATTCTGAACGACCAGCGCCAACAAGGCCATAGAAACCAACGATTTCGCCCTTGCGCAAATCAAAACTTATATCAGCGAACTCGGTAGGGTGCCGGTAGTCTGCCACCGTTAAGATAACATCGCCAAGTTTGCTTTCTCGTTTTGGAAAAATTTGGCTAACATCGCGTCCGACCATAAGCTTTACCAGCTCTGCTTCAGTGACTTGATCGAGAGCGCCTGCACCAACCATTTCGCCATCACGGAACACCGTATAATCATCAGCAATTCGGAAAATCTCATCAAACTTATGGCTGATGAACATTATGGCTTTACCCTGCGCCTTTAATCCCTCCACCAGTTCGTAGAGTTCTTCGATTTCGGTGTGCGAGAGGGCGGCTGTCGGCTCATCCATAATCACCACCCGGGCATCAATCGAAAGCGCCCGTGAGATGGCGACCAAGTGTTTGTTGGCGGTACCGAGATCCTTTAATTTTGTATGAGGGTCGATTGTCGCGCCAATGCTTGCCAAGATCTCGCGAGCTCGCTGGTCCATCGCACTTTTATCAATCAAGCCCAGAAGTCCCCGTGGAGCATGCCCAAGGAAGATATTCTCGGCCACAGTCAGCTCGTCAAACAAAACTGTTTCCTGATGAATGGCTGTCACCCCAGCGTTTTCAGCTGATTGCGGCGTTGGAAAAGACACTGTCGCACCGTCTACCCGAATATCGCCAGCGTCAGGCTGATAGATCCCAGTCAAAATTTTTACAACCGTCGACTTGCCAGCACCGTTCTCACCAATCAACGCAGTAACTTTGCCAGGATACAGGCTCAGCGCCACTTCATGCAGTGCTCGGACACCAGGAAAGGTTTTGGTCACACTCGTCAAAGATAAGATTGGCGCGACCGTCTCGGCGTCCAACGTTGACAATTCAGATGGGCTCATCATAGGCCTTACGGATTTTTTTTATTTAAGAGAATAAAGAAGCCTCGGCGCAGGGAACAAGTCCAAGCGCCGAAGCAAAAACCGAATGATTAGAAGATCGACTTAAACTGATCGATATTCGAAGCATCGTAAGTAAATGGATCTGCCATAGCGGCAGCATTTGTGTCATCCAATGTCACAGAACCCATGCGACCCATTGGAATTTCTGCACCAGGCGCAGCCTCAGCACCATTTGCGATTGCATGAGCAAGCATAGCTGCTGAATATCCCAAATCGATTGGGTTCCAGATTGCAAATGACTTGGTAGCACCACTTTCGATCGCCCCAGCCATCTCAGATGGCAGCCCCAAGCCAGTGACATTAATTTCGCCAATCTTCCCTGCATCTTCAACTGCCTGAGAAGCAGCCAAGATTGCAACTGTCGACGGAGCGATGATAGCGTCAAGATTTGGGTAAGACTGCATCAGGCCTTGTGCTTCGCGATAGGACTTGTCGGCCAAGTCATCACCATAAACCGTTGCTACCACTTCGATCCCAGGATAGTTACCCATGACCGCATTCATTTCTGCAATCCAAGTGTTTTGGTTAGTTGCGGTTGCTGACGCCGAAAGCACAGCGACTTCACCACCATCTGGAAGATGATCCGCTGCCAACTTAATGATCATGTTACCAATCAACGCATTAGAGGATGGGTTCAGATGCATCTGGCGGCCTTCTTCCGCAACACCAGAGTCCCAAGAAATCACGGTAATGCCACGCTGCATTGCCTTTTTCAGCGATGGAACCAAAGCATCCGGATCGTTTGCAGAAATCGCAATAGCATCCACGCCCTGTGCAATCAGCGCGTTGATCACTTCGATTTGACCTTCAGCCGTTGTGTCGGTCGGGCCAGTGTAAATTATTTCCACGTTACCAAGTTCAGCAGCTGCTTCTTCAGCACCCTCAGCAGCAGCTTCAAAGAAGCCAATTCCGAGAGCTTTCACAACTAACGCGATGCGCATATCTTGAGCCGCTGCCACCGAAGTGAAAGAGCTCAAAGCGATAGCCAACCCGGCGATAAGTGAAGTTAACAAGCGACGTTTCATTTTATTTCCTCCCTGAAAGTCACAATTGCTCGATTAATTTGAGGCCTGTCTAGAGGCCGCCTCCTCCTCATGCATTCCGACCGTTTGAGCGACGATCAGATTAACGTCAGCAGCCTCAAGCATTGCCGCTGCGCTATCAGAAATGCCATCATCAGTGATAACGGTCGAAATTTTTTCCAGCGGACAAAGCACAAGACTTGACCGCTTTTGGAACTTAGAACTATCGACTAAAACCACCAATTCATCGGCTTGACCTATCAATTTTTGTTCAGCTTGTATCAACAGTGGGTCGGCTTCCATCAAGCCTAACGGCCCTAAACCCTGGGCACCCATAAACATCCGCTTAGCGCTGAAATTACGCGTCAGATCATTATCGAACGGACTCAGAATTATGTTTTGCTCCCTATAAAGCAAACCGCCCGACACCATGATCGAGTTTTTAGAGTGTCGGAGCAGATGCTCTGCGATTGGGAAAGAGTTGGTGAAAATTTGGAGCCGATGAGCCGCTAAAAGATGGACCATTTGGAAGGTGGTTGTGCCACCATTGATGATAATGCTGTCACCGTTCGCGCACAGGTTCACCGCCTCTCTTGCGATCGATTGTTTCTCAGCAATCCGAAGTGTCTCATTTACAGAAAATGTACGGCCGGCGAGACCAACAAATTGTGGCGGTATAATCGCCTCGGCTCCGCCCCGAACGCGTCTTAGTTTTTTCTGCAAATGTAGCGCCGATATATCACGCCGGATCGTCGCTTCACTGACGCCCGTTAAACCACACAGATCAGCCACAGTGACAACAGGTCGATCTTCAATTGCAGACAAAATTACCCTGTAGCGTTCTTTTTCGTGCAAAGCTGCCTCCGTTTTTTAACAACGGTGAAGCGTTTCACAATAGGTGTCAATCATTTTCGATCATAATCATGCAGAATTTGTCGTATTTTGAGTGAATTTGCCAAATCTTGATTGACAAAATCACCCCGGTTGCTAACGCTGTGGGTGATTTTGCGCGATTCGACAGAGCTAATCGGGCGTGAATTAAGGATGGAGGAAATTCGGTTGAAAACGACAGGCTACCAGCTTCTTGAAAATCGGTGGGACGAAGCTGCCACAGCAGGAATGTCTGAGCCCGAGTTGCTTTTATATCGTTCCAATATCCTGGGTGCGGACAAGCGAGTGACAAACTATGGAGGCGGAAATACATCAGCGAAAATTATGGAAACGGATCCCCTGAATGGTGAAAAGGTCGAGGTCTTATGGGTGAAAGGTTCCGGCGGTGACATCGGGACAATGAAGCTAGACGGCTTCGCCACAGCATACATGGATAAGCTGACGGCACTGAAAGGATTATATCGGGGCCTTGAGCATGAAGACGAGATGGTCGGCTATCTTCCACACTGCACCTTTAACTTAAATGCGCGCGCTGCCTCAATTGATACCCCCCTGCACGCCTATGTTCCTCGTCGGCATGTCGACCATGTTCATGCTGACGCTGTGATCGCGATTGCTGCAGCAAAAAATTCTCAGGCATTGACGCAGGAAATCTACGGAGATCGGATTGGTTGGCTGCCGTGGAAACGCCCCGGTTTCGAACTTGGTTTATGGCTAGAAAAATTCTGTCTTGAAAATCCAGAAGCCGATGGAGTCGTCCTGGAAAGTCATGGGCTATTCACTTGGGGCGATACGGCGAGAGCCTGTTACAATTGCACAATTGATGTTATCAATATTGCGACTCAATGGCTTGGAAAAAAAACCGAAGGCATGCCAGTTTTCGGTGGTCCCAAGCACCTTGTGCTTGAGGCCGACGAGCGCCGGAAAGTCGCTGCGTCGCTTATGCCTGCAATTCGTGGATTTGTCTCTGGCAACCAACCGATGGTTGGACATTTTAACGATAGTGATGAGGTACTCGAATTTGTGACAGCTGCACAAATGAAAGAGTTAGCTGTGCTCGGTACTTCGTGTCCAGATCATTTTCTGCGAACAAAAATTCGCCCTGTCGTAATTAACTTTGATCCCGATAATGCCGATATTGATAGGGTACTCGAAGATCTACCCGAGCAGATTGCCCGCTATCGAAAAGATTATCAGGACTATTATGATCGGTGCAAACGCGAAACGTCTCCGGCTATCCGCGATCCCAACGCGGTCGTGTATCTGGTGCCAGGAGTCGGTATGATAACTTTCGCTAAGGATAAAGCCACGGCGCGGATCTCTGGAGAATTCTATGTAAACGCTATTAACGTGATGCGCGGAGCATCGGCGGTGAGCGAATATCAAGGACTAGACGAGCAAGAAGCCTTTGATATCGAATATTGGTTGCTCGAAGAAGCTAAATTGCAGCGCATGCCAAAGTCAAAGTCATTGGCTGGACGTGTTGCTTTGATCACAGGCGCCGCTGGTGGCATTGGTTCTTCGACTGCAGATCGATATCTCAGCGAGGATGCCTGTGTCGTGCTGACGGACATAAACGAAGAGAACTTAAACAGTACCAAGACTGCATTCGCCGCAAAATACGGACCAGATCGTGTCAGAAGTTTCATTATGGATGTGACTGACGAAAAGGCTGTTCAAGCTGTTTATCAAGAGGTATCGATCGAGTTCGGTGGGATTGATTTTCTTGTCTCCAATGCTGGTATTGCTTCTTCGGCCCCCATTGAAGAAACCACATTACAATTGTGGAATCAAAATCTCAATATTCTTGCGACGGGATACTTCCTTGTTAGCCGGGAAGCTTTTAAGTTGATGCAGAAGCAAAAAATTGGTGGTTCAATTGTTTTCGTCGCTTCAAAAAACGCGCTCGCAGCCTCACCGAACGCCTCTGCTTATTGCACAGCCAAAGCCGCTGAAATACACTTGGCGCGGTGTTTAGCACTGGAAGGTGGGGAGTCGGGTATTCGCGTTAATGTTGTCAACCCAGATGCCGTGTTACGCGGATCAAAAATCTGGGAAGGCGATTGGCTAGATCAGCGTGCATCAACTTACGGAACGGACAAAGAAGGTTTAGAGGAGATGTACCGGAATCGCTCCCTGCTAAAAAGGTCAGTGTTGCCCGAGGATATCGCCGAAGCCTGTTTATTTTTCGCAGCTGAGACATCATCAAAATCAACTGGAAACATTCTCAACGTTGATGGTGGAAATGTTCAGTCCTTCCCGCGCTAACGCGCTATTGGCGGGAAAACCGGCTTTCGACGCATTACGACCGGGTGTTTATGGCGGGGTCATGGGTTTAAATCAGTGTCATAATTTTCATGACTTTCGGCGATTGGCCAAGCGTCGTTTACCGGGGCCTATTTTCCATTATATTGATGGCGCAGCCGACGACGAGACCACCTTACGTCGCAACACCGCCGCCTTTGAGCAGGTTGATTTGCTGCCCCGGGTGCTGCGTGGCACCAAGGGCATTGATCTGTCGGTCGAGATCATGGGCCATAAGTTGGCGTTGCCGTTTTACTGCTCGCCGACCGCTTTGCAGCGACTGTTTCACCACCAGGGTGAACGGGCTGTCGCGGCGGCGGCCTCAAAATTTGGCACACTGTTCGGCGTCTCGTCTTTGGGGACCGTCAGCCTTGAAGAGATGCGCCAAAAGTACCAGACGCCACAGGCCTACCAGTTCTACTTCCACAAAGACCGCGGCCTGAACTCGGCGATGATGCAGCGCGCCAAAGAGGCGGGCGTTGATATTATGATGCTGACGGTTGACTCGATCACTGGCGGCAACCGAGAACGCGACAAACGCACCGGCTTCTCAATCCCGTTCCGCTTGACCTTGGCTGGCATGGCACAGTTTGCCATCCGTCCCGCCTGGGGGATCAACTATTTAATCCATGAGAAATTTAGCCTGCCGCAGCTCGACAGCCACGTCAGCATGGACGGCGGCGCTTTGTCGATCGGTCGCTATTTCACTGAGATGCTCGACCCGACTTTGAATTGGAACGACATCGAAACCATGATTGCCGAATGGGGTGGCAAATTCTGTCTCAAAGGCATTATCCACCCCGACGACGCCAGGCAAGCTGCAAAACTTGGCTGTGATGCGGTGATCCTGTCGAACCATGGTGGACGCCAGTTGGATGGCGCGCGCGCGCCGTTTGACGCGCTCGGCGACGTCGTCGATGCCGCTGGTGACCACTTGGACGTAATCATGGACAGCGGCGTGCAACGCGGCAGCCATATCGTCAAAGCCCTGTCGATGGGCGCCAAAGCGGTGGGCTTGGGTCGAGCTTATTTATTTGCCCTCGCGGCGGCTGGCCAGCCGGGCGTCGAGCGGATGCTGGGCCTGATGAAAGACGAAGTGGAGCGCGACATGCGGCTGATGGGTGCAGCAAAGGTGTCGGATTTGAGCCGAGAGAATTTGGCGTTTCGCTGACGGCCTCATGAAACACTGAGGCCGATCCATGGTTGCGCCGAAACCCGCACTCAACAGGTCGTGAGCGATTATCAGACCACGCGAGCGCATCATGATGGATAGATCGATGGATCGCCGGAAAGCTGTATTGCCAGAAGGACAATATCACCTAGGCATAATGGTTGAACCCGGCGTGCCGGCGGCAATAACAAGCTACGCGTCTGAGCAACAATCACAGTGTCGGCAGATTACTTTACAGTCAGATGCGTCAAAGTTGTGCAATTTAGACGTGTTATTCTCCACGACACACACTAATATGTTAGTATAACCTATTAAGTTGTAATTTTTGAAGAAACCGCAACTTAGGATGATACGATGAAAATCAAGTCTGGCGACACCCTTGAAGAAATTACCCTTCCGAAGCCGGACGGTACTTTGTTTAATCTGTCGGAGACAAAAGGTAAAAAAGTGCTGCTAACGTTTTACCGCGTCGCTGGCTGTACCTTTTGCAACCTGCGGCTCATGGAATTGAAACGGCGCTTCAGCGAGTTGGGCGACGATTTTACTCATGTAGGCATTTTTCATGCTCCGGTGTCGGCTCTGAAGTCGACTTCAGACAGGCATGGTGGCTTGCCGTTCACAATTCTGGCAGATGAAAAGTTTGAGTATTTCGAAAAATATGACGTCGAGCGGTCTTGGTCAAAACTTCTGACTGCGGCGCTGGTCAAGTCGTTTTTGATATTTCCAGCAGTGCTTAAGGGATTTTTGCCGATTCCGTTCAATGGCCACTTTAATATTGCTGTGACGGATGTGCTCATCAATCAGGAAGGCGTTGTCGAAGAGGTCTATTATGCTCAACGGGACGCCGCGGATCATTTTGAATTTGCAAAAGTCA
Source organism: uncultured Rhodospirillales bacterium (assembly GCA_963978305.1). Lineage (GTDB taxonomy): Bacteria > Pseudomonadota > Alphaproteobacteria > UBA7985 > UBA7985 > CAXBRM01. The sequence continues at coordinate 9,315 of CAXBRM010000009.1, forward strand.
AATCTTTTGCCCTGAGTTAACGGTTGTTTGCATCCTTTTGTCAGATGCGCCCCTGGGTTAAGAAAGTTCTTCGGCTCCCGCGATGACGACCTTACAGCTGGTGACTTTATCGCCATTGTGCTCAAAAGCATCCATGTAAGCCCAAACGCCGTCTTGGTTTCTGTCACGGCCTTGGACAATCAGCATGCTGTCTGTTTCAAGAATGAGCTCAAATGCTTCTGGTTTGGCCGTTGCGTTCCATTTGATCACCTGTTCTCGGCCGTAGTTGTTGCCGGACCGGATAGATGACATGACAAAATCGTCAGACAACAACGTGTCCCAAACCTCTGGGTTACCGAGCGCCGCTTTCATCTTGTCAAACATAGACATCACAGAAACCTTCCCTTTGATCACTAAACCATTGCTCATGAAAAAACACAGTGAGATTACAAAGCCGTGACACCAGTTGACAATGGTACAAAAAAAGCTCCAGATTTAGCTGATCTGGCGCTAGCCTATGTTGCTGGTCTATTTGCTCGATAACGATCGTTTACAGCAAAATGCTGCTTCGGTTTGCCCACTCGGGGCTTGAGACAAACGCCCTGAATAGTCGGTCAAATTCGTCTGAGGTCATTCCAAAATGATCGGAGAAGGCTTGTTCGAAGGTCTTTTCGCGCAGATCGCCATGCATGGCGATAAATGTTTCTAAGCCCACTAAGTCGATAAGATAAGCAATTGCCCATGTCGATATGTTGTAAGCATCTTCACCGCCCTCGTTCCACTCGCCATACCGAAGTTCCTTAATGCTAAGCTTGCCATCATAAAGGTCATTGAACGCATGTCGCGAACGATCGAAATAACGCTCCATTTCATCGCGGAGGTGATTCCGGCTCGCTTGCGTTTCAAGCGACCAAACATAATGCGACAGATAGGTTGCACCTCCTTCGCTAAACCAAGGTCGCGACCCGTCACGGAGTTTCCCTAATTTTAGACCCATGATATATTCTGGCGTTTCCATTTGCCCGATTTGGGTGGCTTGCCACGCGTGGAAATACTCATGGATTGCTACATATTCGGCTGATGGATCTCTTCGGCTGTCAGAAAATTTTTCGAGGTTAATGTGATGGTAGGCATGCTTTAAATTTTGCCAACTATTATAGTTTGATCCGCCAATTTGCGAGCGCCTACATTGATTGAAACGCCCCTCAAGCAATTTTCGCCGCTCACACCATTGAACAATCAGTTCTTGTTGATGACTGCGATCTCGCGCCGAGATCCAAATTTCTAGCGGAGCGTCAAGGCCGCCAAAAAATTCACATGCAGCGATATAAGCGCGCTCAACGCGAGAAACATAGGCTTGGTTAATAGATTCGTGCGCGAACACGTCGGCCTCGCACGGTAAGGTATCGGCAGCAGCGACTGGCACGCTCAAAACGATAAAACAGATCGCTCCCAAGATCGTGGATTGCAGCTTTTTCATTTTTGCGTTCCTTTTGGCTTTGCTTCGGGCCATGCTGTTCGCCCCCAACAAAGACAGCACGCCATTGCTTAGGTACCAAGCTTTAATATTAGATTTTCACATACTTCTGACACTGATGAGGTCTCGACCTTATCAGCGATCGTCACAATCTAATCGCTTGCTATTGACCTTGAATTGGTTTTGGTGGCTTCCAAGCGCCTACAGGCCGCGCGTGATTTTGGTGGGTTCTTCTAGAATTGGGAAATCCTTTGAGATGACATCGATATGGTTTTCGTTGTCACGCACTGCTGCAAAAACCTCGCCGTTGATGTACGCCTCGCAGGCTTCACGGCTTTCCCAAAGATAGACCCCGCCGTAGATGCCTGTTTCCGGATTGCCCAGCCAATGCTTTGAAATCAGTCCTGGAAGTTCAGCAAATATTGGTGCCAGCTCGACGGCACCCTCCGCAAATTCATCGTGGCTGATCGCTAAAGAAAAATTAATTACCTGTACGTGCATCTCAGATCTCCTAGTTTTCATCTTTTTGAGGATAAGAGGCATAAATATTACATGTTTATGAAATTATAAGTTTTGATATTTATCGATTTAATTGCAATTACTTAACTTAAAGTATTGTTATTTTATTCCAATTAGGAAAAATCGGTTAAACTGCATCAGTGACAAGCAAATTAATTTAGGGGTAAAATCAAATGACACCAAAACAACTGGTAGAAAAACACTATGAGTGCTTTAGAACAGGCGACATGGAGGCATTCGCAGCTTTGTATCATGATGACGTAACAGTCGTGATGAACGGTATGCACATTCTGTCCGGGACACACCAGGGGCTTGACGCCTGGTTGCGTCTGCTGCCCATGACGGCGGATAGATATCAGAACTTTACAGTGACGCCAGTGAACATGATCGCGGAAGGTGACCAGGTTTTTACTCAGATCCACGCCTCGGCCGACGGATTGGATGCAAACTTTGGTCACTTTCACAAAATTGTCGACGGAAAAATAAAAGAGTTTTGGATTTATGACGACAGCCAAAAAATGGCTCACGCCATGAAGGCCGTTTGATTAAAATAAAGCAGCGCGGGCTCCAGTTTCGTAGAGCCCGCGCTTTTGCTTCTGCGTAAATAATAATTCCCTCATTGCCCCGTGGTGTTCTCTATACACCCAATCCGGCTTTCAGCCGTCAGAATCATGAGAGAATAAAACTCACCGGGCCAGCCCGGCGATTGACAGGAATGTCAAGCTGTTCAATCGCGATCAGTTAAGCCAGATACATGCTCCAGAGTTGAGTAAGGGCTAGAGCGCCAAATCCAATCACCATCAACGAGCGGTACATGATAAACGGAGCGTTTATCCAATTCTGGTACCGCCTATCTTGTTTTTCTTCATCTGACAAGCCTGCCAAGATTGCTTGAGCGTCGTCGATGTTGGCGTTAAGGCCAATCATCGCCATGATGTTCATAAAGATGACCATCGCAGTGACTGGTGCTTTGATGGCGACGCTAAGATCACCGGTCGAGATAATCGCAATGGTGACAGCGTTAATCACTAAGGCAACAGTAAAGAAACTGAAAATTGACCAACCGGTGTCTTGAAAAGCCTGTTGGTTATTGACTGACTGAGACATATCGCTTCCCTTTCATATGAACATGCCAGTATGCGTTCATAACATTATGCGTTATTATAGCCAAGCGATTGCGAATGATTAAAACCTAACATTATTAATTTCTGGCTAGAAAAAATCGCAAAAAGTTTCAATTGATCGATGGTGCTATTGTCGTTTTTGAAGACGAAATGCGTATCACCGGTCGCGCGGGTTGGGAACCGACATTGAAGAAGCCCACCATCTGATTACCCAGTAAGGTTATGCGGTGGTATATCCTGATGCATTCGGTGAATTTCCACGCAGCGCTGTTGGTGCTCTTGGGGATTGCAATCGCTTTTATCATTCTTCTGATGTGGGCGATCGTCGTTAATATACCTTTCGATTTTAGCGCCCTTGCCACCTGACTGTGGCTAGCTAATCACAACAGTGCGAGGATAGCATTAGTGTGTGACTAGCGGCAAAAAACCCGTGGTTTATCAATTGTTTAAGGGTGTATCGAATTTACGCTGCATGCTTTCTACGTCGTAGTAGGTCGCCACAGGCAAACCGACAGCGTCATAAAAGCGAAGATGCCCTCCGCTACGCTCAAACCGACTGATTCGCAGGAAATCTATCCTGGGCGGATATTCGCCAAGGCAGAGCATCCTGGTTGTCCTCAGCATGGGCGCAACAGAAACCTGCGCCGCGTTGAGCTTCTCGAACGTGCCGTTAAGAATATTGCATTCGTCCTTGGTCTGAAACGAACCATCTTGACTGACCCACAGCACGAGCTTGTGCCCGGTCATGCCGCCCGCCCAAATCGCTTCGCCCGCTTGATCAAAAATGCTGCTAGCCCACCAGGTGCCCTCGAAAGGATGGAAAGCCGCGGGCTCTGGTTGCCGCAAAGTATGGTCATCTGTCGCCAAATCACGTTGGCTAAAAGCAAGCCACGGCCAACTGACCAGCAACATGAGTAACAAAGCAAATCGATGCATCCGTATAAACCCCGACATTGTCACTTCATGGGAGTCTAGGGAGAATTATGGCACTCTTTTGAAAGCTATCTTTCGAATAGCGCGCAAGTCTTTCTGTTTCGTGTCACAGACTATCCAGTCGGGCGCAGTTAACGGCCTCAGATAAAACTTGGTCATAAACATCAGGAACAAAAAACGTGCTACAAAACCAATCTTGTCACACGTGTGGGGTAAATTTTTTGGTACAGACCAACAGGGACTGAACGGTGATACGATACTTGGTCCGCTTTTTGATATGGTCAGTAATCCTTACAGTGGTATGGACGGTCCTGGCGTTCGCCCCACTGTTATGGTTTTTGCTGACTCAACAAGGCACACCCGAATATCAGGTCATGCCATTGGCAATCGTCATATTGGGGATTGCCTGCGCGCCAATTGTTTGGATTATTGCTGCGATTGTTGCTCTGTTTGTGCGCGGAAAACCGGCAGACCAGAATACTGCGGGCGATCAGCTAAAATCCGACTGGGCAGCCGACTATCGGAAATTCAAGTCTGATCAATCGGTGACCGAGCGACAGGAATGACCTTTCTGTTTGGCAAAAGCAGCACCCAACCGACACAACGGATCAGCGATACTTTTTGTCGCTGAATCATTGATCCTGGTCATTTTGCCCGTTGGCCGCTGGGGCTTTCCCGAAGGATCTCCATGTTCAAGGCCGTGTCTACGCTTGTCGATCTTTATCGGTCTATCTTTTGGCAATCTTAAGTTGGGCATTCGATAATGCTTCGGCGAAACAAGCTTTCTTGATGGCCTAAAGAACAGTAAACGCCGTTAACATTGCTAATATATAGAAGAAAAATCTTATAAAAAAGAAATTTAATTATGCATAGAGCAATTTTTATGCAATAAATTTTTATTGGTATTATTTATTGGTATTATTAATTAGACTAATATAGTCTGTATTAGCGATCTCGAAGCAGAATTAGAACGCAGAATAATGAAACGATGCCAACAACAGTCATAGTCCTGCCAATCCAGCCTGGTAAAAAAGAAAAATGGTTGCAAATGGTTGCATTGATCAATTCTCCAGCTGTGAAACCGAAGGTAGACAAGCTGTGGCGGGACGCTGATCTGCGCCAGCGCGTTATTTTGCAAGAAACACCCTATGAAGATTTCGTGATTTGGACTCACGAAGGGAAAAATCCAAAGGAGGACTTTGGCCCGACGATGTTGGAGATGATTTCCTTGCTGAACCGACAGCCAGAAGTGGCGGGACGTTTTGCCGCCTTTTTGAAAGAAGTACACGACCTTGATCTCTCGGAGATACAACCAAACCCTAGCCTGATCTGCGATAGTGAGAGCCCAGCCGGCTAGGAGAAAATTCCCAACAGCTTACTGTAACAATTCAAGACAGGCTCTGTTTAAATCACATGTAGAAGCCAGCAATGTTGATGCCTGCAGTTAGCATCACGAGTCTAACAACAACTAATTTGGTGGAGTTTCAGTGACAACAACCTCAATGACAATAGTAGCCTTGCCGATCCTGCCCGGTAAAAAAGAGAAGTGGCTGAAGATGATGGCATGGATAAACACCGAGCCACTGAAAAGCCAAATCGATGCGATCTGGCTGAAAGCGGGCCTACGTCGGCGGATCTTATTGCAAGAATCCTCAATCGGTGATTTTGTGATTTGGTGCCTAACAGGCCAGCACGATCTTGAAACCCTTTACGCGATATATTCGGAGGTGATCGCGCTGATGAACCAACAATCGGACCGTCAGGAAACAGTCGGCAATTTTGAACGCGATGTGCACGGCACAGAAAGCAGCTTACAAATTAATCCGCCATTGGTAGTCTATGATAGTGAACAGAGTGCCACGGATCGGCTTCAATGATAAAAGAGTCCAAGCCATCAGTTTAATTAAATATCTTTTGGTGTCGATCTGGTGTGGTTCGCTTAGTCGTAATGATTGGGGTATGTGCGGATGATGATGATGCTGTCAAACACATCATGTTTGCCGGCCGAGATCACAACGGTTTCTTGCCGCCCCACATACTCGATGCCCACGCCCCGCGCTGACGGCCGCTGGTGGTAATGTTCCGGCAGTCCGGGCTCTACTTGTTGAGCAATCTTGCGGAGCGTGCCGCCGCACTGTTGGAAGATGTCGCATCCCAAGGTTAAGGTTGATTGTCGCCGATAAGGCGCGTCGGTCAAATATACTGTTCCGCCCCGGAATGTACAATTTGCCTGGTACACCGCTGGTGGCCCGCTGTACCATTGCGCTGCGCAATCACCCTCGGTCTCGATAAGGGCCACAAAGTCTTCGCGCCAGCTATTGACCAAACCGCTCGCTGTGGTGGGCGATACTGATAAGTCCGCCCAACTGAGGCCTTCGATACGCGTATGTTGCGCCATGCCAACGGTCGCAGACAGCATGAAGACACTGAACGAGATTGCAAGCATTCGGTATGTCATTGCCTTAACCATCGACAAGTTTTGAAATATGCTTACACTAAATGATCCATGGAAGATTATACCCATTGGTCAATATGAAAAAAATAGAGACAGAACCAAAATGTTGGTAAAAAACTTGTCATAATCCACATACAAAGCAGTTAAGGCTGGTGTTTTCAGTTTCAAAAGTCATTGTTATTCGTGCGATCTTGAGAACGGGAGAAAATAGATATGTTCGTTATGTTGACGCAGGATTTGTCCAAGGGCTTTCAGTCGTGGAAAGATATGTACTTGGAGAATGAAGAGGAATTCAAGGCTCTGGGTGGCCGTATGGTCTTTGCTGGTTCTGAAAAAGAAAACGACAATAAAATGTTGGTGATTATTGAATTTGATTCACCAGAAGCCATGAAGGCCTTCGCCACGCACGAGGAGTTGCGCGCAAAACGCGCTGCCGCCGGGGCAATCCTCGAATCAAATGTAGTGACTCATTTGAGTGACCTATCGTTCCAGGGCGCCCCTTAACGGGTTCCACCAGAAGTTGTGGCTCCAAAGCTGACCCAAACGGATCGGCTTCATAGCGACCCTCTGTTAAAGCCAATCCATGTGATCGCTTGGGGCCAAATTGTCCTCAGTGCTTTTCGCCCCAGGCACCATGGAATTCAAAAGCAACCGCTTGGCTGTCGCCGACCACCCACGCGTCGTGTCCCGGCGCGATGTAATAGGCGTCGCCAGCGCTGTATGTAACTTCTGTTCCATCGTCATGGCGGCAGGTGATTTGACCATCTACGATGACACCGACATGCTTGGCGGTGCAACTCTCCGTGCCAACCATCGGCTTGATGTCATTTGACCACTTCCAGCCTGGTTGAAGCGTAAGCCGCATCACGCGCTGGCCACCGACGTTGACCGTTTCAACCCTAGCATTATTAGGGCTTGCAACTTCGTCAGCCTGATTTGTAAAATTTTTAACCTCAATTGATTGCATTGGTTCCACTCCCAAATAAATCCCTGTAAAAATTTTGCATCTCATTCTCTATGAGTCAACGAATTACCTGATTTGGCGAAGTAAAATTAATTTTCTATTTTATTTGAGTACTTGCAAAATTCCCTTGGTATTACAGTTTTTGAGACAGAAACTTTCCAGCCAATGCCATAGATGGATCGGGTCTTATTGGAGCAAATTAACATGTCTGATTGCTCAGTCAGCTGTAGGATGTTTGCCAGGAGAGTATGACACAAACAGGGTCGGCTAACCTTGGCTACAACGTGAGCATCTTAGTTTTGCGTATTAATGCTATTTTGCTAATTGATCACCGGGCTGCCAGCTTCGCCAGTCTGAGCTTTCTTTTTCTGTTGCAACAGCGCGTTGAAATTGATCGGGTGCAGCAGCAGCGGGGGATACCCGCCGTTTGAGGTGGCATCAGCAACAATTTGACGCGCAAAAGGAAACAACATTCGTGGCGTCTCTACGACCAAAGCCGCCTCTAGCAATTGGGGATTGGCAACAATGTCGCTGCCTAAAATTGTAATGCCGGAATAAACACACTCTACAATGAACGCCTGTTGATCAGCAATCGTTGCCGACGCGTTGATGATAAGATCAACTTCGTAAGCGCCGCCGCCAAGCTCTCGGTTCGTCGTGTTGACCTCGACCTTGAACGCTGGTTGTGACGCACGATGTTTGACTACTTCAGCGGCGTTGGGATTTTCGAATGATAGATCTTTGACGTACTGGTGGGCTAGACTAAAGCCGCGCTGGTTTTGTTGCTCTGTTCCAGGGATTGGTGTGGTATTTTCCGTCACGTGTGCTTCCAGTTCTACGGTTGCTTAAGGCTTCTGTTGGATGGCTATTGGGGTGTAATGGTACAAGCCAGTCACAGCGAACCAGTGTAGCAAACTACCTTAGCTGATAGCAAACGCTATCAAACAAATTAATGAGGTTTTTTGTTCACTTTCGAGATGATGCATTTATTTTTGGGGGTCGGATGGTGCTTCAGACCTATGATCTGTTTCGCCTTCTATAATAGGACCGCCACTTGATGAAGACCATTGGCCATCCATTGCCTTGTCGCTTTGCCAGTGCATAAAACCATGGTGTTCAACCCGTTGGGATAAAATTCTGAACAACATTTTGCGTACTGGTGAGACAAACAGCAAAAGGCCAATGGCATCCGTAAAAAATCCCGGCGTCATCAACAGCAACGCTGCCGCGCCCAAGCATAGTCCGTCAAATATTGATCGCGCCGGGAAGCCTGTGGTTTGCATTTCATTCTGAAAATTCTGACGCAGGCCCCGACCGTGGGTGGTCAGAAGCCAACTGCCGAAAGCGGCTGTTAATAACACGATCGCAAGGGTCGATAGCACGCCGATCTTGCCACCGATTGTGACAAAAAGCATAACTTCCACGACTGGTACAATAAACAGCGCAAAGATGACCCAACGCATTCGCTGCTCCTAACCTCTAACCTCGGTAAAAAATTCCTGTTGCCTTTACTACAACATCATATCGGTGATGTGTGAGCGTAGCGTTCAAAATACAAGGTCATGATCTGGGTGTCTAAACCTGAGCGCTGGTTGATACACTGGTTTTTTTCCCGTCAAAATGGCGCAGCTGCTGAGCGGCAGATTGGTCTTGTTTTATCGCGCCATAATTCTGATATATATGCCACGGAAGCAAAATTCTGTTACCTGTTGAGTGTGTTTGTTGGCTGGAAGTAAGTGCAAATGTCTATTGCTATTGGTTTGCTGTTGATCGCTGTGGTTTTCTTAATATGGAAGCTCAATGACATCTTGGGCACTCAGCAGGGGCATGTTCAGGATTTCAAGCCTGAAGCGTCTACCCCGCCTGGTACCGAGTCATCAAAAACAGAACCAGAACCGCCTCTATTGAATGATATGCGAGGGGCCTTGAGTCCTCTATCCCAAGAGTTTGTTGCAGACGGTAAAGACTATGACACCCTTGTCGGTGCGATTGCGGAAATTAGTGCCGCCGATGCCCAATTTGACGCACAAGGTTTTTTGGTCGGTGCAAAATCGGCTTTTGATATGATCATGACGGCATTTGCTGAAGGTGACAGAGACACCCTAAGCTCGCTGGTGAGCAAGGAAATTTACGCTGCTTTTGAAACCGCGATCCGGGCGCGGGAAGAAGAGGGCCACAAGTTAAGCTTCACAATTTTTGAAGAACCGAAAGTGGTTTACGAGTCTGCTGAGCTGGATCGTGGTATCGCCTACGTGGGTGTTCGGATTGAAAGTCTACAGACCAGTGTCGTCACGGATCAACAGGATGTGGCGGTTGAGGATGCTCAGACCCAGCCTCAAAAAGTCACGAACCATTGGGTTTTCTCGCGACAGATATCAGCGACCGATCCAAATTGGACCTTGATTCAAACGGCAGCATAGTGATTTTGCAACAGGCTGCTTTATTTTCAAAGGCTTTGCTTTGATTGATGGCGGGCTACCTAGACTTGGTCTGTGACTTATCTTATTTCCGTCTCATTTATTGATTTATTTTATGCGCTCATAATTTGGGTGCGATTTTGAAGCTTGTTCTTATGGTTTTGACAATCCGTGGCATTACGCAAGCGGTGGTCGCGCAGAGGTGGCAAACCCATTCACGCGCTCTGGTACCATTTGTTTTTGTGCTGTTAACAAGCTGTACTTCGGGTCCTGGCTGGCAGCAGGATGGGTACACGCAAACCGCCTCAGCCTCGATGACAGAAGCAATCGAATTGTCAAGCCGCGGTGAAACCGTCAGCGTTCGAAACCGGGCAGTATTGGAGCAAACAGACAATCCTGCGCCTGAGCCATTTTGGTTGTCGCTTCGAAATTTGTTTGATGGTAAAGGCGATCCAACTCTACCGTCTGGTACACGTAGCAGTGCTGTCCATCTTTGGCGCGACGATGGCCACGGGTCTGCGCCCAGCCATTGGCGCCCGATTTCTTTTCGAGACCTCCCAGGTTGGCGCCAAGATGCGCACAGTGAAGCGCTGTTTGCGTTTTTGCGATCCTGCGACACAATCAATGCAAAGTCTGCGACGGCTTCCATGGGCGACATGAGTTATGGCGGCTCTGTGCGCCAGTGGCAGCAACTTTGTCAAACAGCAGCCAGCACGAGACAAACGAACCGAGCTGCTCGCCAGTTTTTTGAAAAGAATTTCCAACCTTATTTTGTGCCAGGACCGGGCAAATTCACGGGCTACTATGAAGCATCGTTGAATGGCTCTTTGGTTCGTGGCGGGCCTTATCAGTGGCCATTGTATCGGAAGCCGGATGACCTGCGTGTCGGTATTCCCTATTTCGATCGGGCTCAGATCGACGCTGGTGTGCTGGCGGGACAGGGGCTTGAACTGCTGTGGGTCGATAATCCCGTTGATGTATTCTTCTTGCAAATCCAAGGATCTGGTTTGGTTAGCCTTCCCAATGGTGACACGCTTCGTGTGGGCTATGCTGCCAACAATGGCCATGATTTCAAGGGCATTTTGCCGGCTTTGGAAGCGCGTGGGTATGATCGGGATGTCAACGGTCTATCCATACAGGATTATCGGGATTGGTTGTTTGCGAACCCTCAAGTCGCGCGCTCGATCATGAATTTCAACCCACGTTACATTTTTTTCGATGTAAACACTGCCCAGGCAGCCCGCGGTGATGGCGGCACGCTATTGACACCGCAGCGTAGCATGGCCGTTGATAAAAGCATTATCCCGCTGCATGTCCCGCTTTGGCTTACAACAAATGTGCCTGGCTCGGGTGGGCACGGGCAAGTAGACGTCGCGCGTCTCATGCTTGCTCAGGATACTGGCACGGCAATTAAAGGCGAGATCCGTGGCGACTATTTTTGGGGGCATGGCGGGGAAGCCTTTGCCCGTGCGGGTCGTATGTGGGGCGAGGGCACCTATCGAGTTTTGTTACCAAATTTTATTCCTGTTCGATGATGGGTCGGGAAACGGTTGGCTTTTGACGATCCATTTCCTAGATCCATTTAAATAAGGTGGCGATCGGCCACTTGCGGATTTTAACCCTGATATTGGTGTCGTTTTCCAAGATGCATGACAAACTGAATTTATTGCCCGAAGCTGTGAAGCCGCGAAAATTTGAAGCCTTTCAGGCTGTGCTGGGCGAAGCGCCTGGTTACTTAAGTTTAGCGTTATTGAATCAAGCGCGCATCATGTCGGCAACCAGTAACGAGGGCGTGATTTTGCTCATCGGTCCATCCGCTCTTTGGCTCGTGCCATGGGTCATGGATGCGTTGCAGCCAGGGACCAGGGTCGTCGCCCTGGTCGAACCAGGCAACGAATTGCTGGCGGAAAGATTGGGCCCTTTGCTCAAGGATGATCTTCGTCTTGCGGTCAGGGTCCAGGGCGCAGAGAGTTTTCTTGCCGATATGGGGGAGCAAAAATTTGACCTCATCGTTGACGTTGATGCTGCTGCGCGACTGGAATATTGTTTAAATCAGTTGCTAGCATTTGGCAGTTTAATCCTTGGCAATGAGAGACCAGTTCAAGTCGACGATAAAGAGTGTCTAAGCGGAGAACTTTTTGGCTTCGACGGCTCATATGCGGGCCAAGTGATCAAACCGCGTCCCGCTAGTCTTCGTCGCCGTGGCGGTCGAAAAACGAGAATTGCCGACCGAAAACCGCAACAACAGCCGCCAAATGAGCTTCTGGACGCTTTTCCTGACACCAACGCTCAACTTGGGCGCTGACGTGATTTGGGTCTATTGATAATGGCACCGAAAACCAAGCGACCCCTAAGCCAAGACGACAAGCAAGTATGGAATGCTTTGACCAAAACGGTCATACCGCTGAAGTCCGACGCTTTTGTTCGCAATACAACAGGATCTGACACGCTTCGCTCCTCAACGATACTGGCAGATCCTTCGGCCGACAAAAATGAAAAACGTGTGAGCGCAGCCACGCAGACGAGCCACGATGCAATGCGTGAATTGGTGGAAAACCAGAATCGCTCAAAAGCATCCCATGCGAAATCGGTCCATAGCGTTCAGCATAACCCTGCATTAATGCCCGGCGTAACCGCGAATATTGATCGACGGACGGCTGTACGCTTGAAGCAGGGTCGACTGCCAATTGAAGGCCGCCTCGACTTGCATGGCATGACGCGTGATGTCGCTTTTGAGGCAGTGCGCTCCTTTGTTGAAGCATCCGTTGTTCAGGGCAGGCGTTGTGTTATCCTTGTGACAGGCAAAGGTCTGGGTCAGTCAGGGGGCGGCGTATTAAGAAATGAGGTTCCGAGATGGCTTAATTTGCCGCAAAACCGCAAATATATTGTCGGCTTTACTCACGCTCAGCCGAAAGATGGCGGGACGGGCGCGCTATATCTGTATTTGAAACGGCCAGAGCGAGTGCCAAAAAGATGAGATTGACCAGTCCAGAAAGTCGAAAGGCTAACGTCGAAGGGAGTGCTGATGCTGACACCGTATCTCTCGCCGCGCCAGGTTCGCAATTTGGCAACCGTGTCCGCTATTTGCGTCAGCAAAACGGCATGTCGCAAAGGGCGTTGGCTGAAAAATTGGGTGTCTCACCTGCTTATTTGAGCCTACTGGAGAGCGGCAAAAAGGGTCGGCCCAGCGACCGAATTATTCACGCAATTTGCCATCAGTTTGGCTTGATTTGGGATGATGCGGACGCCTTGTTTGTCATGGCTGATAATTCGCGTCGCATAATTAAAGTTGACGCGAGCCAGCTTGACAACCGGAAGACTGAAGCTGCTAAACTTTTCGCCGATAAGCTGCCAAAATTAACTGAGGAGCAGGTGCAGCAACTTTTCACTATTTTGCAAGGCTAGTGCGAATTAGTTTTCAAGACGCCCGATCGCTAAGAATTTCTTGCGGCGGGCTTCTTTGTATGAGCCAGGCGTCTGTTTGAGGGTGATGTCAATCGCCTGATTTAATGCCCGAGCAACTTTCTGAAAAGTAAGTCCGGGGTTTCGGTGTGCACCGCCTAAAGGCTCGTTAATCACACGATCGACGATACCATGTTCGTTAAGCTGTTGCGCTGTCAATCGTAAGGCATCGGCGGCATCTTTTGCATAATTAGCGTCTTTCCATAAAATTGACGCGCAGCCTTCCGGGGTGATAACGCTGTAAATGCTGTGTTCCAGCATAAGGACGCGGCTTGAGCTCGCGATGGCAATGGCGCCACCCGAGCCGCCTTCACCAATCACGATGGCGACGGAAGGAACTGCCAAAGACAAACCTTTGTCAATGCTGCGCGCGATTGCTTCCGCTTGACCACGTTGCTCGGCGCCTAATC